>NZ_JBSFRH010000001.1:0-370791 GCF_053589135.1 Rhodococcus sp. NPDC003382
CGGGTCAATCACCGTCATCATCTCGGTGATCTGTTGTCGGCGGCGTTGGCGCACTACCGCGCCCGCCGCGAAACCGAGCTGCGGGAACACCGGCGGCAGTGGATGCGGGTACCTACCGGAGATGTCGACACCGGAGAGGTTCCTTAGTGGCAGATCCGCGGCCGCAGGAAAGGCGTCTCACCCGTTCTGCGCCATGTGCGCGGCGCGTTCCTCGGCATGGAACTCCCACGGCGCCTGAGGCAGCACCTCGCCCGTTTCCAGCAGCGTCTTGAGGTTGGCGAGCACGGCGGGCCAGCCCTGGCCGATCGCGTGCAGATCGTCGGCGTTCCGCAGCTTCCGGTGCACCACGGTGAGTTTGACGATGTCCCGGTGCGGTTCGATCTCGAATGTCACGACGCTCGGCTCGAAGTCCGGGTTATCGACCCGTGCGGGGTCGTCGAAACCGAACGTCAGACGCCGGGGGCGGTCGGCCTCGATCACCCGGCCGGCGCAGTCCGCGATGCCCGAGCCGTCGGTACGGACGTGCTCGACCCTGCTGCCCGGCGTCCAGTCGGAGACCTGGGCGTGCCCCCAGTAGCGCGCGGTCAGGTCGGCGTCGGTGAGTGCGTGCCACACGTCCTCGGCGGTGGCGCGGATGTAGGTGGTGTAGACGTAGTCGGGAATGGTGTGTGCGTCTGTCGAGGTCATCGCGAGCTCCTCCGCGCGTCGAGCGATCGCGTCCAGGGCGAGCACCCGGGGTTCGTCGAACTTCGAGATCCAGCGGTTCCGGATCTCGTGGATGGGAACAGGATTCGGATAGTGCAGCTTGCGGCGGCCGTCCCGGATCGTGGTCACCAGATTCGCGAGCTCGAGAATTTCCAGGTGCTTGCTCACGGACTGGCGGCGCATGTCGAGGCCGTCGCACAACTCGCCCAGGGTGCTCCCCGGATGCGCGCGCAGCGAATCGAGGAGGCTGCGGCGGGTGGGGTCGGCGAGGGCCTTGAACACCGCATCCTCATCCACTCCTCCAATATGCAGCCAATCGGCTGCATATGTCAATGCTCGTCGTAGAGCCGATCGATCACGTCCGCGAACCGCTCGAGGACCACTGCACGCCGCGGCGCGCCGGTCTCGTCCCGATCACCGGCGCCGAGCGGCCGGTCCACGATCGCGACCCGCCGGATGCGTTCCCATCTGTTCAGCTCGCCGTTGAGCTGCTCGACGGCCGCGTGCACGTCGGCGTCAGGGGCACCGGGAAAGTCCGGGTCGCCGGGAAAGACCAGACCGATGCAGTGGGAGCGACCCTCGCCGACCACCACGATCTCCGCGCCCGGACACAACGTGCGGAACCGCTCGGCGATCGCGTTCGGTGCCACGTACTTTCCGGTGGTCGTCTTGAACACGTCCTTCTTGCGGCCACGCATCGAGACGAACCCGTCGGGGTCGACCGTCGCGCAGTCGCCGGTGTGGAACCAGCCGTCGGCGTCGAGCGCGGCCGCGGTCGCCACCGGATCGGCGTGGTAGCCCGTCATCAGGGACGGACCGCGAATGAGAAGTTCGCAGTCGTCGGCGATCCGGACCTCGGTGCCCGGCAACGGCAGACCCACCGAGCCCGGTTTGTGCGCGTCGGGACGGTTGACACACACCGGCCCGGCGGTCTCGGTGATCCCGTATCCCTCGAACACGGGAACGCCGAGATCCTCCAACCGCTTCGCGAGGTCGCGTGGCAACCGCGCCGACCCCGAGATGAGAAACCGCAGCCGGCCGCCGAGCGCCGACCTGTCCGCCGCAGCGGCGGCGCCGATCTTCGCGAGCACGTGCGGCACGGAACCGAGGAACGTCGGGCGCACCGACCGCAGATTCTCCACGACCCGATCGGCCCGGCCGTCCACCGCGGTGGGCAGGCCCACCTGCATCGCCACGAACAGCAGCGCCCGGCCGAACACGTGCGACAGCGGAAGCCACAGCAACTGCAGGTCCCGCGGGCCGATCATGCCCACCTCCGCCATGGCCCGCGCCGTGTACGCGACCGCGCCGTGCGACAGGATCGCGCCCTTGGCGCTTCCGTCGTCGCACGCGGTGTAGATCAGGCACGCGGCCGAGTCGGGGGTGACCTCCGCGATCCGGGCGTCGACGGCGTCCGGGTCGGTGTCGAGCAGCGCATCACCGTCCGCCGCGAGTTCGGCGAGCCGATCGAGGTGCAGCACGCGTGCGTCCACGTCCCGGTCGGTGACGGTCAGCGCCGCGTCGCAGTGCCGTGCCAGGTTGCGGACCTCGTCGTCGCGGGTCGGGGCATACACCGGCACCGAGACCGCGCCCGCGCACGCGACCGCGAGATCGGCGAGGATCGCCCGATAGCTGGTGGCCGCGCGGATCGCTATCCGGGCGCCCGGTGCGACACCCCGCGCGACGAGCCCGGCCGCGAGTGTCGTGACGCGCGAACCGACCTCCGCCCACGTCACACTCGCCCAGCCGCCGGAATCCGGGAATCGGTAGGCCTCGCTGCCCGGAGTGTCGGCCACCCGGTCGAACAGCAGACGGGGCACAGTGCCGCGAGCAGCGTCGTAGTGTGCTGCGGACCCCACGGGCACCTCCTGCTTCCTGCTCCGAAATCGTAGCCGCCGGTGCACGACAGCGGGCCGAGTGCCGGCCCCCGATATCGTGGGGCGGTGAGCACGACGAACCCCGAAGCCGGCCCCCTGATCACCGCGCTGCGCGACGTGCTGGTCGGCCCGCTCACCGACATCGGCCAGCGCTTCTCGGCGCTGCTCACCGATCTCGTCGCGCACGACGCGCTCGTCGTCTTCACCCGGGAATGCACGGGCCGGCCCCGGAAGGTCGCGGGCGACCCCGCCGTAGTGGACCGGGTGACGATCGCCGAACTCGACCGTGTCCGAAGCGAACTCGTCGCCGGTCAGATCAGACGCGGCCCCGCCGTGATCGGCGGCCGCAGCCGGGAGGTGTGCGCGATCCTCGACCGCACCGACACGCTGCTCGTGCTCGTGCCGCGCGGATCATGGCCGCCGGCGCAACGATTCGAACTCGTCCGGGCGTTGTTCACCGTCGTCGCGACCGGGATCCAGCTCCAGGTACAGGAAGCGAGCCCGGCCTATCTCGCCGAGTCGCGCGCGGCGTCCACGGAACGGGCACGCACGGTCGCCGAACTCACCGAGGCGCATGCGGTGACACTCGAGACGATCCTGGCGACGCTCCGGTCGAACGATCTCGACGACACCCGCGCTCGCACGACCGCCCGGGAGACGGCGACGAACGCGCTGATCGGACTTCGTTCGGCGGTGGATCGTCACCGCGAGTTCGCGGAGGAGGCCGTGACCACCGCGTTCGCCAGAATGCACGGTGAACTGCGCGGACTGGTTCGGCACCGGCCGTTGACGCTGGAGATGGTCGAACCCTCGGCGCACGGTCGCGGGATGCCCGGTGAGGTCGCGCACGCGGCGCGGGCCGTCGCACGCGGTGCGGTACTCGCGCTCGCGGAACAGCCCGGGGTCACGCGGATCCGGGTGGCGTGGCATTGCGACGGTGAGAGCCTGTCCATCGACATCCGCGACGACGGAGACGGCCGGCTCGACGCCGCCGAACTCGGGCGCCAGCTCCGTGATCGGGCCGAAACCCTCGGTGGCAGTATCGAATCCGAGGCGACACCCGGCTGGGGTTGCCGGGTCGCGGCACGGCTGCCGCTGGATCTGGCGGCGCCCTCGCCGGGCGGTCCGGCTCTCGACGCACTCGCCGAACTCGGTCCGCGTGAGGTCGAGGTGCTCGAACACCTCGTCGCGGGCCGGCGGAACAAGGCGATCGCCGAACGGCTCGGCGTCAGCGAGTCGACCGTGAAATTCCATGTGGCGAGCGTGCTCAGGAAACTCGGCGCCGGCAGCCGTGGCGAGGCCGCGGCGCTCGGCGCGGAGGCCGGGGTCAAAGCCGCGCTGTAGGGCCGCGTTGGGCGGAACGTCAGCGGTGCAGGGCCGTCCAGCGCCGCGCGCGGCTGGCTGCGTTGGTACGGACCCGGCGTTCGGTTTCGGACAGTCCACCCCACACGCCGTAGGGCTCGCCGACGGACAGGGCGTGCTCGCGGCACATCTCCAGTACGGGGCATCCGGCGCAGACGAGCTTGGCGCGCAGTTCGCGCTGTTCACGGGCGTGTCCGCGTTCGCCGTCGGGGTGGAAGAACGCCGACGACTCGAATCCGCGGCAGGCCGCGTCGCGTTGCCAGTCCCACACGTCGGTGTGGGGGCGGGGGAGGGTCACCGTGTTGACGATCGACATTGCACTCCTCGGGGCCGGGGGCGAACGTGAATCCGACGTTAGCCGAACTTAGAACCGTGCACAACACCACTTAGGTATTTTTGAGGACAAAGTTCGATCTGGTCTTTCGAGTAGGTCGATCAGTCCGTTCGATCAGGTACGCGGGCGGTCCGGGCTGGATACGGTGGGCCCAGGTCGCGATACCGCCTTTACAGCAGGATCGATCCACAGCAGAAGGAGACACCGTCATGCCGCAGACAGTTCGGGGCGTCGTTGCTCGCGCGAAGGGTGCACCCGTCGAGGTCGTGCCCATCGTGATCCCGGATCCGGGACCGGGCGAGGTCGTCGTCGCGGTGGCCGCGTGCGGGGTGTGCCACACCGACCTGCACTACCGGGAGGGCGGCATCAACGACGAATTCCCGTTCCTGCTCGGCCACGAGGCCGCCGGCGTCGTCGAATCGGTCGGCGAGGGTGTCGAGTCCGTCGCGGTCGGCGACTTCGTCGTCCTGAACTGGCGGGCGGTGTGCGGGCAGTGCCGCGCCTGTAAGCGCGGTCAGCCGCAGTACTGCTTCGACACGTTCAACGCGACGCAGAAGATGACCCTCGAGGACGGCACCGAGCTGACCCCGGCGCTGGGCATCGGCGCCTTCGCCGACAAGACCCTCGTGCACGCCGGCCAGTGCACCAAGGTCGATCCGACCGCGGACCCGGCCGTCGTGGGCCTGCTCGGCTGCGGCGTGATGGCCGGTCTCGGCGCGGCGGTGAACACCGGCGGGGTCACCCGCGGCCAGTCCGTCGCCGTGATCGGTTGCGGCGGGGTCGGCGACGCCGCGATCATGGGCGCTCGCCTGGCCGGTGCCGGCACGATCATCGCCGTCGACCGCGACGACAAGAAGCTCGAGTGGGCCACCGACCTCGGCGCCACCCACACGATCAACTCCACCTCGGTCGATGCCGTCGAGGCGATCCAGGAACTGACCGGCGGCTTCGGCGCGGACGTCGTCATCGACGCCGTGGGCCGCCCGGAAACCTGGAAGCAGGCGTTCTACGCCCGCGACCTGGCCGGCACCGTCGTGCTGGTCGGCGTCCCGACCCCGGACATGACCCTCGAGATGCCGCTGATCGACTTCTTCTCCCGCGGCGGCTCGCTCAAGTCCTCGTGGTACGGCGACTGCCTGCCCGAGCGGGACTTCCCGACCTACGTCGACCTCTACCAGCAGGGCCGGTTGCCGCTCGAGAAGTTCGTCACCGAGCGCATCGGCATCGACGACGTGGAGAAGGCGTTCGAGACCATGCACCGCGGTGAGGTGCTGCGTTCGGTGGTGGTCCTGTGAGCGTCTCGCCGATCCGCGTCGACCGGGTCGTCACCTCGGGCACGTTCGCGCTCGACGGTGGCGAGTGGCAGGTCGACAACAACATCTGGCTCGTCGGCAACGACGACGAGGTCGTGGTCATCGACGCCGCGCACACCGCGCAGCCGATCGTCGACGCGGTCGCGGGCCGGAAGGTCGTGGCGATCGTGTGCACGCACGCTCACAACGACCACATCACCGTCGCCCCGGAGCTCTCCGAGCGGCTCGACGCGCCGATCCTGCTCAACCCGGCCGACGACGTGCTGTGGGAGATGACCCATCCGGGCGTCGCGCACGGCACGCTCGAGGACGGGCAGCGGATCGCGGTCGCCGGCACCGAGATCCAGGCGATCGCGACGCCGGGACATTCGCCCGGCTCGACCTGCCTGTATCTGCCGGAGGCGGGGGAGCTGTTCACCGGCGACACGCTGTTCTCCGGTGGTCCCGGTGCGACGGGCCGGTCGTTCTCGGACTTCCCGACGATCATCGGCTCGATCCGCGACAAACTGTTCGCGCTGCCTGCCGAGACGGTCGTGCACACCGGGCACGGTGACGGCACCACGATCGGTACCGAATCCCCGCACCTGGAGGAGTGGATCCGGGCCGGATCCTGACGATACGGGCAGTGCGTCCGCCGGTCGGCCCTCGCAGCCGGACGGACGCACCGCCGTATGATGTCCGGATGGACGAGACCCTGCCGCCGTGCCCCGAATGTTCGTGCGAGTACACCTACGAGATGGGGTCGTTGCTCGTGTGCCCGGAGTGCGCGCACGAGTGGGCGCGTACGTCCGAGTCGGCCGAGGACACCGCCGACGGCGTGATCCGGGACGCGGTGGGCAACGTGCTGGCCGACGGTGACACCGTCACGGTGGTCAAGACCCTGAAGGTCAAGGGCAGCGCCACGGGGATCAAGGCGGGCACCAAGGTCCGCAACATCCGCCTGGTGAACGGCGTGGACGGGCATGACATCGACTGCAAGGTCGACGGATTCGGACCCATGCAGCTCAAGTCGAGCGTGGTCCGAAAGGCCTGACCCGGCGCCGTTACGCTCGATCCATGGCGAACAAGAAGATTCCCGTCATCGTGGTGGCGGGCTTCCTCGGCTCCGGGAAGACGACGCTGCTCAACCACCTGCTGCGCAATACCCGGGGCGCGCGCATCGGCGTGATCGTCAACGACTTCGGTTCCGTCAACATCGATTCGATGATGGTCGCGGGTCAGGTCGACTCGATGGTCTCGCTCAGCAACGGCTGCCTGTGCTGCGCCGTCGACGTCAGCGACATGGACGCGATGCTTGACAAGCTCGCCCACCGGTCCTCGGATCTCGACGTCATCGTCGTCGAGGCGAGCGGTCTGGCCGAGCCGCGCAACATGATCCGGCTCGTCACCGGCTCGGCGAACGAGTACATCACGTACGGGGGACTGGTTCTGGTCGTCGATGCCGCCGAGTTCGACGACGCCTGCGCCCGCCATCCCGAACTGGAACAGCACGTTGCACTCGCAGATCTGTTGCTGCTCAACAAGACCGACCGCATCGACGAGGACGCGCACGACGAACTGCTGGGGCGGCTGTGCGCGCTGAACCGGCGCGCGGCGGTCGTCTCCACCGAGCATTCCCGGATGGATCCGGGCCTGTTGTTCGATATTCCGGACCGTCCGGAACCGCAGCCGGGGGAGCAGCTCACCCTCGACAGCCTGCTCTACGACGAGCACGAGGGTGAACACACGCACCTGCACGACGGATACGACGCCGTCACGTTCACGTCGGCGAAGCCGCTGCATCCGCGGCTGTTCGTGGATTTCCTCGAGGCGCAACCGGCCGGGGTGTTCCGCATCAAGGGATACGTGCACGTGGCCGCGGGCCTGCGCAGCCGCGCCTACCTGGTGCACACCGTCGGCGACTACATCCGGTTCGAACCGGCCCGGAAAGGTGAGGCGCCCGCGACCACCGAACTCGTCGTGATCGGCGCCGACCTCGACGCCGATTCGGTGTGCGAGCGGCTGGAGGGTTGCGTTCCGGTGGAACCGGTGTCGGCGGACGCGATGTACGCCGTCCACCGGTTCACGCCACGCTGACCCGGTCTGCGAAAAAGGTTACCGCGCAGCCGAATTACGCTGCGCGCGACGCCGGGCCGCGCCCTGACCCGAACCGGCCTGGCCGGACCGGCTCTGTCCGGATCCGCCCTGACGCGTGCCGGTGCCCTGACGCGTGCCGGAGCCCTGACGCGTACCACCCTGACGCGATCCACCCTGACGCGATCCACCCTGACGGGAACCTTCGCCGTGGCGGGCGCCTCCGCGACGGCCCTGACCGCCCGAGCGCTGCGGCCGCGACGGGGCGGCAACCGCCTTCGGGGCCGGCGGCACATGTGGTGCGACCTCGCCGACGAGCTTCAGCACGTGCTCCGAGTCCGCGGTCACGCGGATCGGCGACACCGTGATCGCGGCCTTGCGCATGATGATCTGAAGGTCCTTGCGCTGGTCCGGAAGTACGACCGTCACCACGTCACCGGTGCTGCCGGCGCGCGCCGTGCGGCCGGACCGGTGCAGGTACGCCTTGTGCTCGGCCGGCGGATCGACGTGCACGACCAGCTCGACGTCGTCGACGTGCACACCGCGCGCCGCAACGTCGGTCGCGACCAGCACCCGCGCCTCACCCGACGCGAACGCCGCGAGGTTCCGGTCGCGGGCGTTCTGCGACAGGTTGCCGTGCAGATCCACGGCCGGGATACCCGACTCGGTGAGCTGACGGGCCAGCTTGCGGGCCTGATGCTTGGTGCGCATGAACAGGATCCGGCGTCCGGTCCCCGACGCGAGGGTCCGCACCAGTGCCTTCTTCGAGTCGACGCTGTCGACGTCGAACACGTGGTGGGTCATCGCCGCGACCGGCGAATGGGCCTCGTCGACCGAGTGCATCACCGGGTCGTGCAGGAAGCGCTTGACGAGCTTGTCGACACCGTTGTCCAGGGTCGCGGAGAACAGCAGCCGCTGACCGTTCTGCGGGGTCGCGTTGAGGATCCGGGTGACACCGGGCAGGAACCCGAGATCGGCCATGTGATCGGCCTCGTCGAGCACGGTGATCTCGACTGCGTCGAGCGTGACGAAGCCCTGACGCATCAGGTCCTCGAGGCGACCCGGGCACGCGATGACGATGTCGACGCCGCGGCGCAGCGCCTCGACCTGCCGGTTCTGGGACACGCCACCGAAAATGGTGGTGACGCGCAGGCCCGTGGTGTGGGCGAGCGGTTCGACCGTCGCGGCGATCTGGGTCGCCAGTTCGCGGGTCGGAGCCAGCACGAGACCGCGCGGCCGTCCCGCCGCGCGCGACGAACCGCCGGCGAGGCGGGCGGTCAGCGGAATCGAGAACGCGAGGGTCTTGCCGCTGCCGGTGCGGCCGCGACCGAGGACGTCGCGTCCGGCCAGAGTGTCGGGGAGGGTGTCGACCTGGATCGGGAACGGCGCGGTGATGCCGTTGTCGCCGAGGGTCGCGACGAGCGTCCTCGGGACACCGAGATCGGAAAAGGATGTGGTCAAGGTACGGCGCTGCCTTTCGATGCGGCGTGTGTGCACGCGACCGGAAGTTCCGGTGGTGTGCGGTGGATCGCCGCGAGGAAGGCCGATGCTGCATTGCGTGCGGGCCGGGCACGATCCCGGGCCGCCGGTATCCCACGACGGTGAGTGTCGTCGTGACACTCGAACCGGGTCAGCCTACCGCATGTTCAGGACGCCGCCGGACGCGTCTCAGAGTCCGACCCACTCCGACGCGCCGTCGGTGAACGCCTGGCGCTTCCAGATCGGCACTTCCCGTTTGATGCGTTCGACCAGTTCCGCGCAGGTGGCGAACGCTTCCGCGCGGTGCGGGGCCGCGACCGCCGCGACGAGCGCGAGGTCCCCGATGGTGAGATGGCCCACTCGGTGCACCGCGGCGACCGGCAGACCCGATTCGGCGGCCACCTGTTCGCAGCAGTTGCGCAGGAAGGTCTCCGCGTCCGGGTGCGCCTGGTACTCCAGTGCGGTCACGGACTGCCCGCCGTCGTGGTTGCGGACGACGCCGGTGAACACGACGACGGCGCCGTGCTCGGGTCCGGCGACCGCGGCATCCACCGCTGCCGGGTCGAGCGGCTCCGACGAAATCCGTGCCAGCAGTTCACTCATGAGCTCCGCCTCCCGAAACCTGCGCGAGAAGATGATCGAGGATCGGTTCGAGCGCGGCCAGTCCGTCCTTGACCCCGCCCGGCGACCCGGGCATGTTCACCACCACGGTACGGCCGACCAGTCCGGCGACCCCGCGCGAGAGCACCGCGTGCGGGGTGACGTCGAGACCGCGGCGACGGATCGCGTCGGCGACGCCGGGCAGTTCCCGATCGAGCACGGCCAGTGTCGCTTCCGGGGTCGCATCGGTCGGGGACGCGCCGGTGCCGCCGGTGGTCAGCACCAGGGCGGGCGCACCGGTGAGCGCGTCGGCCAGTCCCTCGGCGATCCGCGCGTCCGGGTACACGAGGGGTCCGCGCACCGCGAATCCGCGCTCGCTCAGCCACCGGACGATGACCGGTCCGGTGGTGTCCTCGCGGGTGCCGGCCGCGACCCCGGTCGACGACACCAGCACCACCGCCGAACGTTCCTGTGGTACTGCAGAATCCGCAGCGGGTGACTCGTCGCGGGTCCAGTGTCCGCGCTTGCCGCCCTCCTTCGAGATCAGCCGCACCCCGTTCATCACGGCCGCGGGGTCGACGGCCTTGACCATGTCGTGCAGGGTCAGTCCCGCGACCGCGACCGCGGTCAGCGCTTCCATCTCGACGCCGGTGGGCCCCTTCGTCTTCGCGGTCGCCTCCACGGTGATCGACGTGTCGGTGAATCCGAACGACACCTTCACCGACGACAACGCCAGTTGGTGGCACAGCGGGATGAGTTCCCAGGTGCGTTTGGCGGCAGCGATTCCCGCGATGCGCGCGGTCGCGAGGACGTCGGCCTTGGGCATGTCGTCGGCCCGTACCAGCGCCACCACCTCGGGGGTGGTGACCAGCTCACCGGCGGCGACCGCGACCCGGGTGGTGTCGGCCTTGGCGGAGACGTCGACCATGCGGGCCCGGCCCTGGTCGTCGAGATGACTCAGATCGCTCACAGCGGAAGTACTTTCACGAGATCCCCGGCGCGGAGGGAGGTGGTGTCGGCGGCGACGTCGAGCAGCGCGTCGGCGCCCGACATTCCGGCGATGAGGTGTGATCCGGGTCCGGACACGACGGTCACGCCGTCACCGTCGCGGCGGGCCCGGAAGAACTGGCGCTTACCGGCCACCGAGGTCAGATCGGCGGTGAGCGGCAGCGTCAGCGGCTCGATCGCGGGCAGTCCCGCGGCGGCGCGCAGCAGCGGCCGGGTGAACACCTCGAACGAGATCAGCGCGCTGACCGGATTGCCGGGGAACGCCAGAACCGGAATCCCGTCGACGACCGCGGTGCCCTGCGGACCGCCGGGCTGCATCGCCACCGACACGAACTCGCCGCCGCGGGGACCGAGCACGTCCTTGACGACCTCGAAGTCGCCCTTGGAGACGCCACCGGAGGTGATCACGACTTCGGCGACGTCCGCGGCGTGCGTGAGCTTCAGGGCGAATTCCTCGGCGTCGTCGTCGCTGTGGTCGACGGACACGACCTCGGCTCCGTTGGCGAGCGCGCTGGCCGCGAGCGCCGGCCCGTTGGAGTTGAAGATCTTGCCCGGACCGAGATCGGTGCCGCCGAAGACGAGTTCGCTGCCGGTGGAGATCACGGCGACCCGCGGCAGGGCGCGCACCGGAACCTCGGTCATGCCGACCGCGGCGAGCGCGGCGATGTGCCGGGGCGCGAGGACCTGTCCGGCCGGGAGCAGTTCGGCGCCGGCGGCGATGTCGCTGCCGCGTTCGCGCACATAGGTGCCGGCCGTGACGGACCGGTGCACGGTGACGGTGGCCGGTTGCCCGTCGGTGGAGCTGTTGTCGGTGGTGTCCTCGACGGGGACGACGGCGTCCGCGCCCTCGGGGATCGGAGCGCCGGTCATGATCTTCCGCGCGGTGCCCGCCTCGTGGACGGACATCCCGGCACCGGCGGCGAGCACTCCGCGCACCGGCAGCGTCACCGGCACGGTCGCGACCGCGGCGGCGTCGACGGCGTAGCCGTCCATCTGGGAGTTGCGGAAGGCGGGCAGATCGATGGGTGCGAGGATCGGTTCGGCCAGCACCCGGTTCAGGGCCCGGGCGAGCGGCACCTTCACCGTCGGCCTCGTTCGCAGCGGCGCCAAGAGCGCCGCGACGTGCTCCACGTGTTCCTCCACGGACCGCCTGCCGCCTGTCATGCCCGCAATCCTAGGCACACCGCGCGCGGAGACCGTTGCGGTAGGCCGTGCGACGCGCAGGCGGGGACCCCGGACAGCCTCCGGCGACCGGCCGGGGGAGGTGTCTTCCGCCGCGAATCGGACGGGAGCGGCATACTGGCGTCATGACGGCGGTGATCCGATGACGACGATCGATGTGGGGATTCCGTCCGTGCGAGTCGCCACGGACGACGTGTCCGATCGTCCCGACACACCGGAACTGGTGGACCGCTTCGGTCGCGTGGCCCGCGACCTGCGCGTGTCGATCACGGAGAAGTGCTCCCTGCGCTGCACGTACTGCATGCCGGAGGAGGGGTTGCCCGCGATTCCGCGCGAGAACCTGCTCACCGCGGCGGAGATCGTCCGGCTCGTCGGGATCGGGGTCCACCTGCTCGGCATCGAGGAGGTCCGCTTCACCGGCGGCGAACCGCTCATGCGCCGCGACCTCGAGGAGATCATCGCCGGATGCGCCGAGGTCGCGCCGGGCACTCCGCTGGCCGTGACCACGAACGCGGTCGGGCTCGCGCATCGCGCGGCGGGGCTGGCGGCGGCCGGTCTGACCCGCGTGAACATCTCCCTCGACACCGTCGACCGCGACCACTTCGCGCGGCTGACCCGCCGCGACCGCCTCGATTCGGTGCTCGCCGGCATCCGCGCCGCCAACAGCGCCGGATTCACGCGGGTGAAGATCAACGCGGTGCTCATGCCCGACACGCTCGCCGGCGCCGCCGACCTGCTGCAGTGGTGCCTCGACGAGCAGGTCGAACTGCGGTTCATCGAGGAGATGCCGCTCGACGCCGACCACGCGTGGGCGCGGGAGAACATGGTCACCGCGCAGCGGCTGCTCGACGTCCTCGGGGAACGGTTCGAGCTCACCGAGACCGGCCGGGAGGATCCGTCCGCTCCGGCGGAACGGTGGCTGGTGAACGGCGGTCCCGCCACGGTCGGGATCATCGCGTCGGTCACCCGGTCGTTCTGCTCGGACTGCGACCGCACCCGCCTCACGTCCGAGGGCACGGTGCGGTCCTGCCTGTTCAGCGACACCGAAACCGATCTGCGGGCGGCGTTGCGCGGGGGTGCGAGCGACGAGGAGCTTGCCGCGGTGTGGCGCGGCGCGATGTGGAACAAGTGGGCCGGGCACGGCATCGACGCGGCGGACTTCGCCCCGCCGCAACGCAGTATGGGAGCTATCGGTGGGTGATCAGGTGACCGGCATCGAGGTGCGGTACTTCGCGGCGGCCGTCGACGCGGCGGGCCGGGAGAAGGAAACCGTCGAGCTGGCGTCGCCGGCGGATCTGGGTGCGTTGAAGGCGGCGTTGATCGAGCGGCACGGCCCGGACATGGAACGGGTCCTGAAGGTGGCCGCATTCCTCGTCGGATCGGGTCCGGACGCCGAGCTCACCCGCGACCTCGCCCGCCCCACCGGGGAGCGCGTCGACGTGCTGCCCCCGTTCGCCGGGGGATAACCCACCCGGTCAGCCGGCGGTCCGCTCCGCGAGCCACTGCGTGAAGGTGATCGTGCCGTCCCGGTGGTCGGGGACGAGGTTCTCCCCGGCACGCCAGAAGCGTCCGAGACCACCGGGCAGCCGGATCGGTGCCACCACCCCGCGGACGCCGGCCGCGCGCTTCCACTCCCGCACGAGGTCGTGCATCGGCAGGATCTCCGGACCTCCCACGATCTGCGGGACGCCCGCCCGGCCGGGTTCGTCCGGCGGAGCGTCCGCGGCGTCGGCGAGCGCGCGGGCGACGTCCCGGACGTCGATGGGCTGGAACGCGGTGTCGGTGAACGCGGGTAGCAGCCCGACCCGCGCGGCCGGGCCGCACAGCATCGGCACGAAGCTGTGGAACTGCGTGGCCCGCACGATCCGGGTGTCGAGGCCGGAGTCCCGGTAGCGCCGTTCCTGCTCGCTCTTGGCCCGGTAGTAGGCCAGCGGACCGCGATCGACGTTCACGATCGACAGCAGCACCATCCGCGTCACGTGCGCGGCGCCGGCCGCGGCGAGCAGATTCGCCGCGCCGGTCGTCAGCACGGGCCGCGCCCGCCGCGATTTGCCGTCGGTGGTGTCGACCACGACGTCGACGCCGGTGAGCGCCTCGGCCAGCCCCGACCCGGAGATCAGGTCGGCAGGGGCCGGTTGCGCACCCGCGATCGGGCTGCCGCCGCGCCGGCTGAGCACCCGCACGTCGTGGCCGCGGCCGAGCAGTTCCGCCACCACCGCCGCGCCGGCCTCGCCGGTGCCACCGGCCACCAGTACCGTCGCCATCGTTCCCTCCCGTCGGGCGGGTGCGGGACCCGTCAGCGCCACCAGGTGTCGTACGGCGTGACCGGGACGGTGCGCTTGTGCCGGGTCTTGAGGAAGACCTCCTCGACCTTGGCGGCCAGTTCGTCGGTGACGGGCTTGCCCTCGAGGTAGTCGTCGATCTCGTTGTAGGTCATGCCGAGCGCCACCTCGTCCGGCAGTGCCGGACGGTCGTCCTCGAGGTCGGCGGTGGGAACCTTCTTCCACGTGCTTTCCGGCGCGCCGAGTTCACGCAGGAGTTCCGCGCCCTGACGCTTGGTCAGGCCCGTCAACGGCGTGAGATCGACACCGCCGTCGCCGAACTTGGTGAAGAAGCCGGTGACGGCCTCCGCGGCGTGGTCGGTGCCGACGACGAGATAGCCGAGTTCCCCGGCGATCGCGTACTGCAGCATCATCCGCTCGCGGGCCTTGATGTTGCCGCGCACGAAGTCGCGCAGCCGGATCCCCTCACCGAAGATCTCCGCCATCGCCTCGCCGGCTTCGGCGGCGCTCGCGTCGGCCCCGGGCTTGACGTTGACCCGCAGCGACCGGTCCGGCCGGATGAAGTCGAGCGCGATCTGCGCGTCGTGTTCGTCGGCCTGCTCACCGTAGGGCAGGCGAACGGCGACGAACTCGACGTCGTAGTGTTCGGCGCGCAGTTCCTCGACGGCGAGCTGCGTCAGCCGGCCGGCCAGCGTGCTGTCCTGGCCACCGCTGATCCCGAGGACGAATCCTTTGGCGAACGTGCTGCGCAGGTAGTCCTTGAGGAAGTCCACCCGCAGCCGGATCTCGGCCTGCGGGTCGATCGTCGGCTTGACGCCGAGTTCTTCGATGATCTGGGCGCGAAGGGTCGTCATTCGCAAAACCCTAGCGGTGTCGTTGCGGCGCCGCGCGCCTATGTCCGGCACACCGGGCAGACTCGGTGCGGTGAACAGCGACCGTGTCTTTCGCAAACACGATCCGGATGCGCACCCGGACTTCTACCGCGCCGAGGCGGCCGGTCTGGAATGGCTCGCGCGGGCCGGGCTGCGGGTGCCGCGGGTGCACCGCGTCGACGCCCGGTTCATCGAACTCGAGCGGATCACCGAGACCGCGCCGGATGCGGCGGCGGCCCGGGAGTTCGGGGCACGCCTGGCGATCGCGCACGATGCCGGAGCCGATGGGTTCGGTTGCGCGCCGGACGGATTCGACGGCCAGATCTTCATCGGCAGTCGACCGATGAGCAGCACGGTGCACGCGAGCTGGGGAGAGTTCTACGCGATGGAACGCGTCCTGCCCTTCGTCGGGATCGCGGTCGAGGCCGGTCACGTGACCGCGCGGCAGCTGCCCGACATCGAGCGTGCGTGCGCGCTCGTCGCGTCCGGGGCCTTCGACGACGACGCACCGCCCGCCCGGCTGCACGGCGACCTGTGGAACGGCAACGTGCTGTGGTCGCCCGAGGGGGTGGTGGTCATCGATCCCGCGGCACACGGCGGGCACCGCGAAACCGATCTCGCGATGCTCGCGCTGTTCGGCTGCCCGTACCTGGACGACGTGCTCGCCGGTTACGACTCCGCGCATCCGCTGCGACCCGGGTGGCGCGAGCGGGTGCCGCTGCACCAGCTGCATCCGCTGGCGGTGCACGCCGCAGGATACGGTTCCGGGTACGGGCGAGCGCTGCACCGGGCGGCGCTCGCGACACTCGACATCGGAGAACGCACGTGAACGGGATTCTTGTCGTCGCCGCCACCAAGAGCGAGGCCGCCCATGTGCCGAAGCGCTTCGAGACCGTGATCACGGACATCGGGAAGGTCGCGGCGGCGGTCGCGGTGACCGAGGCGCTGGCCGCGTATCCGCGGGACGCGCGGCCGCTGGTCGTCAACATCGGAACCGCCGGTGCGCTGCATTCGCACCACGGCGGCCTGTACGTGCCGTCGACGGTGATCAACCACGACATCAGCAGCGAGATCCTGCGCAGCCTCGGACATCCCGTGCAGGACGTGCTCGAGCTGCCCGACGGCGACGGCACGGTGCTGGCCACCGGGGACGCGTTCGTCTCCGACGCCGAGGTGCGCGACGCGCTCGCGACCCGCGCCGATCTCGTCGACATGGAGGGGTTCGCGATCGCGTTCGCCGCCGCCCGTATGGGCGCGCGGTGCCGGCTCGTCAAGCACGTCAGCGATCACGCCGACGAGTCCGCGCTGGACTGGCCGGCGCAGGTCGACGAGAGCGCCCGGATTCTCGCGACCTGGCTGGCCGACCGGTACTGAGCCGCTACCGGGCGGTGAAGCCGAGCCCGTCCACGCCGTTGGGGGCGGTGATCCGCATCGTGGCGGCGTCGATCTCGTAGACGGTCTCGCCGGCCAGCACCGCCAGCACGTGGTTCTCGACGGCGGCCACCTCCGGATCCGGGCACGCCATGCGGGTCGTGGCGAGCGGCCCGAACGTCAGGGTGCCGTCGCCGATCTGCGCGGTGCCGGTGAACCGGTTGCATCCGGTGCTGCCGCTGACCGACCCGTCCTCGTCGACGAGCAGGCTGGGCGCGGACCGCTCGAGCGCCACCGACGTGACGGTCGCGTCCGGGGTGTACATCGTGGTGGCGACCCATTCGGTGCCGGTCAGCGGCCGGTCCGGGTCGACGACCTTCTTGTCGGTGAGCGAGACGGTCACCGCGTCGCCGGTGAGGGTGAGCACGTCGCCGTCGACGGACCACTGTGGATCGGCGTCGAACAGTCCGGTCAGCCACGCGTCGGCGCCGTCCTTCGGGGGCGGGCAGGCCATCATCGTGCTCGCCAGCCGATCGGTGCGCAGCACCCCGTCCGCGAGATCGACCTCGCCGACCGCGCGGTTGCATCCGGCGGTGGCCGCGATCCGGCCCGGCTCCGGGAATTCGACGACGAGCGGCCCCTCGCCGGGGATCGGGGTGCCGGTGACCTCGGTGGAGACGAACGTGCGGCCGATCAGGGCGGCGGGGTCCGTCGCGGACGATGTGGCGTCGGCGCCCTCGTCGCTGCTGCAGGCGGTCGCGACGACGGTGAGGGCAAGTGCGGCAAGAACTCCGAAGGTGCGGCTCATGCCGTCACAGTACGGTCCGGATCGTCCGAATCGGGGGAGGCTGCGACGCGGCGCACCAGATCGGACCAGTTGTCGGAGAGCCGGTCGAGGCTGTAGCCGAGGTTGCGCCACTGGTGCAGCACGAGGGTCGCCTCGAGGGATGCGCACAGGGAATGCGCCAGCAGCGGCACGTCGCCGCCGACGTCCGCGGCCCGCAGCAGCGTCTCGATGTGAGTGCGGGTGACCGCCCGGGCGGGTGCGTCGAACCGGTTGGAACTGGACGCCTCCGCCGCGCGCAGCAACTCGCCCTGCACCTCGACGAGGGCGATGCGGGCCCGACCGAACGCGATCAGCCGGTCGACGGGATCGGCGCCGGGACCCAGCGGCGGGGGACCGGTCATGAACGCTTCCTGGAATTCGCGTTCGGTGTGGTCGAGCAGCGCCTGCATCAGGCCGCCGCGCGATCCGAAACGGCGGAACACGGTGCCCTTGCCGACCCCGGCCCGGGCCGCGACGGCTTCCATCGTCACGGCGTCGACACCGCGTTCGCTCACCAGGAGGGTCGCGGCGTCGAGGAGAAGGCGCCGGTTGCGGGCGGCATCGCATCGCTCGGCGGTGTGCTCGTCGTCCGCCCGGGGCAGGGGGATGGTGTTCACGTCATCACAATAGCCGCCCCGGGAATGAAAGTGGACCGCGGTCCGTTTATGCTTGTCGTGGGTAACCGGCCCACCCCTGGATCAAAACGAAGGATGACCCATGTCCCAGACGCGCATTCTCGCTCTCGTCGGCAGCCTCCGCTCCGCCTCCGTCAACCGTAAGCTCGCCGAGGCCGCCGCCGAACTCGCACCCGAGGGCGCCGAGGTCGTCATCTACGAAGGCCTGGCCGACGTTCCCTTCTACAACGAGGACATCGACGGCGAGAACGCCCCGGCCGCGGCGGTCGCGCTGCGTGAAGCCGGTGCCGCCGCCGACGCCGTCGTGCTGTTCACCCCCGAATACAACGGCACCATCCCGGCCGTGCTGAAGAACGCCATCGACTGGCTGTCGCGCCCCTACGGCTCCGGCGCCATCGCCGGCAAGCCCGTCGCGGTCGTGAGCGCCTCCCCGAGCGGCAACGCCGCCAAGTGGGCGCTCGAGGACACCGTCAAGTCCGTCGGCATCGCCGGCGGCAAGGTCGTCGAGGGCGGTTCGCTGTCCGTCGGCGGCACCATCGGCAAGTTCGGTGAGGCGCACCCGAAGGAGCACGCCGAGACCGCCGGCCAGCTCACCGAGGTTCTCGTCAACCTTCTCGCCGCCGAGAAGGCCCTCGTCGACGCCTGACATCTCCGCCGCACGTCACAGGCCCCCGCATCGCATCCGCGATGTCGGGGGCCTGCGTCGTCCGGTACCGCGCCGAGCCGGGTTTCCGGCCCCGAATCGGGGGAACTCCATCCGGAGACACACGGATCGGAGGGAACATGTCGAACGGCGCGGACCACCCGGAGACCGGCGACCACTGGCACACCGTCACCCTGCGCGTCGACGGACACGAACGGCGCATCGTCGTGGACGTGCGCACCACCCTGCTCGACGCCCTGCGCGACCGCATCGGCTGCATGTCCCCGAAGAAGGGCTGCGATCACGGCCAGTGCGGTTCGTGCACGGTCCTGCTCGACTCCCGTCGCGTCGTGACCTGCCTGGCCCTCGCCGTCTCGCACGACGGCGCCGACATCGTCACCGCCGCCGGACTCGCCGAACGGCCGACACATCCGCTGCACGACGCGTTCGTCGATCACGACGCGTTCCAGTGCGGCTACTGCACCCCCGGCCAGATCTGTTCGGCGACAGGCATGCTCGCCGAGTTCGACCGCGGCGACCTCAGTGCCGTCACCTCTCCGGGCGGTTCACCCGAGCTCGACGACGCCGAGATCCGGGAGCGGCTGAGCGGCAACCTGTGCCGCTGCGCCGCCTATCCCAACATCGTCGCCGCGGTGCGCAGCGTCGCCGCGAACCGGGAGGCCAGGCCGTGAGACCACTGCAGTACCTCCGGCCGGAGAATCCCGAGGCGGCGGTCGCCGCCATGCACTCCGCGCCCGGCGGCGCGTACCTCGCCGGGGGGACGAACCTCGTCGACCACCTCAAACTCGGCGTCACCGCCCCCGATCTGCTCGTCGACATCTCCCGCCTGCCGCTCGACGGGATCGAACCGACCGCCGACGGGGGAGTGCGGATCGGCGCGACCGTCTCCAACACCGACCTCGCGGTGCATCCCACCATCCGCGACCTGTATCCCGGACTGTCGCAGGCCCTTCTCTCCGGTGCCTCCGCGCAGATCCGCAACGCCGCCACCGTCGGCGGCAATCTGCTCCAGCGCACCCGCTGCGTGTACTTCCGGGACCCGACCACCCCGTGCAACAAACGAGACCCCGGCAGCGGCTGCGCGGCCCTCGGCGGATTCAACCGCCAGCACGCGGTCCTCGGCGGCTCCGACCGGTGCGTGGCGACCCACCCGTCCGACATGGCCGTGGCGATGGTCGCGCTCGACGCGGTCGTCGTGGTGCTGGGCGCGACAGGGGAGCGGCACATCCCGCTCGAGGAGTTCTACCGGCTGCCCGGTGACGACCCGCAGAGCGACACCGTTCTCGACCACGACGATCTCGTCGTCGCGGTGGAGCTACCCCCGCCGCAGAATGCGGTCGCCTGCTACCGGAAGGTGCGCGACCGGGCGTCGTACGCGTTCGCGCTGGTGTCCGTCGCCGCGGACCTCACCGTCTCGGCCGGCACCGTCACCGGCTGCCGTCTCGCCTACGGCGGCGTCGCAACCCGGCCGTGGCGCGCCCACCGCGCCGAGGAGGTCGTGCTCGGCCACGCACCCGACGACACGACGTTCGCCGCGGCCGCCGACGCCGAACTCGCCGACGCCCGGCCCCTCGACGGCAATGCCTTCAAGGTGCCGCTGCTGCGCCGCACCACCGTGGCGGTGCTGCGCGACCTCACTGCACGAGCGACCCGGGAGGAACGATCGTGACCGCATCGCACACGGCGATCGGAACCTCGACGCCGCGCGTCGACGGCCCGCAGAAGGTCGCGGGCACAGCGCCGTACGCATACGAACATCCCGTCGATCATCCGGCCTACCTGGTTCCGCTGACCGCGGCCGTCGCCCGCGGGACGATCCGGGCCATCGACACCGACGCCGCGCTGGCCGTACCCGGGGTCCTCACCGTGCTCACCCCGCAGAACGCACCCCGGCTCGTCGAACCCGACCGCGGCGAGCACCGCGTGCTGCAGAGCTTCGAGGTCGCGTTCCGCGGGCAGATCGTCGCCGCCGTCGTCGCCGAGACACCCGAGGTCGCACAGGAGGCGTGCGACCTGATCGCCGTCGAGTACGACGAACAGCCCCACGACGTCGTGTTCCGGGCGGACCACCCCGACCGCTACACGCCGGAGAAGGTCAACGGCGGATTCCCGCCGGACACCGCGCGCGGCGACGTCGACAACGCCCTCGCCCATGCGGACGTGGTCGTCGACGAAACCTATTCCACCCCCGAGGAACACAACAATCCGCTCGAGCCGCACACCGCGGTCGCGGTGTGGGCCGACGACCGGCTCACCGTCTACGACTCGACCCAGCACCCGCACGGAGTCGCCGCGGCGCTCGCGTCCGCACTGGGCATCGAGCAGGAGCGGATCCGGGTGGTCGCGCCCTACGTCGGCGGCGGATTCGGGTCGAAGGGCGGCCCGCACGCCCACGACGTGCTCACCGCGATGGCCGCGCGGAAACTGCCCGGCCGCGCCGTGAAGTTCGCGGTGCCGCGCCGCGACATGTTCGGCTACGTCGGCTACCGCGCTCCGACCGTATCGCGGGTGCGCCTGGGCGCCGAGCACGACGGCCGCTTGGTCGCGGTCTCTCACGACAGCGTCGTGCAGTCCTCCCACGTCGACGAATTCGTCGAGCAGGCCGCGGTTCCCGCCCGCACCATGTACGCCACCGGCAACCTGCGCACCACCCACCGCGCCGTCCCCCTCGACGTACCGGCACCGTTCTGGATGCGCGCCCCCGGGGAGGCGCCGGGAATGTTCGCGCTCGAGGTCGCGCTCGACGAACTCGCACACCGCTGCGGCGTGGACCCGATCGAGTTGCGCATCCGCAACGAACCCGAAATCGATCCCGAGTCCGGGAAGCCGTGGTCGTCGCGACGTCTGGTCGAGTGCCTGCGCGAAGGCGCCCGCCGGTTCGGGTGGAACCCCGACGATCGCGAACCCGGGATCCGGCGCGACGGTCGCTGGCTGGTCGGAACCGGGGTCGCCTCCGCGACCTACCCGCACATGGTCGCCCCGGGTTCGGAGGTCACCGTCCGATACCTCGGTGCGGGCCGGTACTCGGTGCGCACCGGCGCCGCCGACATCGGGACCGGCGCCTGGACGGCACTGACCCTCGTCGCCGCCGATGCGCTCGGCTGCCGTCCCGAGGACGTGGACGTCGAGATCGGCGACACCGCACTGCCGAACGCGACGGTCGCGGGCGGGTCGTCCGGCACGTCGTCGTGGGGGAGCGCGATCGTCGCGGCGGCGGACGAGTTCCACAAGCGGTTCGGCGGCGACCCCGAGCCGGGCGCCGAGGCGAGTGCGACCGCGGGCAAGGCTCCGGAACTCGAGCACTACAGCATCCACTCGTACGGCGCGCACTTCGCGGAGGTGCGGGTCGACGTGGACACCGGCGAGATCCGGGTCCCCCGGATGTTCGGGATGTTCTCGGTGGGGCGGGTGGTCAATCCGCGCACCGCCCGCTCGCAGTTCATCGGCGGCATGAGCTTCGGGATCTCGATGGCGCTGTTCGAGGAGAGCCACCGCGACGCCCGGCTGGGCCACATCGTCAACCACGATCTCGCCGAATACCTGATTCCGACCCACGCCGACATCGGCGACGTCGATGCCGCATGGCTCGACGAGGACGATCGGCGCGCCACCCCGATGGGCTCGCGCGGCACGGGGGAGATCGGCATCGTCGGCAGCGCCGCCGCGGTGGTCAACGCGGTCTGGCATGCGACGGGGACGAGGGTGCGAGCACTGCCCGTGCGGCTCGACGATCTGCTGCCGGCACTGCCCTAGAAGAACGCCTCGCGCGACGCCCACGGAACGTGTCGGTGGGCTGCGCCACACTGTCCTCGGACGCGCCTCGCGGTGTGGTCGAACGCACACCCCGACGGACGGCGCGCGACACGCCGAAAGGGGGTGGAAAACGCCCAGGTCGGACATGCGCGACCTGGGAATACCAAGAATGTAGTTCACAACATCCTGGGTTTGGTGAATCTGTCTGCCACAAGGTGTAGTGTCTAGACCGCTGGAAGGCCACAACATCACCGGTCCCTCTGGGGAAGAAGGATCGACTCGATTCGACGGCCGTTCGAGCACCACGCAGCAGTCAGTCGCCAGGCCGTTTCGGCCCGTTGGAACAAAAGGGGCTCCTATGAACATCACCGTCTACACCAAGCCTGCTTGCGTCCAGTGCAATGCCACCTACCGTGCCCTCGACAAGGCCGGTATCGAGTACGACGTCGTCGACATCTCCGAGAACCCGGAGGCTCGTGACTACGTGATGGCCCTGGGTTACCTCCAGGCGCCCGTTGTCGTCGCCGGTGACGACCACTGGTCGGGTTTCCGTCCCGATCGCATCAAGCAGCTCGCGGTCGCGGCCTGATGTTCCCGGTGCCGCTCCGGCGGCACCGGCACAACCCCTTGTGTGTGTGAACCCTTGTGTGTGTGAAGGACCGGGTGTGTGGGGCCGGTCCTTCCGAGCGAGCGAGCAGATGGTGAGTACCGATGAGTTCAGCACCCACAGGAACGCGCCTCGTGTACTTCTCGAGTGCGTCGGAGAACACCCATCGATTCGTCGAGCGGCTCGGGTTGCCGGCGCACCGGATCCCGCTGCACGACCGTGACGGCTCGTTCGAGGTGCACGAGCCGTACGTCCTGATCGTGCCGACCTACGGGGGCGGCACCACCGTGACCGGACGGGACACGAGCTTCGTTCCCAAACAGGTCATCCGATTCCTCAACAACGAACACAACCGCGCACTGATCCGGGGCGTCATCGCCGCGGGAAACACCAACTTCGGCGAGTCGTATTGCTTTGCAGGCGATATCGTTTCGCGAAAGTGCAAGGTTCCGTACCTCTATCGATTCGAACTGATGGGAACCGCCGAGGACGTCGAACGCGTCCGGGCGGGACTCGCGCAGTTCTGGGATCGGTCACTGCAGACCGCCTAGCCGCCCCGCGTGGTCTCCACGCCTCGAACGACCGCGAACCGGCAAGCCGGGTGCGCGGCCGCAGACGTAACTCGCCGTTACCCGATACTCACAGTGGGAGCAAACACCGTGACCATCACCGATCCCGCGCCGACCGCGACGAGCGCCAAGTCGGACGCTTCGCTCGAAGGCCTCGACTACCACGCGCTCAACGCGATGCTGAATCTCTACGGTCCCAACGGCGAGATCCAGTTCGACAAGGACGTGGCCGCGGCCCGGCAGTACTTCCTGCAGCACGTCAACCAGAACACCGTGTTCTTCCACGACCTCGACGAGAAGCTCGACTACCTCGTCGAGGAGAACTACTACGAGCCCGAGGTTCTCGGGAAGTACTCGCGCCCGTTCGTGAAGAAGCTGTTCCAGCACGCGTATTCGAAGAAGTTCCGGTTCCCGACGTTCCTGGGTGCGTTCAAGTACTACACGTCGTACACGCTCAAGACGTTCGACGGCAAGCGGTACCTCGAACGCTTCGAGGACCGTGTGTGCATGGTCGCGCTGACCCTCGCCGACGGTGACGAGATCCTCGCGACGCACCTGGTCGACGAGATCATCTCCGGCCGCTTCCAGCCGGCGACCCCCACGTTCCTCAACTCCGGCAAGAAGCAGCGCGGCGAGCCGGTCTCGTGCTTCCTGCTGCGCATCGAGGACAACATGGAGTCGATCGGCCGCGCGATCAACTCCGCCCTGCAGCTGTCCAAGCGCGGCGGCGGTGTCGCGTTGCTGCTCAGCAACATTCGTGAGCACGGCGCCCCGATCAAGAAGATCGAGAACCAGTCGTCGGGTGTCATCCCGATCATGAAGCTGCTCGAGGACTCCTTCTCGTACGCCAACCAGCTCGGTGCCCGTCAGGGTGCCGGTGCCGTCTACCTGCACGCGCACCACCCGGACATCTACCGGTTCCTCGACACCAAGCGTGAGAACGCCGACGAGAAGATCCGCATCAAGACGTTGTCGCTGGGCGTCGTGATCCCGGACATCACGTTCGAGCTCGCGAAGCGGAACGAGGACATGTACCTGTTCTCGCCGTACGACGTCGAGCGCGTCTACGGAAAGCCGTTCGCGGACATCGACGTCAGCGAGAAGTACTACGAGATGGTCGACGACAAGCGCATCCGCAAGTCGAAGATCAAGGCGCGCGAGTTCTTCCAGACGGTCGCCGAGCTGCAGTTCGAGTCCGGCTACCCGTACATCATGTTCGAGGACACCGTGAACCGCGCGAACCCGATCGCCGGCAAGGTCACCCACTCGAACCTGTGCTCGGAGATCCTGCAGGTCTCGACCCCGTCGACGTACAACGACGATCTGTCCTACAGCCATGTGGGCAAGGACATCTCGTGCAACCTGGGGTCGCTGAACATCGCGAAGACGATGGACTCGCCGGACTTCGCGCAGACCATCGAGGTCGCGATCCGCGCGTTGACCGCGGTCGCCGACCAGACGTCCATCGACTCCGTTCCCTCGATCAAGAAGGCGAACGACGAGGGACACGCCATCGGCCTGGGCCAGATGAACCTCCACGGCTACCTGGCGCGGGAGCGGATCTTCTACGGATCCGAGGAGGGCGTCGACTTCACGAACATCTACTTCTACACGGTGCTGTTCCACGCGTTGCGCGCGTCGAACAAGCTCGCGATCGAACGCGGTACTTACTTCGCGGGATTCCCGGAGTCGAAGTACGCCTCGGGCGAGTTCTTCGACAAGTACACCGACCAGGTGTGGGAGCCGGCGACCGAGAAGGTGCGTCAGCTCTTCGCCGATTCGAACATCGACATCCCCACGCAGGACGACTGGCGCGAGTTGAAGGCGTCGGTGCAGAAGCACGGCATCTACAACCAGAACCTGCAGGCCGTGCCGCCGACCGGGTCGATCTCCTACATCAACAACTCCACCAGCTCCATCCACCCGGTGGCGTCGAAGATCGAGATCCGCAAGGAAGGCAAGATCGGTCGCGTCTACTACCCGGCGCCGTACCTGACGAACGACAACCTGGAGTACTTCCAGGACGCGTACGAGATCGGATACGAGAAGATCATCGACACCTACGCCGCGGCGACGCAGCACGTCGACCAGGGCCTGTCGCTGACGCTGTTCTTCAAGGACACCGTCACCACCCGCGACGTGAACAAGGCGCAGATCTACGCGTGGCGCAAGGGAATCAAGACGCTCTACTACATCCGTCTGCGGCAGATGGCGCTCGAGGGCACCGAGGTGGAGAACTGCGTCTCCTGCATGCTCTGACGAAATCTGCCGACACTCTTCGACATCCAGTAGGGAAAGACCGATGACCACTTCCGCACCCCGCGCACACTCGCCGGCCGACGGCGCCCACGTGAAACTGATCGACCGCGTGTCCGCGATCAACTGGAACCGCGTCCCCGACGAGAAGGACTCCGAGGTCTGGGATCGCCTCACCGGCAACTTCTGGCTGCCGGAGAAGGTGCCGGTGTCCAACGACATCCCGTCCTGGGGCACGCTCACCGCGTACGAGCAGCAGCTCACGATGCGCGTGTTCACGGGTCTGACGCTGCTCGACACCATCCAGGGCACGGTCGGTGCGGTGTCGCTGATCCCGGATGCGGTCACCCCGCACGAGGAGGCGGTGCTCACCAACATCGCGTTCATGGAGTCCGTGCACGCGAAGTCGTACTCGAACATCTTCTCCACGCTGTGCTCGACCCGCGAGATCGACGATGCGTTCCGCTGGTCGGAGGAGAACGAGAACCTGCAGCGCAAGGCGCAGATCGTCCTCGACTACTACCAGGGTGACAGCCCGCTCAAGCGCAAGGCGGCCTCCACGCTGCTCGAGTCGTTCCTGTTCTACTCGGGCTTCTACCTGCCGATGTACTGGTCGTCGCGCGCCAAGCTCACCAACACCGCCGACATGATCCGCCTGATCATCCGCGACGAGGCGGTGCACGGCTACTACATCGGCTACAAGTACCAGAAGGGCCTCGAGCAGATCACCCAGGCCGAGCGCGACGATCTCAAGGACTGGGTCTTCGAGCTGCTGTTCGAGCTGTACGACAACGAAACCCAGTACACCGCAGACCTGTACGACGAGGCGGGTCTGACCGAGGACGTCAAGAAGTTCCTGCGGTACAACGCCAACAAGGCGCTGATGAACCTGGGTTACGAGGCGCTGTTCCCGAAGGACGAGACGGACGTCAACCCGGCGATCCTGTCGGCACTGTCCCCGAACGCCGACGAGAACCACGACTTCTTCTCGGGCTCCGGCAGCTCGTACGTCATCGGCAAGGCGGTCGTCACCGAGGACGAGGACTGGGACTTCTGACCCGACTGTCCGCGTAACCCCCGCGCTCGTGCGCGTTTTCGGTAGCACCCGCTACCGGAAACACGCACGAGCGCAGGCGTTTCCGGGGCGTTTCAGGGGCGGCGGAACCACGCCTCGGGCACGTCGCGCAGCGCCTTGTCGATGCGCAGCGCCGAGGTGTCCGTCAGATCGGCGGGCAGCGCGTCGGGCGCGAACCACGCGACCTCGAGGTTCTCGTCGTCGGCCACGCGCGCCGAGCCGCCGGTCGCGCGCAGCAGGAAGCACACGTCCAGGTACTGCGCGACGTCGCCGTTCGGGTAGGTGATCGGCGCGGTCACGTCCACACTCGTCAGGCGCACGACGTCGGCGACCACCCCGGTTTCCTCCGCGACCTCGCGGACCGCCGCGACCGCAGGTTCCTCACCGGGCTCGAGGATGCCCGACACGATCGCCCAGCGACCGTTGTCGGCGCGACGGGTCAGCAGGAGCCGGCCGTGGTCGTCGCGCACGACGGCGCTCACGCCGGACAGCCACAAGGGGGCGGTACCGACGTGAGCGCGCAGCGCGGCGACGAACTCGGGGACGGGCACGACGGCCGTCAGTAGCGGAAGGTCACGGGTGCGGCCTGCCCACCGGAGTACGGCAGCAGCACCGACGGCTGCAGCGGCACCGAGAAGCGGGCGGGAACGCCGTCCCACTCGGTGCGGCTCGCGTCGGCGGCAGCATCGAGACGTGCGACGGTGATCCGGCTCATCGAGTCGGTCCCGACCTGATCGCCGGTCGACGATTCGGCGGTGAGGTAGGTGCCGTCCTCGGTGAACTCGATCCACGGATCGGCCAGCGCGATCTCGAGGAGATGGAAGCGTGTGAACGAGACGACGGTGCCGCGGTACTCGATCCGGCCGAGTCCGGTATCCGGGTCGATCTGCGCCTCGGCCAGTTCGAATGCGAGCGTGCCGTCCGGGTTGACGGTCGCGCCGTTCTTCCCGACGACCGAACCCTGCGTGGTGTCGGTGACCAGGTCCGTGTAGCCGGGCGCGAATCCCCACAGCAGGTCCTGCGACGCGGGGACGGGAGCGTTCGGGCCGGGGGAGGGATCGAAGTTCACCGGCGCGGACAGTTCCTGCTCGGCGTTGACCGCGTCGGCGGCGCCGTAGGTGTAGATGCCGTACACCGCGTCGGCGGGCACGGTGGCGGGAGCGTCGATCGTGAGGGTCGCGGTGAACGAGCCGTCGTCGGACAGCGGAACCCACTGCTGCCGGACGGTGCGGCGCATGTCGAACGGCACGTTGGGCACCTGGTTCAGTGCGCGTTCGGACAGCACCCACGCGTTGGTGGATCGTACGGTCGCGCGGTTCGCGGTGGGGGCACCCTCGGAAGGACGCCAGTGCTTGGAGAAGCCGCCGAACGAGACGAAGGTGCCGTGCGGCACTCCCGGCGGTACCGGCACCGGCAGGCCACCGGTGCGGTTCGCCTCCGGGTCGAAACCGGTTCCGCGCACGACGACGGTGTCGCCCTCGTGCACCGGCAGGTCGCCGAGCGGGGTGACGCCGTCGGCGGCGAACACCTCGATGGCCGGGGTCTCCGGTTGCGCCGACGCCGGCGCGGCCGCCGGAAGCACGGTTGCGAGCAAGCCTGCGAGGACAGCGCCGACCCGCACGGCGGGTCGGCCGAATTCAGTTCGAATAGCCATTGAGCGCTACCTTCAGGTCGGTGAGGACCGCCCGGGCCGCGACCGGGCCGGGCGTGGACCACACGTCGTCGGTCACCGCGAACAACCGGTGGTCGCTCACGGCGCCGAGATCGAGCCAGCGGTCCGTTTCCATGTATTCGGTGCCCTCCGCGAGGCCGGTGTCGCCGTCGAAGCGGACGAAGAGCACGTCCGCGTCCGCCGCCGCCGGATCGTCGGTGTCGACGGGTTCGAACGACCGGCCGTCGACGACGCCGAAGCGCTGGGCGGGGGGCCGGGCGGCGCCGGCGTCGGCCATCACCTGGCCGGCGAACGACGCGGTGCCTTCCACGACGGGCCCGTCGGCGGTGAACCGGACGATCGACGCCTGCGTCTGGGACGAGGCGAGTTCGCGGCCGACTTCGGCGGCGGCGAGGAGGTAGTCGTCGAGCACCTGCTGCGCGGCTTCCCGGCGGCCGAGGGCGTCGCCGACGCGCAGGAACTGCTCCCGCCAGAACACGGGGTCGGATCCCACGGTCACGGTCGGCGCGATCGCGTCGAGCCGGCCGTACAGATCGGAATCGACCGACGAGCCCAGGATCAGATCCGGCTGCGCCTGCGCGACCAGGTCGAGATCGGGCAGGTCGCCGGAACCGACCGACGGCAACTCGGCGATGCCGGTGCCGAGGTAGTCGAAGTAGCCGGGGTCGATCGGGGTGAACGCCACACCGACCACCCGCTCCCACAAACCGAGCGCGCACACCGCGTCCATCGCCGCGAGGTCGAGAACGACGATGCGCTGCGGGTCCGCGGGAGCCTCTGCGGTGCCCGCGGTGTGCACGACGGTCCGGGTGCCGGTGGCCGGCTGCCCCGCGTCGAGGGGAGAGGGGAGCGGGCACGCGGTCGTGGTGTCGCGATCGACACCGACGACCGCGGCCCCGACGATGCGGGTGGTCGTGCGCACGATGCTGTCCGCCGGATCGTCCGTGGTTTCCCCGCACCCCGCGAGGGCGAGCGTCGCCACGGTGACGGCGGCGAGGACGGCAGTTCGGGACCGGTGCACAACGGGCAATTCGACCACTTCCTGTTTCGGGGACGGTCCAGGTTATCCCTTGTGCGGATCGACCCCGAACGCCTCCGCGAGGTCGTCGAGGATCAGGTGGGCCCCCTGGATGCTGACGGGAGTCATCCACAGGCTGTCGTCGACGTCGATCTTGCGGCCCCGGAGGTTCCCCCACAGCGGGTTGGTCAGGAACGGCTGAGCGGCGCCCTCCGACTTCCCGTCGCCGTCGCGGTACATCGAGACGAAGATGACGTCGGCGTCCGCCTGGGCGATCAGCTCGGGGCTGATGGCGTTCATGATGCTGCTCGGGTCGGCCGGATCCGGACCCTGGCTCTCGGGCCGGGCCAGACCCGCGTCCTCGAGGACGATGCCGCTGAACGAGGTGGTGCGGTACAGGCGCGCGGTCGGCTCACCGGCGAAGCGCACGACCGAGACGGTCGGGTTGTTCGCCGAGGCGTTGATCTCGTCGCCGATCGCCTTCGCTCGTGCCTCGTACTCGCCGATCTTCTGCTCGGCGAGGTCCTCCTTGCCGAGCGCCCGGGCGGCGAGCCGGATGTTGTCCTTCCAGGTCGGTCCGGTGGACTGGGAGAAGACGGTGGGAGCGATCGCCGACAGCTCCTCGTACTGCTCACCGTTGCGCACCTCGGCGGACAGGATCAGGTCGGGCTCGAGGGCGGCGATCTTCTCCAGGCTCACGTCGGCGACCTTGCCGACCGAGACGGCGTTCGCGGCGTACTTCTCCGGGGCGTCTCCGAGGTAGTCGGGCAGTCCTTCGGTGCGGTAGTCGACGTAGCCGACGAGTTCGCTCTCGAGCAGCAGTGTCGCGTCGGCGTAGCTGGTGTCGAGCGCGACGACCCGCAGGGGAGCCTCGTCGAGCGTGGTCGAGCCGCGGAAGTGTTCGACCGTGCGCGGGAAGCCCTCGGTCGACGAGACGGACGTTTCCGGCTCGGTGTTGTCGGCGGAGCAGCCGGCGAGGGTGACTGCGGCGGTGAGTGCCGATGCGAGCGCGACGGTCGCGCGGCGGCGGAATCGAGGGAGCACGTCCATACCTCGGACTTTCGGAGTGGGGCAACAACGACGCAACACTAGCCTGATAAGGTTTCGCTACCCTAAATCCCTGTCCGATGTGACGTACATCATCCGCGCGCGGGGAGGCGTGCGACACGCCGGGGAAGGGGCTCACGAGGGTTCTGCTCACGAACAACACCCTGGTCGTGGCAGCACCTCGAGGTACGCTATCGCACCGAGTACGACACTGAGTAGGACCCGGTGGGCGACCGCTGTGTGCACGGTCTACGATTCGACTCAGCGCAAGCCAGAGACCGCTCGCCTCCAGCCCGAGGTCGAGCGCGCATTCAGGAGGATTAGTGACTGCCGTAGCGCCCCAGCCAGTCCCGATAGCTGCAGCAAGGCCGTACCCGCCGCGGCAGGGACCCAAGGGTTCGTTCATCTACAAGATGATCACGACTACAGATCCCAAGCTGCTCGGGATCATGTACCTCATCACCTCGTTCTCGTTCTTCCTCATCGGTGGCCTCATGGCCCTCCTGATGCGCAGCGAGCTCGCGGTCCCCGGCCTGCAGTTCCTTTCGAACGAGCAGTTCAACCAGCTGTTCACCATGCACGGCACGATCATGCTGCTCATGTACGCGACGCCGGTCGTGTTCGCGTTCGCGAACTACATCGTCCCGCTGCAGATCGGCGCCCCCGACGTCGCGTTCCCGCGTCTGAACTCCTTCAGCTACTGGCTGTACCTGTTCGGCGCGACCATCGTGCTCGCCGGCTTCATCACCCCCGGTGGTGCCGCGGACTTCGGCTGGACCGCCTACACCCCGCTGACGAGCGAGCTGCACTCGCCGGGCGTCGGCGCCGACTTCTGGGTCCTGGGCCTCGGCGTCATGGGTCTGGGCACGATCCTCGGTGCGGTCAACTTCACGACCACCGTCGTCTGCCTGCGCGCCCCCGGCATGACCATGTTCCGGATGCCGATCTTCACCTGGAACATCCTCATCACCAGCCTGCTGATCCTGCTGGTCTTCCCGCTGCTCACCGCCGCGTTCTTCGGTCTGTTCGTCGACCGTCACCTCGGTGGCCACATCTTCGACCCGGCCACCGGTGGCGTCCTGCTGTGGCAGCACCTGTTCTGGTTCTTCGGCCACCCCGAGGTGTACGTCATCGCGCTGCCGTTCTTCGGCATCGTCTCGGAGATCTTCCCGGTCTTCTCGCGTAAGCCGATCTTCGGTTACACCGGCCTGGTCTACGCGACCCTGGCGATCGCGGCCCTGTCCATCGCGGTGTGGGCACACCACATGTACGCCACCGGCGCCGTGCTGCTGCCGTACTTCTCGTTCATGACGTTCCTCATCGCCGTCCCGACCGGCGTGAAGTTCTTCAACTGGATCCTGACGATGTGGAAGGGTCAGCTGACCTTCGAATCGCCGATGCTGTTCTCGGTCGGCTTCATCATCACGTTCCTCTTCGGTGGTCTGACCGGCGTCATCCTCGCGAGCCCGCCGCTGGACTTCCACCTGCACGACTCGTACTTCGTGGTCGCGCACTTCCACTACGTGCTCTTCGGCACCATCGTGTTCGCCACCTACGCGGGCATCTACTTCTGGTTCCCGAAGATGACCGGCCGCATGCTCGACGAGCGTCTCGCCCGCTGGCACTTCTGGCTCACGTTCATCGGCTTCCACACCACGTTCCTGGTGCAGCACTGGCTGGGCAACGAGGGCATGCCGCGTCGCTACGCCGACTACCTGCCCACCGACGGCTTCACCACGCTGAACACCATCTCGACGATCGGCTCGTTCATCCTCGGTGCCTCGACGCTGCCGTTCCTGTGGAACGTCTTCAAGAGCTACCGGTACGGCCAGGTCGTCACGGTCGACGACCCGTGGGGTTACGGCAACTCGCTCGAGTGGGCCACCTCCTGCCCGCCGCCGCGCCACAACTTCACCGAGCTGCCGCGCATCCGGTCGGAGCGTCCGGCGTTCGAGCTGCACTACCCGCACATGGTCGAGCGGATGCGGGCCGAGGCCCACGTCGGCCCGGGCAGCCACAAGCACAACGTGGCCGTGCACGAGGGTGCAGACAGGGAAGCCCTGAAGTAAGTCGGTAACCCGATGTGACGCAAGGCCCCGCCCGATGCTCGGGCGGGGCCTTGCGCGTGACCGGGCGCACCACCCCCAACCTCTGAGGCAGCCGTTCCGATTGGCAGAATGGAAGGGCCCGTGCCGCGAGAGAAACGAAGGATCGGAGACGTAGTGGCGTCTGACACCACCGTGCTGGTGACCGTGACAGGACCGGACCATCCCGGTGTGACCGGTGTGCTCTTCGCGGCGCTCTCCCGCCACGACGTGGATCTGCTCGACGTCGAGCAGGTCGTCATCCGCGGCCGGCTGACACTCGGTGTCCTGGTCGCGTGCCCGAACGACCCGGAGGCCCTCCAGGACGAGATCGAGGCGGCGATGGCCACGGTCGGGATGCACGCGGACGTGCAGATCGGCGTCGAACGCGGCCTCGAGCACTCGGTCTCGACGCACGCCGTCGTCGTGCTCGGCAGCCCCGTCAGCGCCCGCGCGATGCGCTCGGTCGGCCGGGAACTGGCCCGCCAGGGCGCCAACATCGACTCCATCCGCGGCATCGCGGACTACCCCCTCACCGGCCTCGAACTCATGGTGACCGCGGCCGACACCGGCGCCGACGCCGACGCGCAGCTCCGGGCCGGCCTCGCCGAGGTCGCCGCAGGCCTCGAGATCGACATCGCCGTCGAGCGCGGCGGCCTGGCCCGGCGTTCCAAGCGCCTGATCGTGTTCGACGTCGACTCGACCCTCGTGCAGGGCGAGGTCATCGAGATGCTCGCCGCTCACGCCGGTGTCGAGGACAAGGTCCGCGCCGTCACCGAAGCCGCGATGCGCGGCGAGATCGACTTCACCGAATCGCTGAACCAGCGCGTCGCCACCCTGGCGGGCCTGCCCGCGACCGTGATCGACGAGGTCGCCGAGAGCCTGGAGCTGACCCCCGGCGCCCGCACCACCATCCGCACGCTGCGCCGCCTCGGCTTCCGCTGCGGCGTCGTCTCCGGCGGCTTCCGTCAGGTCATCGAGGGTCTCGCGCACGAACTCGAACTCGACTTCGTGCGCGCCAACACCCTCGAGATCGTCGACGGCAAGCTCACCGGCCGGGTCGTCGGCGACGTCGTCGACCGCGCCGCCAAGGCCCGCGCCCTGCGCGAGTTCGCCGACGAGGTCGGGGTGCCGATCGAGCAGACCGTCGCGGTCGGTGACGGCGCCAACGACATCGACATGCTCAGCGCCGCCGGTCTCGGCATCGCGTTCAACGCCAAGCCCGCGCTGCGGGAGGTCGCCGACACCGCGCTGTCCTACCCGTACCTGGACGCGGTGCTGTTCGTGCTCGGCGTCACCCGCGACGAGGTCGAGGCCGCGGACCGGGTGGACGGCACGCTGCGGCGCGTCCCGCTCGACAGCGGTGCCTGACAGCGGTGCCTGACACCGACGCCGGGTTCGGTGCCCGCCACCGGGTGCTCACCCGCGGATACGGGCATCGGCCCGACCCGGACGACCCGGCCGCGGTCCTCGCCATGCCGATCGTGCTGCACATCCCCAAGCAGAACCCGCCGCGGCGCAGCGCACTGCTCGAGGCCGCGGCGACGGCGACGATCGCCCTGTGCCTGGACCCGCGCGTCGGACCGGACGCGGACGGACAGCCCGGTCCGTGGCAGGACGCCTACCTCGCCTGGAACGACGCCCGCATCCGGAAGGTCAGCCGACGCGCCCGGGGCGCGCAGTGGCTCGCCGCGCAGGACGTCGACGGGATCACCGTCGACCACGACGGCGCCCAGGCCCGCGCGCTCGTGCCGGGTCCGGTCGGTGACCTGGACCCGCGCATCTCACGGCTGCAGATCGGTGGCACCGACCTGCCGCACGACGATCCCGGTGACCCGGATCCCGGCATTCCGGTGCTGTGGATCGACGCCGGCCTCGACATGACCGTGGGCAAGGCCGCGGCGCAGGTCGGGCACGCGGTGATGCTGCTCGCCGGGGTTCTCGACGAGGACGCGGTGCGGGCGTGGGCCGCGGACGGCTACCGCTGCGCCGTACGCGACGCGGACCCCGAACGGTGGAAGGAACTGCGCGCCCGCGCCGAGGCGGGCCGGGGCCCGGTCGCCGCGGTCCGCGACGCCGGTTTCACGGAGGTCGCACCGGGTTCGATGACCGTGATCGCGGTCGCCGGCTGACGCCCCGCCGGGCTCAGCCGTCCTTCCGGAACATCAGCACGGTCGGTCCGGTCACCTCCCACTCGGAGCCGACGGGTCGAGGCGACGCGTCGGCGGGTGCACCGTCGGGTGCGCTCGAGTCGAACACGCACACCACCCGACCCCGATACCACTCGGGTCCGGCGAGCACGAGCGTCGCCGGGCCGGCAGCATGCAGCACGATCAGGCCGCTGCTGTCCGCGAGCGGCACCCCGGCCCGCGTGACCGTGCCCAGTTGCGACCCGTCCACCCACGCCTGCAGGGTGCGCCGGTCGTCGTCGTGCCAGCCGGCCTCGTCGAGTTCGAGGCCGTCACCGCCGAACCACACCAGGTCGGGATAGCCGACGGTGCGGGCGCGGCCGTCGAAGAAACGGCGCTGACGCAGCACCGGCACGACCTTGCGCAACTGCAGCAGCTGTCGCACGAATGCGATCCGGGTGGTGTCGGCCGACGACCAGTCCAGCGGCCACGCATCGGTCACCGGGGTGTCCGCCGGGACGCAATAGGCGTTGTTGTTGCCGCCCTGGCTGTGTCCGAATTCGTCGCCGGCGAGCAGCATCGGGGTGCCGGTGGACAGCAGCAGCGTGGCCAGCAATGCCCGCACGTGCCGGTCGCGGGCGGCGACGATCTCCGGGTCGTCCGTCGGCCCCTCCACACCGTGGTTGACCGACTCGTTGTGGTCGGCGCCGTCCCGTCCGTCCTCGCCGTTGGCCTCGTTGTGCTTGCGTTCGTAGGCGACCAGATCGGCCACGGGGAACCCGTCGTGCGCGGCGACGAAATTGATCGACATCCACGGCTGCCGCACGGTCCGGTCGTAGAGGTCCTCGGAACCGGCGAGACGCGAGGCGATCTCGCGGATCCCGGACCGTCCCGCCCAGAACCGGCGGACCGTGTCGCGGTACCGATCGTTCCATTCCGACCACTGCGCGCCGAACTCGCCGAGCCGGTAACCGTGGACGGTCGCGTCCCACGGTTCGGCGATCAGCTTCAGATCCGTCAGCACCGGATCGGTGGTGATCGCGGTGAGCAGCGCGGCCCGCGAGTCGAACGTGCCGCCGCGCGGACGGCCCAGCGCGCTGGCCAGATCGAACCGGAACCCGTCGACCCCCATCTCGGTGGCCCAGTAGCGCAGGCTGTCGCACACCATCCGCACCGCGATCGGCGAGGTGGCGTCGACGGTGTTGCCGCAGCCGGTCAGGTCGATGTCGAGCCCCTGCTCGTCCAACAGGTAGTAGCCGCGCGCGTCGAGTCCGCGCCAGGACAGGCTCGGCCCGGCCACCGACCATTCGCACGTGTGGTTGTAGACGACGTCGAGGATCACCTCGATCCCGGCGGCGTGCAGCGCCGCCACCATGGCCCGGAACTCGTCGATCTCCGCGCCGGGCACGCTCGCGTACCCGGGGTGCGGCGCGAAACAGGCGGCGGTCGAATAGCCCCAGTGGTTGCGCATCCCGCGTGCCCGTACCGGGGGTTCGGTGAGGAACGCGTGCACCGGCAGCAGTTCGACGGCGGTCACCCCGAGCCCGACGAGATGCTCGAGGACGGCCGGCGCGGTCAGCCCGAGATAGGTGCCGCGGTGTTCGGGCGGCACCCCGGGATGGCGTGCCGTGTAGGACCCGACGTGCAGTTCGTAGAGCACCGTCTGCTCCCACGCGGTGCCGGGGCGGTCGTGCCGGACCGTTCCGGCCGGTTCGGTGACCACCGACAACGGGACGTGGCCGAGGGAATCGACGGTCGAGGGTGCGCCGAAGGGATCGTCGTCGTAGGCGAGCAGGCGTCGCGGATCACCGATGGCGCCGGTCAGGCGGCGGGCCCACGGGTCGAGCAGCAGCTTGTGCGGGTTGGTGCGCAGCCCGGTGCCCGGCTGCCACGGGCCGTGCGCCCGGTAGCCGTAGCGCTGCCCGGGACCGACCCCGGGCACCGTGCCGTGCCAGATTCCGAAGGTCCGGTCCGGCAGGTCGATCCGCTGTTCCCGCCCGTCGTCGTCGATCAGGCAGACCTGCACACGGTCGCTGTGCGGGGCGTGCACCGAGAAGTGGGTGCCCGCGTGGGGGTCGTCGGCTTCGAGGGCGGTCGCCCCGAGCGGGAACGGACCGCGGTCGGCGCGCGCCACCGGCGGCGCGGTGGGATCGGTGGGGGAGAGCGACACGAAACGATCCTGCCGGTGAATCGGCTGCCGGGGTAGTCCAAGATGGACGGCGTGGCACAACCTGATCCCGATCTGCTCATCGAATTCGACGACGTGTTGGTGCGGCGGGGCGGCAACGTCCTGGTCGGACCCGTGACCTGGAAGGTGGAGCTGGACGAACGCTGGGTGGTGCTGGGGCCGAACGGCGCCGGCAAGACCTCGTTGCTGCGGGTCGCGGCCGCGGAGACGTTCCCGACCTCCGGCACGGCGAGCGTGCTGGCCGAGCGGTTCGGGCGCACCGACCTGTCCGAACTGCGACCGCGCATCGGTATGTCGTCGTCGGCGCTGGCCAACCGCGTTCCGGCCGACGAGAAGGTCTCCGATCTGGTGGTTTCCGCCGGGTACGGCGTGCTCGGCCGGTGGCGGGAGAAGTACGACGCGATGGACACCGAGCGGGCTACGGAGATGCTCGAGAGCCTCGGCGCCGAACACCTCGCCGACCGCATGTACGGCACCCTGTCGGAGGGGGAACGCAAGCGGGTCCTCATCGCCCGGGCGTTGATGACCGATCCGGAACTGCTGCTGCTCGACGAACCCGCGGCGGGTCTGGACCTCGGTGGCCGTGAGGAACTCGTCGCGCGTCTGGCGACGCTCGCCGCGGACCCGGATGCCCCCGCGACGGTGCTGATCACCCATCACGTCGAGGAGATCCCGCCGGGCTTCACCCACGCGATGCTCCTCAAGGAGGGGCAGGTGGTCGCGCAGGGGCTGATCGACGACGTGATCACCTCCGAGAACCTGAGCACCGCGTTCAGCCAGTCGATCACGCTCGATCGGGTGGACGGGCGCTTCTTCGCGCGCCGCACCCGGGAGCCGGGCCGGCACCGCGTGCACGTCTGATTCCGGATCGGGACCGGCGTCTCGATGCCGGTCCCGATGCGACGCGGATCACCCCGTCACGTAGTTTGTACGCATGTCTACCGAACGCTCTGCAGCCCCCTTCGATCCGGCCGCGGTGCCGATCAAGGACGCCTCCACCGTCCTTCTGCTCCGCGATTCCGACCGTGGTATCGAGGTATTCCTGCAGCGCCGCGTCGTCGGCATGGACTTCGCCGGCGGCATGACGGTGTTCCCGGGCGGTGGCGTCGACCCCTCCGACAGCGCCGCGTCCGTGCGCTGGGCCGGCCCGACCATCGCCTGGTGGGCCGAGCGGTTCACGACCACCGAGGGACGCGCGCAGGCACTCGTGCTGGCCGCGGTCCGCGAGACGTTCGAGGAGTGCGGCCTGCTGCTGGCCGGACCCAGCGAGGACACCGTCGTCGCCGACACCGCGCAGTACGCGCAGGCCCGTCGTCTCCTCGAGGCGCGGGAACTGTCGTTCGGCGACTTCCTCGCCGCCGAAGGACTCGTGGTTCGCACCGATCTGCTGCGCCCCCGCGCGAACTGGATCACCCCGCTCGGTGAACGCCGCCGTTACGACACCCACTTCTTCGTCGCGGCCGTCCCCGAAGGGCAGCGCGCCGACGGCGACACCAGCGAAGCCGAGCACGTGCAGTGGCGCACGGCGGCCGAAGCACTCGACGACTGGCAGGCGGGTGCGTCGATCCTGCTGCCGCCGACCTGGGCCCAGCTCACCTCGCTCGCCGCATACGCCACCGTCGCGGACGTGCTCGCGGACGAGGTCGTGATCGAACCGATCCTGCCGATCCTGTCGCGCAACGACGAGGGACAGATCCGCGTCTCGTTCGGCGGCGACGAGGGCTACTACACCCGCGGGGGGCCGCACCCCTGGGCGAAGCGCACCGACATCTGATCTAGCCTGAGCGGCATGGCTGAATTCGTCACTCTCGAGGTGTCCGACGGCATCGGGACCATCCGGCTCGACCGCCCGCCGATGAACGCACTGAACCGGCAGGTGCAGGAGGAGATCCGTGCCGCCGCCCGGGAGGCGACGGTACGCAAGGACGTCAAGGCCGTGATCGTCTACGGCGGCGAGAAGGTGTTCGCCGCCGGTGCCGACATCAAGGAACTCGCCGAGATCGGCTTCGTGCAGATGAGCGAGATCATCGGGGACCTGCAGTCCGCGCTCGGGTCGATCGCCGACATCCCGAAGCCGACGGTCGCGGCGATCACCGGCTACGCGCTCGGCGGTGGCCTGGAACTCGCGCTCGGCGCGGACCGCAGGATCATCGGCGACAACGTCAAGCTCGGGACGCCGGAGATCCTGCTCGGCATCATCCCCGGGGGCGGCGGCACGCAGCGGCTCGCGCGGCTCGTCGGTCCGTCGAAGGCGAAGGACATCGTGTTCACGGGCCGGTTCGTCGGACCGGACGAGGCGCTCGCGATCGGGTTGGTCGACGAGGTCGTCGCACCCGATGACGTGTACAACGCAGCGCGGAGGTGGGCGTCGCAGTTCACCGGAGCGGCCTCGCGTGCGCTCGCGGCGGCGAAGGCTGCGATCGATCAGGGCCTGGACACGGATCTCGACACCGGACTGAAGATCGAGCAGCATGTGTTCGCGTCGCTGTTCGCGACGGCCGACCGCACGATCGGGATGGAGTCCTTCATCGCGAACGGCCCGGGCAAGGCCGCGTTCACCGGCGAATAGCCCGCCGAAACTGGAACTTGTTCCATGCTTACCGATGGGTAGGATCACACCTATGACTGCAAGCAGGACCGACGGGACCGATCCCGCGCCCAACCCGCACGCCACCGCCGAAGAGGTCGCCGCTGCGCTCGAGGACACCAAACTCGCCCAGGTGCTCTACCACGACTGGGAAGCCGAGACGTACGACGAGAAGTGGTCAATCTCCTACGACGAACGTTGCATCGACTACGCCAAGGGCCGCTTCGACGCGGCGGCGGGTGAGCAGCCCCTTCCGTACGGGAAGGCGCTCGAACTCGGCTGCGGCACCGGTTTCTTCCTGCTCAACCTCATGCAGGCGGGCGTCGCGAAGTCCGGTTCGGTGACGGACCTGTCGCCCGGCATGGTCAAGGTCGCCCTGCGCAACGCCGCGAATCTCGGACTCGACGTCGACGGCCGGGTCGCCGACGCCGAGACCATCCCGTACGAGGACGACACCTTCGACCTCGTCGTGGGTCACGCCGTGCTACACCACATCCCGGATGTCGAGCAGTCGCTGCGCGAGGTCCTGCGCGTTCTCAAGCCCGGCGGCCGGTTCGTCTTCGCCGGTGAGCCCAGCACGATCGGCAACTTCTACGCGCGGTGGCTCGGTCGCATCACCTGGGAGGCGACCACCAACATCACCAAGCTGCCGTTCCTGAGCGACTGGCGCCGTCCGCAGACCGAACTCGACGAGTCCTCCCGGGCCGCGGCCCTCGAAGCCGTCGTCGACCTGCACACCTTCGATCCGTCCGATCTCGAGAAGATCGCGACCTCGGCCGGTGCCGTCGAGGTGAAGGCGTCGAGCGAGGAGTTCGCCGCGGCGCTGCTCGGCTGGCCCGTGCGCACCTTCGAGGCCGCCGTGCCGGAGGAGAAGCTCGGCTGGGGCTGGGCGAAGTTCGCGTTCGGTGGCTGGAAGACGCTGAGCTGGGTCGACGAGAAGGTGCTCAAGCACGTCGTGCCGCGCAGCTTCTTCTACAACGTCATGATCACCGGTGTGAAGCCCGGCAAGTAGTTGGGATACGAGTTCACCCTCGCCGACGTCGCCTATCTGGCGTCGGACGAGGCGGCGTCCGCCTTGACCGAGGTGGACGGCCGGGAACTGTCCGCGCGTACACGCCTGGCCGACATCGGCTGGGTGCGTACGCGTTTCGGCGACCGTGCCGGCCTGCTCGTCGAGACCGTGCTGGCGCGCCGCAAGGCTGTCGCGAAACTGCCGGAGGCCGGGGGATGGCTGCTCACCGACGACGCGGTGCAGCAGGCCACCCCCGCCGTGGTCGCCACGCATCGGGCGCGGCGCCTGGCCGGGCGGCGCGTGCACGACGTGACATGTTCGATCGGCGCGGAACTGGCGGCGCTCGTGGGTGTCGCCGACCTCGTGATCGGCAGCGATCTGGACCCGGTGCGGTTGGCGATGGCCGCGCACAACGTGCCGGGCACATCGCTGATCCGGGCCGACGCGCTGCGGCCCGTCACCCGCGGGACCACCGTGATCGCCGATCCCGCACGCCGCGCCGGCGGCCGGCGCACGCACGATCCGGCGGCGCTGCAACCACCGCTGCCGGACCTGCTCGACGTCTATGCCGGACGCGATCTCGCGGTGAAGTGCGCGCCGGGCCTGGATTTCGACGCGATCGACTGGGCGGGGGAGGTCGAGGTCGTCTCGCTCGACGGCGGTGTCCGCGAGGCGTGCCTGTACTCGCCGGGCCTGTCGAGCCCCGGTGTCCGACGCCGGGCAAGCGTGTTGCGTTCGGATGGAACGGGATTCGAGGTCACCGACGCGATGCCCGACGACATCGACGACCGTCCTCCGGGGCAGTGGATCGTCGATCCCGACGGCGCGATCGTGCGGGCCGGCCTGGTCCGGCACTGGGCGGCATATCACGGTCTGTGGCAACTGGATCCGCGCATCGCCTATCTCACCGGCGACACCCTGCCCGAGGGCGTGCGCGGCTTCCGCATCCTCGATCGGTTCAAGTACACCGAGAAGGCCTTGAAACAAGCGCTCGCGCAGCACGACTGCGGGGTCGCCGAGATCCTCGTCCGCGGAGTCGACGTCGACCCCGCGGTGCTGCGGCCACGTCTGAAGCTCCGGGGTTCGCGGTCGTTGTCGGTGGTGCTGACCCGGATCGGGCGCACCGCGGAGGCTTTCGTGTGCGAGGCGTCGTTCTAGATGTAGTCGACGACCACCTTCTCGATGGTGCCCTCGAACGGGAACGGTGCGCGGTCGTAGTAGTCGAGCGACACCGGGGATCCGAGACAGGTACCGATGTCGAGACAGTCGTTCGCCGTGAACAGCAACGGCGCGCTGATCGGCACGGTCGTCTCGCCGACCTTCTGCCCGTCGACACACATTTGGACGTTCAGCGGGCCGCCGGGACGGGTCTCGGCGTACTCGGTGAACACCTCGAGTTTGTGCTCACCGGGCGGAATCGGCTCCGCCGAGCGCATCTTGGTGCGCATCAGGATGAACAGGTTGTACTCGTAGCAGAGGTAGCCGTCGTCCATGAAACAGGTCAGCCCGCCGCCGTTGCCGCCGAGAGCGTAGAGGACACCGCCGGCCCGCTCGGGGACGGTCAGCTCGACGGCAACGCGGTTGTTCCTGTTTCCCAGTGCGGGAGCACAGAATTCGGGCATACGGGTGACGTCGCCGGTGAACTCCCAGCTGGTGTACGGCGTGGTGATCCGCTGCTCGGGGTGAAGTGCCACCACCCAAAGCCCCCCGCCGATCGGCAGGGCGTTGTTCTTGGCCGCCTCGATCGCGAACAACTCCCGCAGCTGGGCCAGCTTCTCGGGATACTGCGCCGCGAGGTCGCGGTTCTGGGTCCAGTCCTCGTCGAGATTGTAGAGCTCCCAGGTGTCGTCGTCGGGGTTCCAGTCGCGGATCCCGCCGGGCATGCCCTGCAGCCACGGTGCCCGGGGTCCGAATGCGGACGCCATCCAGCCGTCGTGGTAGATCGCGCGGCTGCCCATGATCTCGAAGTACTGGGTGAGCTTGCCCGCCTTAGCATCCCGGTCGACGAAGGTCTCCGCGAAGCTGGCACCGTCGATGGGGTCCTGCGGAATCCCGTTCACGGAGCGGGGCGGGGTGATTCCGAGCAGGTCGTAGAAGGTCGGCACCAGATCGTTGCAGTGCAGGAACTGGGTTCGCGGGGTCCGATCGGGGGTGATCTTCGCGGGCCACCGCGCCACCATCGGATTGCGGGTTCCCCCGAGATGCGACGCGAGGAGTTTCATGCCCTTGTAGGGCGTGCTGCCCGCCCACGCCCATCCCGCGTGGTACATGTTGTCGGTCTTCGGAGAGCCGAGGACGTCGAGTCCGCCGAGTTCCTCGAGAGCGGCGATGTGCTGCGCCGGGGTCGTCGGAATCCCGTTCTGCGCCAACAGTTCGCTGATGGTCCCTTCCTGGCCCTCCCCGGACGAGCCGTTGTCGCCCCAGATGTAGAGGACCAGGGTGTTGTCGCGGTAGCCGAGCCGGTCCAGCTCGTCGAACAACCGCCCGACCTGCACATCACAGTGCTCGGCGTACCCGGCCGCCACCTCCATGAGGCGACGCTGGAACGGCTTCTCCTCGTCGGGGATGTCGTCCCACGCCGCCATGGTGGGATCGCGGTCGGTGAGCTCGGCCTCCGGTGGGATCCAGCCCTTCTCCTTGGCCCGGGCGAACACGCGCTCGCGGTAGGCGTCCCAGCCGTCGTCGAACTTGCCCGCATACCGGTCGGCCCAGTCCTTCATGATGTGGTGCGGGCCGTGCAGGCAGCCGCTGGCCCAGTACATGAAGAAGGGCCGGTCGGCGTCGAGCGCCTTGTGGCGGCGCAACCAGCCGATGGCGTCGTCCGCGAGGTCCTCACTGAGGTGGTAGCCCTCCTCGGGGGTCTTCGGCGGCAGGACGACGGTGGTGTTGCGGACCAGGTTCGGCTCGTACTGCGATGCCTCACCCGCGAGGAAGCCGTAGAAGTAGTCGAAACCGACGCCGGTGGGCCAGTTGTCGTAGGGCCCGGCGGCCGTGGTCTCCTCGGCCGGGGTGTTGTGCCACTTGCCGAACGCCGCGGTGGTGTACCCGTAGTGCCGCAGGACCTCCGCTCCCGTCGCACTCGACTTCGGGATGTGGCCGGAATACCCGTCCCAGTCGTTGGCCAGTTCGGCGATCTGCCCGTTTCCGACGCGATGGTGGTTGCGGCCGGTGAGCAGCGACGCGCGGGTCGGCGAACACATCGCGGTGGTGTGGAAGCGGTTGTAGCCGATGCCCTCGTCGAGCATGCGGTCGAGGGTGGGGGTGTTCACCTCGCCGCCGAACCCTGTCGGCAGACCCGGACCGGCGTCGTCGATCAGCACGACGAGGATGTTCGGGGCGTCGGCGGGCAGCCGGCGCTGCTTCGGGTGTGGGCTGTACACCGATTCCTGCATGGTGCGGCCCGCGATACTCCCCGACGGCGTCGGGGGAAACGGCAGGGTATCCCCGCCGGGTATCGGTGCTGCCCGGAGTTCCTTGCCCATGACCGTGTGCCCCCTTCTCCGTCCACCCGTTCCAGTACAGCACCGGTTCGTCGTCGCGGAGACGGGTTTGCGAGATGGAAGTCACGGCCGGAGGATGCACCGGAAGCCGATGTGGCAGGTCGACGTCTCCTCGGTTTCACCCTGCCGGGCAGCGGGGCGGTAGCGAAGACAGTAGTTCGGCGCGCACAGGTGCGAGCCGCCCTTGATCACGCGGCGCGCATACGGTTCGTTCGGGTCGTGGACCACAGCAGCGTCGACGCGGGGATTCGCCGGAATGCAGCACGACGACGCCGGGGCGACGTTCTTGCCGCTCGCCGAGTGGTCGGGGGAGAAGTGGTCGCTCGTCCACTCCCACACGTTGCCGGCCATGTCGTCGAGCCCATACCCGTTGGGCCGGAAATGCCCGACGGGGGAGGTTCCGGCGAACCCGTCCTCGAGGAGGTTCTGCCACGGGAACTCGCCCTGCCAGACGTTCCCGCCGGGGCGGCCGCCCGGCTCGTGCTCGTCACCCCACACGAAGATCTTGCGATCGAGGCCGCCGCGCGCGGCGAACTCCCACTCCGCCTCGGTCGGCAGTCCCTTGCCGGCCCACTCGGCGTACGCCCTGGCGTCGAACCACGACACGTGCGTGACCGGATGCCGTTCCCTGCCTCCGACATTGCTGTCGGGACCCTCGGGGTGACGCCAGTCGGCGCCGGGTGTGAAGGACCACCAGCGGGTGTAGTCGTCGAGGGGAACAGGGCCCCGGGGCGGCGTGAACACCAGTGACCCGGGAACGAGCAGTGCCGGGTCCGCCCCGGGGTACCGGTCCGGGTCGGGCGCGACCTCCGCGGTCGTGACATATCCGGTCGCTTTCACGAAGCGGCGGAACTCGGCGACCGTCACCGGGTGCTCGTCCATCCAGAACCCCCCGACCGTTACCTGGTGGACCGGTCGTTCCTCGGGATAGAAGTCCTCCGAGCCCATCCAGAACGTGCCTCCCGGAATGAAGACCATGTTCTTCGGCACTGCGTTCTTCGGTAGCGCCCTTGTCATGGGGATCAGCGTCGCACGGTCCGTGCGCCCGTCGGTGGGATTCCCGACTAGCGCGCCGCCATGGCAGAAATGCGGATATCGCGGGTGCGCTCCTGGTGAGCGGTCATCAGGGCGCGCGCCCGCTCGCCGTCCCCCGCGACGATCGCGTCGAGGATGTGGCGGTGCTCCGTCTCGATCGCGTCGAGATTGTCGGGAGCCGCGGACGCCTCGGCGTCGTAGACGGCCAGTTGCGCGTCCAGGCGTTCCATCAGCTCGGCGATGGTCGGGTTGTGGGCGGCGGAGCGCAGCGCGGCGTGCCAGTCGTTGTGCAGGCGGAGTGCGCTCTTCGGATCCGGCGCCGCGACGGCGCGCTCGAACAGGCTCGTCAGCCGGGCCAGATCGATCTCGGATCGTCTGGTCGCCGCGGCGAACGCGGCAGCGGATTCCAGCGCGATCCGGGCGTCGCAGATCGCGAGTACCTCCTCCTCGGTGCGCTCACGCACCATGTAGCCGCGGGTGACCTTGATCACCAGACCGTCGAACTCGAGCCGCTGCAACGCTTCCCGCACGGGTGTCCGCGACAGCCCCATCTCCGCGCCGACGCCGGCCGGCACCAGCATGGAGCCGGGCGCATATTCGCCGTTCGTAATGCGTTCGCGCAGTTGTGCGTACGGCGATCTGTCGACGTCCAACGGTCGGTTCCCTCCTCGAGACGCGCAGAAAAGTGGACGAACCAACCCATACCAGGACAGCGCGCGGATGGGAAGGGTTTGAATCCATGTGTATACAGTTGTCGTCGGTTGTTGTCGTTTGTATTTATAGTGCTCCTCGCACTGCTGTCCGCGAGGAGAACGATGAACACGACCACCCCCACACCGACGGCGACCGGCGATGTCTGATCTCACGGTCTCCGCAGCACCGGCTACCCCTGCGCCAACCGCCGAGCCGCCGCGCACCCGCCGCGTCATCCGGACGCCGCGGGCGACCGCGCTGTTGCCGTGGGTCGTTCCGGCCCTCGTGCTGCTCGGCTGGCAGTGGGCCTCGTCCACCGGAGTGATCTCCGCGTCGATCCTGCCGCCCCCGAGCAAGGTGCTCGACACCGCCCGAAACCTCTGGGCCGCGGGAGAACTGCAGACCCACTTGCTGGTGAGTGTGCGACGCATCGTCATCGGCTTCACCATCGGCGCCGGGATCGGTCTCGTCCTCGGCTTCGCCGTCGGCCTCTCGCGCATCGCCGAAGGACTCGTCGACCGGACCCTGCAGATGCTGCGTGCGCTGCCGCATCTCGCCCTCGTCCCGCTGCTCATCGCGGCGTTCGGCATCGGCGAGCTGCCGAAGGTCCTGCTCGTGACCCTCGGCGTCATCTTCCCCGTCTACCTCAACACCGTCGCGGGTATCCGCACCGTCGATCCGAAGCTCGTGCAGCTCGGCCGCTCGTACGGACTCGGGCGCGGCGAGCTGATCCGGCAGGTCATCGTCCCCGGCGCGATGCCGATGATCCTGACCGGCATCCGCTACGCGCTCGGCGTGGCCTGGCTGACGCTCGTGATCGCCGAAACCATCGCGACCAGCGAGGGCATCGGCTTCCTCGCCCAGAACGGCCGCGACCTGCTCCGCAACGACCGGATCGTCCTCGCGATCGTGCTCTACGCGCTCGCCGGCCTCCTGGCCGATCAGCTCATCCGGCTGGTCGAGGCGCGAGTCCTCCGCTGGAACCCCAACTACCGGAAGGGAACTCGCTGATGTCCCGTGACGACCTCGTCGGACTCGACCTGCTCGGCGTCGGACACCGCTACCAGGACAAGCGCATCCTGAACAACATCGACCTGTCGATCGCGCCGGGCGAGTTCGTGACGTTCCTCGGACCGAGCGGCGTCGGCAAGTCCACCCTGCTCCGGATCCTCGCCGGGCTCGAGCAGCCGACCGAGGGCCGCGTCGAGCCGACCGTCGACCGGCCCGTCGTCTCGCGCATGATGTTCCAGGAGGACCGGCTCCTGCCCTGGCGCAACGTCCTCGACAACGTCCAGCTCGGCACCAAGGGACGACGCGACGAAGCGGCCGCGCTGCTCCGCGAGGTCGGACTCGCCGGTCGGGAGAACGCCTGGCCCTCCGAACTGTCCGGCGGCCAGCGGCAGCGCGTCGCGCTCGCCCGCGCCCTGCTGCACCACCCCGACGTGCTGCTCCTCGACGAACCGTTCGGTGCACTCGACGCGATCACCCGGGTCACGATGCAGCAACTGCTCGAACGGATGCTCGCCGAGCGGCCCCGGACCGTCCTGCTCGTCACCCACGACGTCGAGGAAGCGTTGATCCTCTCCGACCGGGTGCTGCTGCTCACCGAATCCGGGATCACCCGTGAACTCCGGATCGACCAGGCCCGCCCCCGGCACCGCGGTGACGCCCGCCTCGCAGCCTGGAAGGAGGAGTTCCTCGACGGGCTCCTCGAGGCCGACCGCGCCCTCCATTCCTGACACTGCCCCTCCGATCCACCCGATCCACCCGTAGGAAGGTTTCACCCCCGCTATGTCACCCCTGACCTCTTCGTCGCTGAGCCGACGCGGCTTCCTCAAGGCCACCGGCGCCGGTGTCCTCGGCCTGACCGCCCTGTCCCTCGCCGGGTGCAGCACCGACGCCGCAGCAGACGAAGACGGCCCGCTCACCCAGGTCCGGTACGCGCTGATCGGCGACGGCAACGCCGAACCGGGCACCGTGCTGCGCAACAGCCTCGGTGGGTTCGACGTCGCCGCCGACCTCGGCGTGCCGGTGGAATGGCCCACCGGATTCCCGGCGTCCCTCCCGGTGATGGAGGCGATCAAGTCCGGCAGCGTCGACTTCTCCTTCGCCACCGCGACCGCCGTCATCTACGCGATCGGCGGTGGCGTTCCCATCGTCCCGCTGGTGGCGTACCCGCTGCCGAGCAACGAGGTGGACGTCCTGGTCCCGCAGGGCTCCACCATCCGGTCCGCCGCAGATCTGAAGGGCCGCAAGGTCGCCGACCACCGCGGCACGACCGGCACGTACAGCCTGGTCAAGTACCTCGAGACCGCGGGCCTGACGCTCGACGACATCGAGTACGTCAACCTCACCGCCGCGGACGCCGAGGCCGCGTTCGCGCAGGGCAAGGTGGACGCCTGGATCACGTGGCAGCCGATGGCCGAGCTGGCCAAGCGCAAGCACAACGCCGCGACCCTGCCCGACGTGAAGACCTACGACTATGCCTTCTTCGTCGCGAGCGAATCGTTCGCGAACAACCACCCCGAGGTCGCGGCGAAGCTGGTGCGCAACGTCCGCGACGCACAGCGCTGGATCGAGGCCAACCCCGCCGCGGCCGTCGACGAGTTCACCCGGCTCGGCGGCTTCGGCGGCAACGCGATGGAAGCCGAGGTGTACCGCGACCTCGTCGAGACGAAGCGGCTCTCGTACTCCGGTGCGGGACAGTTCACCTCGGTCGGTGCCGACGCGATCGCCGGCTCCCAGGATCTCGCCGACAACTTCCACCGGCTCGGCATCTACCCCGAGCAGGTCGATGTCACGTCGTGGCTGCAGGATTCGCGGTTCGACTCGATCAAGTCCGTCATCGACAAAGAACTCTCGAACGTCCAGTAACTCTCGAAGTAGGTATCAGCACCGTCATGTCCGACTCCCAGATGCATCTCGCCGCGTTCATCACCGCCGGCCCCGGCCGCCCCGGTGGCTGGCGCTACCCGGCCTCGGTCCCCGGGTGGTTGTCCGCGGAGTACTACCAGAACATCGCCCGCACCCTCGAGGACGGCAGGTTCGACCTCGCGTTCTTCGCCGACATCCTCTCGGTGCCCGACCGGTTCGGGTCGAGCACCGACACCCAGTTGCGCAACGGCGCGCTCGGCTCGTTGCGTCTCGATCCGCTGCACGTGCTGTCGTCGATGGGTGCCGTGACCCGGCACCTCGGTCTCGCCGCGACGGTGTCCACCACGTACGCGCAGCCGTTCACCGTGGCCCGCTCGTTCGCGAGCCTGGACCACCTCACCGCCGGCCGCGCTGCCTGGAACGTGGTGACCTCGTTCCAGGAGTCCGAGGCGCGCAATTTCAACCTCGACGAGCAGTTCCCCCGCGAGAAGCGCTACGAACGCGCCGACGAGTTCCTCGAGGTGGCGGCGAAGCTCTGGGACAGCTGGGAGGACGACGCGCTGGTCCTGGACACCGAGGCGCCGTTGTTCGCCGACCCCGCCAAGGTGCACGCGATCGGCCACAAGGGCGAGTGGTTCACCGTTCAGGGACCGCTCAACGTGCCGCGGCCGCCGCAGGGATACCCGGTGGTGATCCAGGCCGGCGCCTCCGCCAAGGGCAAGGACTTCGCCGCCCGCTGGTCCGACGTGATCTTCTGCAGCCACGCGTCGCTCGAGTCGGCGCAGGACTTCTACCGCGAGATCAAGGAGCGGGCCGCCGCGCACGGCCGCGACCCCCGTCAGGTGAAGATCCTGCCGTCGATCGCCCCGGTCATCGGTGCCACCAGCGCGATCGCGCAGCAGACCTTCGAGGAGCTGTTCGAACTGGTGCCGCCACTGGGCGGGCTCTCGACCCTCGCCTACCACCTGGACGTGGACCTGTCGACGTTCCCCCTCGACGAGCGGCTGCCCGACGTCGAGGTTCCCGGCGTCGAGGGCCACTACCGCGAGGTCCGCGAGATCACCGAACGCGAGGGGCTCACGCTGCGGGAGCTCGGCAAGCAGTACGGTGGCCGCGTCGAAGGCGGATTCATCGGTACCGCAACGGAAGTCGCAGACGGCCTGGAGGAGTGGTTCACCGGAGGCGCGTGCGACGGCTTCATGGTGCAGGCTCCCTACCAGCCCGGGGGATTCGAGGACTTCACCCGGCAGGTCGTCCCCGAGCTGCAGAAGCGCGGCCTGTTCCGAACCGAATACGAGGGATCCACCCTGCGCGAGAACCTCGGACTCGAGCGTCCCGCTGCGCGTGAATGGGAGAACCGGATCCCCAAGCCCGCGAGCGCCGCCCGATGAGCGCCGGCACCGCGCCCGCGTCGAACATCGCGGCCGTCTCGGGGCACACCATCGCCGGGGTACCCGGCCGGTTCGTGATCGACGCCCGCGCCAATCATCTGGTGACCGACTCGCGATTCGGTCCCGGTGAGTCCATCCAGGCCGGGGAGCTGCTCCTGTCGGCGCTCGCCTCGTGCGCGATGGCGAACTTCGAGGCGAACGCGACGGAACTGGAGTTGCCGCTCGCCGGGATCCGGGTCGAGGCCTCGCACGCCCGCGGCAGCGAGGATCCGACCCGGTACGACTTCACCCGGGTCACGATCACCACGACCGGGGTGGATCAGGCTGCGGCGGACGTCCTGCGCGAGCGGTTCGTCGCGACCTGCCCGATCTACAACACGATCCGGCGGGGCAGCGGGATCGAGTTGACGGTCCTCGCCTCCTGAGATGACCGGCCTACGGCCACACCACCGGTGCCTGCGCCCCGGTGGTGTGGCCGTTCGGCACTCTCAGCGCAGCGTGTAGAGATCCCCGAGCAGCGTGGTCGCCAGCAGTTCGCCGTCCGGTCCGATCGCGGTGCCGACCGCGAAACCTGATGCCCCCGGCAGGGATTCCTGATCCAGCGTGCTGCCGTCGGAGGTGTCGAAGACCAGCGCGGCGAGGCCGTCCGGAACCCGCACCACCGTGTACCCCACTCCGTCCGCGGCGACGGCCGGTGCGCCGAGCTGACGCACGTCGTCGCGTTCCCACAGGGATTCGGGGTGATCCCCGGCGTCGCGCAACGCCACGAGCGGACCGTCCGCGCCGCCCCCGGCGAGCAGGATCGTCCCGTCGGCCGTCACCGCCGGTCCCGTCGAGGTGACGAAACCCGGATCGTGGCTCCAGCGCGGCGAGCCCGTCGCGGCGTCGATCGCCCAGAGGGTGCCGTCGCCGTCGTGCACGTACACCGTCGCGCCGTCCGCGGAGAGCACCGGGCTCGTCACCGCCCCGCCCGGAAGGTCCGCGAGCGACCACTCCTCGGCGATGCGCGCGTCGTCACCGCCGGTGTAGCGCAACGCGACCAGTGCCGCCTGGTCCGTCCCCGGGCGCCACAGGGTGGCGAAGATGCGGTCCGTCGCCACGTCCACCGCGGGCGTCGTCGCGACCGGGCAGTCGGGGGAGCCGCCGAAGCACGCGGCCAGTCCGTGGTCGGGGGCCTGCCGGGGCACGTTCGTGCCGTCCTGCACACCCGGGATCGGCACCATGTCGTAGATCGGGGCGACGAGCCTGCCCGTCTGCGTATCGACGACGTTGACCTGACCGAAGTGCGTGACCACCAAGAGGTTTCCGTCACCGGTGAACTGTGCGCTGCGCGGTGTGCCGCTCACCGGGATACGCCAGCGGCGCTGCCCGTGCTCGTTGAACGAGTACAGACCGCCCTCCTCGCCGACATAGACGTTGGCGACGGTGTCGGCGACCGGCGTGACCACGCCGACGCCCGGCGCGAGACGCGTACACCAGCGTTTGCGGCCGGTGTCGATCTGGAACGCGAACAGATTGCAGCCGGCGTCGGTGGATGCGCTGACGAAGATCTGCCCGTTGGCGGCGATCGACGGCGGTGATCCGACCGCGCCGCCGACCGATCGGGTCCAGGCGACCGACACGTCCGAGAGTCCGTCCGCGACCGCGGTGCTGCTGTTGCGGGCGTCGGAATAGCGGCCCGGCCACGCTCCTTCGGAGAGGATGTCGATGGGTTCGTCCCCGCTTCCGCATCCGCTCAACGCGAGTGCTGCCGTCGTCGTCAGCACTGCAGTCCGCAGGACACCCCGCATCACACATCTCTCCTCAGGCCCGAAGGATACGGTCGGTCAGCCTATCGGGCCGGGCCCCGTGCTTTCCTCACGAGGCTGACCGTAGGCTGGCATGTTATGACGAGCATGTGGGGCGCACCGTTGCGCACGAGGTGGCGTGGTTCACGTCGCCGGGACGCCGACCAGGCGAAATTCCTGACCGTCGACTCGCTGCGGTGGGTGCTGGCCAACAAGGCGTACACACCCTGGTACCTGGTGCGGTACTACCGACTCGCGAAGTTCAAGCTTGCGAACCCGCACGTGATCCTGCGCGGCATGGTCTTCCTCGGCAAGAACGTCGAGATCCACTCGACGCCGGAACTGTCGCGGCTCGAGATCGGCAGATGGGTGCACATCGGTGACGGCAACGCCATCCGCTGTCACGAGGGGTCGCTGCGCATCGGCGACAAGGTCGTCTTCGGCAAGGACAACGTCGTCAACACCTACCTCGACATCGAGATCGGTGCGTCGACCCTCGTCGCGGACTGGTGCTACATCTGCGACTTCGACCACCGCACCGAGGACGTCACCTACCCGATCAAGGATCAGGGCATCGTCAAGAGCCCGGTGCGGATCGGGCCCGACACCTGGATCGCCGCGAAGGTCACCGTGCTGCGCGGTACCCGCGTCGGCCGCGGCTGCGTGCTCGGTGCGCACGCCGTGGTCAAGGGCGACATCCCGGACTACAGCATCGCCGTCGGATCCCCGGCCAAGGCCGTGAAGAACCGGAAGGCCGACTGGGAGGCCGGCGCTGCGCAGCGCGCCGAATACATCGCGGCGCTCGAGGACATCGCCCGCAAGAAGGCGGGCGACCTGCCGGAAGGCGCGGACGCCGGAGCCTGATCCGGTATCCGTCGTCGACGAGGGATGGTCGACGAGGGTGAGGGGAGCTGCGGGATGGACTACTGCGAGTACCGCCGTTACGACGCGGTGGGGTTGGCCGAACTCGTCGCCACCGGCCAGGTCGGCGCCGAGGAGCTGCTCGAGACGGCGATCGCGCGCCTGGACGCGGTCGAACCGGTCCTGAACACGGTGGTGTACCGGCTCGACGAGCGGGCCCGCACCCGCGCCAACGGCCGGCTCACCGGGCCGTTCGCCGGGGTTCCGTTCCTGGTGAAGGACCTCGCACAGGACGTGGTGGGCACACCGACCGGAAGCGGTAGTCGTGCCCTCGCCGCGCTGCCGGCCGCGCGCAACGCGCTCGTCGTCGACCGCTGGATCGACGCGGGGCTGGTCGTGTTCGGGAAGACGAACACCCCGGAGTTCGGGGCGAAGAACATCACCGAACCGGAGGCGAACGGGCCGACGCGCAATCCGTGGAACCCGGAGCACACGCCCGGCGGATCGTCGGGTGGTTCGGCCGCCGCGGTCGCGGCGGGGGTGGTGCCCGCCGCCGGCGCGAACGACGGCGGCGGGTCCATCCGGATCCCCGCCGCCTGCTGCGGACTCGTCGGGCTCAAACCGGGGCGCGGTGTGGTGCCCAGCGGCCCGGCCGTCGGCGAGTTGCTGCACGGCGCGGTGTCCAACGGGGTCGTCACTCGCACGGTCCGGGACGCGGCGGGGATGCTCGACGTCGTCGCCGGCCCCGACCCGACCGGTCCGTACCTCGGTGCCCGCGCCGAGGAGTCGTATGCGGCGATCGCGAGCCGCCCACCGCGGCAACTGCGCATCGGCTACGCGACCGCCTCGCCGCTCGGCACTCCCGTCGACCGGGAAGCGGTCGCGGCCGTCGACGACGCGATCGCGCTGCTCGACGAGCTCGGGCACCACGTCGAACCCGCCGAGACCGGTATCGACGAGCGGCGCCTCGCGACGGACTTCCTGACGATGTGGTTCGCCTCGCTCGCGCAGGATGTCGACGATGCTCGTCGCCGGACCAATTGCGGCCCGGACGGATTCGAACTCGACACCCGTGTCCTCGCGGCCGTCGGCCGGTCGGTGTCGGCACCGGATTACCTTGCGGCCCTTCAGCGGTGGAACGGTTACACGCAGCAGCTCGTGGCCTTCCACGAGCGCTACGACCTGCTCCTCACACCGACGCTGGCGTCGCCGCCGATCCGCATCGGCGAACTGACCACCCCGCCGATGGTCCGGATTCTGAGCCGGCTGATCGTCGCGGGCCGGCTCGGCCGTCTCGCGCGGCTCGGTGGTCTCCTGGACTCGATCGTCGACGACAACCTGGGTCGGACCCCCTACACGCAGCTGGCGAACATCACCGGGCGCCCGGCGATCTCGGTGCCGCTGTACATGACGCCCGACGGTCTACCGCTCGGGGTGCAGTTCGTCGCGCCGCTCGGTGGGGAAGGGTTGCTGCTCGCGCTCGCAGCGCAATTGGAACAGGCCCGGCCGTGGGCCGACCGGCAGCCGCCGCTCGCCCCGGCCTGACGGCCTCGTGCGCGGTTCCGGTGGCGGGGGCTACCGAAATCGCGCACGAGGCGCGGGTCATCCGCGGTCCGGGAGGGGACGTTGCGGGATGCTCGGCCGCGCCAGCGGATGCCGCACCCGCCGCTTCGCGCCTGCGTACACCTGGGCCGTCTCCTCGGCGACCTGCCGCCAGTCGAAATCGTCGGTGAGCCGCGCGCGGGCCGCGCGGGCGCGTTCCTGAGCGGCGTCGGGTTCGTCGAGCAGTTCCCGTACCGCCGAGACGAGCCCGGCCACATCGCCCGGCTGGAACGACAGCCCGGTGACACCGTCGACGACGGCCTCGCCGAGACCACCGGCGGTGGACGCGACGAGCGGGGTGCCGGCGGCCGCGGCCTCGAGCGCAATGATCCCGAACGGCTCGTAGCGGCTCGGCAGCACGATCGCGTCGGCCCCGTGCAGCCAGCCGAGCAGTTCGGTGTGGTCGAGGTTGCCGAGGAAGGTCACCGACCGCGCGACCCGGTGGACGCGGGCCTGCTCGCGCAGCCATTCGAACTGGGTGCCTTCACCGGCGACGACGAGTGTCGTCCCCGGATGCGACCGCCGGATCTTCGGCAGCGCCGCGATCGCGTCCTGCACACCCTTCTCGTATTCGAGCCGTCCGACGAACAGCAGCCGCGCCGGACCGGTGCGGGGTTCGCGGTCGCGGTACGACCAGGTGGTGACGTCGATGCCGTTGCGGATCACCGAGATCGACGGCAGATCCGGCCCGTACAGCTCCGCGACCTCGTCGCGCATCGAGGCGGAACACGTGATGAGCCAATCGGATTCGTTCGCCAGCCACCACTCGACCGAGTGCACCTGGCGGTTCATTTTCCCGGACAGCCAGCCGCTGTGCCGCCCGGCCTCGGTGGCGTGCAGGGTGGACACGAGCGGCACGTCGAAGTATTCGGCGAGCGCGATCGCGGGGTGCGCGACCAGCCAGTCGTGCGCGTGCACGACGTCGGGCGTCCAGCCCTCGCCGATGCCGCCCTTGCTCAGGCCGACACCCGCACGGACCATCGCGTGACCCATCGCCAGGGTCCAGCCGAGCATGTCCTCGCCGAAGTCGAAGTGCGGCGGGTCCTCGGCGACCGCGACCACCAGGACGCCCTCCGCGATGTGCGTGAGGGTGGGGTGGGTGGACGCGTCGCTTCCGGTGGGACGCCGGGACAGGACGACGACCTCGTGACCGGCCGCGGCGAGTTCGGTGGCCAGGTGGTGGACGTGGCGACCGAGTCCGCCGACGACGACCGGCGGGTACTCCCACGAGACGATGAGAATTCTCATGTCGGCTCTCCGTTCGGCAGTCGGCGTGCGTCGAGTGCGGGGAACAGGTTGTCGGCGCGGTTCCAGCCGTCGGCGAGGCGCGTGGCCGCGTCGTGGCGGCCGGACGCGACGGCGTCGGCGATCTCGCGCAGGGCGTGCGCGTGCTTGTGCGCGCGGTCGCGGGCGTATCCGGCGGCGGTGTCCTTGCTGACCATGAACGCCCAGTCGCTCGAGACCGCCATCAGCGCCTCGCGCAGCATCTGGTCGTGGACGCGGTTGCGCAGCGCGGGCAGACCGGGCGCGGCGGTGGCGCGGTCCTTGTCGAGGGTGTCGAGGGTGGTGCGGACGACCTCGTCGTTGAGTTGCACCAGGTCCTGGACCTGTTCGCCGGCCCACACCCGCCAGTCCTTGCCGGATCCCCACGACGAGTCGGGGAGTTCGACGGGGGTGCCGACGTAGCCGCGGTCGCGGGCGTCGGCGAGGGTGCCGACCCCGATGCCGGCCTCGGGCAGCGCCCGCAGCAGCCGTTCCAGGAACAGCGGGCCCTCGTACCACCAGTGCCCGAACAGTTCGGTGTCGAACGCGGCGACGACGAGCGCGTCCCGGCCGATCCGGGCCGACTCGTTGCGCAGCCGCTTGCGGACGGTCTCGACGAAGTCGGCGACGTGCTTGTCGACGGTCGCGGACGCGAGATCCGGGTCGTAGGGCGCCTTTTCGTGCGAGGGCACGGTGCGGCCGGTGACCCGGGCGGGCTTGAGTCCGGTGTCGTGGCAGTAGGTGTGGAAGTCCCGGTAGGCGGCGTGTCCGGGGTAGCCGGACTTCGGCGACCACACCCGGTAGGAGACCTGCAGGTCGCGGCCGAACGCCACGACGTCGGAGTCCCACACGGTGCGGCCCAGGGAGGTGTCGCCGCGCAGGGCGGGTCCGTCGACCATGAAGTGCTCGACGCCGGCGGCGGCGTAGCCGGTCTCCATCCCGGGGGTGAAGGCGCACTCGGGTCCCCAGATCCCGCGGGGGGTGTGCTGCCAGCGGGCCTGCGCGTCGTACAGACCTTCCGACAGCGAGAACGCGCGCAGTCGTGGGTCGAGCAGCGGCTGGAAGGGGTGGGCCAGCGGACCGCCGAGCAGTTCGATCGCGTCGGCGTCGATCAGTCCGCGGATGACCGCGGAACCGCCGTGGCGCCAACGGGTTTCGAACTGGTCGAGCGCCTCGCCGGCGAGGCGGTGCTCGCGGGCGCCGAGGTCGCGGTACGACTGCTCGGCCATTCCGGCCGCTTCGTGGGCGCGCAACTGCCAGTTGCCGATCCAGTGGTGCATGCCGGTCAGGCAGTGCGGATCGTCCAGCTGGGCGGCGAGCACGGGCGTCACCCCGAGGGTGAGCAGCCGGGTGCGGCCTTCGGCGGCGAGCCGATGCAGGACGTCGGTGACCGGCAGATACGTTGCGGCCCAGGACTGGTAGAGCCATTCCTCGCCGACGGGCCAGCGCCCGTGGTTGGCGAGCCACGGCAGGTGCGAGTGCAGGACGAGGGCGAACATGCCCGGTTCGCGGATGGTCACCGCGCGGGGTCCTTCACCGCGATCGCGACCAGATCCAGGCTGGCGTCGATGTTTTCGGGATCGAGGACGAAGTCGTCCACGGCGACGCCCGCGACGTCGGCGGTCAGGTCGGCGGGCCACGGCTCGCCTGCCAGGGCGCGTTCGATCTGCGCGTCGATGAACGAGCCGCCGTGCTTGGCGTCGAGGGCGCGCAGCGCCGGGCCGTGGTGCACCCCGGTCATCAGTTCGACGCGGAAACCGGCCTCGACGAGCAGTTCGGTCAGTTCGGCGGCGTTCAGTTCGCGGGTGTGGAACGGGTTGAGCGGGGTGTCGCGGCCGGGGGAGAAGGTGATCCGGTTCGGGGTGCTCACCAGCAGTTCGCCGCCGGGGACGAGGACGCGGTGGCACTCGCGCAGGAATTGCGCCTGGTCCCAGAGGTGCTCGATCACCTGGAAGTTGACGACGACGTCGACGGATTCGTCGTCGAGCGGGAGGTCGGCGAGGTTGCCCTGACGGATGTCCACGCGCGGGTAGCGGGCGCGCACGTGGGCGACGGCGCTCTCGTCGTAGTCGAGTCCGATGACGCGCCGGGCGACGTCGGCGATCATGTCGGCGCCGTATCCCTCGCCGCAGCCGGCTTCGAGGACGGTTCGCCCGGTGCACCGCGCGAGCAGATCGCGGTAGACCACCTCGTGGCGACGGAACCAGTAGTTCTCCTCGGCGATGCCGGGGACGGTTCGCTCGCCGGTGAGGGGCAGTTGCTGCGCTTCGTCTGCGCGGACGGTGGAGTCGCTCACCGCCCAGAGACTAGACGCATCGGTGTTCTCCCTGTTCGGGGTGGTCCACATCACAGGCCTCTCGTTCGCTTCGGTGGTTATGGTGAACCGGATCTTCCACCAAGTTACCGACGGGTAACTTAGCGTGAGGTAATCTAACGCACACCCCGTGCGAAACACGAGTGCTCGGTCCAGGCAGCGCCTCGCCGATCCGTAAAAGCAGCGATACAACAGGAGGTCGACGTAGACCCATGACGAACATCGTCGTTTTGATCAAGCAGGTCCCCGACACGTGGTCCGAGCGCAAGCTCACCGACGGCGACTACACCCTCGACCGCGAGGCCGCGGACGCCGTGCTCGACGAGATCAACGAGCGGGCCGTCGAAGAGGCCCTGCTCATCAAGGAGCGCGACGGGGGCGAGGTCACCGTGCTCACCGCCGGTCCCGACCGGGCGACCGACGCGATCCGTAAGGCGCTGTCCATGGGCGCCGACAAGGCCATCCACCTCAACGACCCGGCCCTCCACGGCTCCGACGCCATCCAGACGGCGTACGCCCTGGCTGCCGCGCTCGGTCAGATCGAGGGTGTCGAGCTCGTCATCGCCGGTAACGAGGCCACCGACGGCCGCGTCGGCGCCGTCCCGGCGATCATCGCCGAGTACCTCGGTCTTCCCCACCTGACGCACCTGCGCAAGCTCACCATCGCCGACGGCAAGGCCACCGGCGAGCGCGAGACCGACGAGGGCGTCTTCGGCCTCGAGGCATCCCTCCCGGCCATCGTCTCGGTCACCGAGAAGATCAACGAGCCGCGCTTCCCGTCCTTCAAGGGCATCATGGCCGCGAAGAAGAAGGAAGTTCAGACCCTCACGCTCGCCGACATCGGTCTCGACCCCGAGATCTTCGGCGTCGCCAACGCCGGCTCCACCGTCACCGGTGTCACCCCCAAGCCCGCGCGTACCGCTGGTGAGCGCGTCACCGACGAGGGTGACGGCGGCAGCAAGATCGCTGCGTACCTCGTCGCCCAGAAGATCATCTGATCCGCGCCCACGCGAAACAGCAGACTTACCAAGGGAGAAAGAAGCAATGGCAGAAGTACTCGTGCTCGTCGAGCACGCCGAGGGCGCGCTGAAGAAGGTCAGCATCGAGCTCATCACCGCAGCGCGTGCGCTCGGTGAGCCCGCCGCCGTCGTCACCGGCCCCGCCGGCACCGCCGACAAGCTGCAGGACGCGCTCGCCGCGGCCGGCGCCGCCAAGGTCTACGCCGCCGAGTCCGACGACATCGACGGCTACCTGGTGACCCCGAAGGTCGACGTCCTGGCCTCGCTCGTCGAGTCCGCCGGCCCGGCCGCCGTGCTCACCGCCGCGAGCGTCGAGGGCAAGGAGGTGTCGGGCCGCCTCGCCGCGCGCATCGGCTCCGGCCTCCTCGTCGACGTCATCGACGTCAAGTCCGACGGCTCCGCCGTCCACTCCATCTTCGGTGGCGCGTTCACCGTCGACGCCAAGGCCAACGGTGAGGTCCCGGTCATCTCCGTCCGCCCGGGTGCCGTCGAGGCGCAGCCGCAGGCCGGTGCCGCCGAGCGCGTCGCCGTCGAGGTTCCGGCTCAGGAAGAGTCCGCCGTCAAGATCACCTCGCGTGAGCCCGTCGTCGGCGGCGACCGCCCCGAGCTCACCGAGGCGTCGATCGTCGTCTCCGGTGGTCGCGGTGTCGGTTCGGCCGAGAAGTTCTCGGTCGTCGAGGAGCTCGCCGACTCGCTCGGTGCCGCCGTCGGTGCCTCGCGTGCCGCCGTCGACTCCGGCTACTACCCGGGCCAGTTCCAGGTCGGCCAGACCGGTAAGACGGTCTCGCCGCAGCTGTACGTCGCGCTCGGCATCTCCGGTGCCATCCAGCACCGCGCCGGCATGCAGACCTCGAAGACCATCGTCGCGGTCAACAAGGACGAAGAGGCCCCGATCTTCGAGATCGCGGACTACGGCGTCGTCGGCGACCTGTTCAACGTCGCGCCGCAGCTGACCGAGGAGATCAAGAAGCACAAGGGCTGATCCTTGTAGCTCCTCGTAGCTCGCTCGCAGCCCCGCCCCGGAATTCCGGAGCGGGGCTGCGCGCTGTTCGGGGTCGCGCTGTTCGGGGCCGCCGGAAGGTGTTCACCGCCGGTGCATCCCGGAGTCATCGCGGTGCTGCCGGGTAGCCGCCCCGGCCCGATACACCTGCACCATGACCACAACGTCGGTGCTCGCCCGTCCCCGTCTCCACCCCGCGCCGGTGCTGTCCGGACCGCGCTACTCACTGATCGTCTCCACGGAACCCGAACACCGCGAGGCCGCGCAACGCCTGCGTTCGCGCGTGTTCGCCGCCGAACCCGGATTCCGGCTGCCGGACGGGTCCGGTGATCTGGACGAGGACCGGTTCGACGCGTTCTGCGACCACCTGCTCGTCCACGACCGCCACACCGACTCCGTGGTCGGCTGCTACCGCATGCTGCCGCCCGACGCCGCACGCGCCGCCGGGGGCTACTACACCTCCGGCGAGTTCGACCTGACCGTGCTCGACCCGCACGGGCTCGGCGCGGTCGAGATGGGCCGCGCGTGCGTCGACCCGGCGCACCGCTCCGGGACGGTGCTCACGCTGATGTGGGCGGGCATCCTGCGATACCTGGAACTGACCGGCCACACCTGGGTCTTCGGGTGCGTGTCGGTTCCGATGCGTGCCCACCCCGGCGAGGTTCACGGCGCCAACGTCCTCGCGGTTCGCGACGTCCTTCTCACCCGCCACGCCGCGACGCCCGGGCACCGGGTGCGGCCGCTGCGTCCGGTGCCGGCGACCGACCGGGCCGCCCGCGCCGTGCTGCCCCCGCTGCTGCGCGGATATCTGCGGCTGGGGGCCCGGATCTGCGGCGAACCCGCCCACGACCCGGCCTTCGGGGTCGCCGACTTCGTGGCGCTGCTGAACCTCCACGACGCGGACGCACGCTACCTGGCGAGGCTGCGCAGCGCCGCGGAGCAGGCCGATCGCGTCGCGGCGGTCCCGGCGTGAGCGTCCGGACCCACCCCTGGATGCCCTCCAGTCCGTGCGACACGAGTTGCCTTCCGCGCGACCCGGATCGTGTGAGTCTTCTCACATGCGCGGGGCGGTGGCTGGTCGTGCTCGTCGTCCTGGCCGCGGTGCCGGTCCTCGCCGCAGGTCGCCTGCTGCCCGCCGCCGCTCGCGTCGCGTTGGTGCGGGGCTGTGCGCGGGCGTTGCTGCGCTGCGCGGGCGTGCGGCCGACGCTCACCGACCTGCGCGACGACGCCGAGACCGGACGCGGGTCGGGCGTGCTCGTCGTCGCTCCGCACGTGTCCTGGATCGACGTTCTGGTGCTCACCGCGATCGCGCCGTCCGGATTCGTCGCCCGCGCCGACCTACTCGGCTGGGGTGTGCTCGGGACGCTCGCGCGGCGTATGCGGGTCATCCCCATCGAGCGCGAGAACCTGCGCGAGCTGCCGGAGGTCGTCGCCGGGATCCGCACCCGCCTGCAGCTCGGTGACCGTGTCACGGTGTTCCCGGAGGGCACCACGTGGTGTGGGCGGGCGCACGGCCGCTTCCGGGCTGCGCTGTTCCAGGCCGCCGTCGACGCCGGATGTCCCGTCCAGCCGGTGCGATTGCGCTATCTCGGCCGCGCCGGCGCGGTCGCGACCGCGCCCGCGTTCGTCGGCGACGACACGATCGGTGAGGCGATCCGCCGGATGCTGTGGCACCGGGGCACCGTGGCCGACGTCGTGCTCGCACCCCTCGAGCCGCCCGGCACCGACCGTCGCGCGCTGGCGGCGCGCTGCGAACGTGCGGTACGAGGCGAGCCGGGTGAGATGCCGGTCACGGTTGCGGCTGCGGCCGCGGGCTAGCGAGCGGTCGGGGACCGACCCGGCACCCGCTATCCTGGACCGGTCATGACCTCGCCCACCGCCGGCGCATCCGGCTCACCGAAGACCGTCTACCTCGACCACGCCGCGACCACCCCGATGCTGCCTGCGGCGATCGAGGCGATGACGCAGGTCTTCGCGACGGTCGGCAACGCCTCGTCGCTGCACGGTTCCGGCCGCGCCGCGCGCCGCCGCATCGAGGAGGCCCGCGAGTCCATCGCCGCCGATCTCGGGGCCCGTCCGTCCGAGGTGCTGTTCGTCTCCGGCGGCACCGAGGGCGACAACCTCGCGGTCAAGGGCATCTTCTGGGGCCGCCGGGCGCAGGACCCGCGCCGGAACCGGGTGATCGCGAGCGCGGTCGAACACCATGCCGTGCTCGACGCGGTCGAGTGGCTCGTCGAACACGAGAATGCCGAGGTGACGTGGCTGCCCGTCGACGCGGACGGGCGCGTCGATCCCCAGACGCTGCGGGCCGCACTGTCCGAGCACGCCGACGAGACCGCGCTGGTGACGATCATGTGGGCCAACAACGAGGTCGGCACCGTGATGCCGATCCCCGAACTCGCCGCGGTCGCCGCCGAGTTCGACGTGCCGATGCACAGCGACGCGGTGCAGGCCGTGGCGCATCTGCCCGTCGATTTCGCGGCGAGCGGCCTGTCCGCCATGACGGTCGCGGCGCACAAGTTCGGGGGCCCGCAGGGTGTCGGTGCGCTGCTGCTGGGCCGCCAGGTGCCGTGCGTGCCGCTGGCCCACGGCGGCGGGCACGAACGCGACATCCGCTCGGGCACGCAGGACACCGCCTCGATCGTCGGCATGGCCGCGGCGCTGCACGCGGCGGTCACCGAACTCGACGCGACCACTGCCCGACTCGCTGCGCTGCGTGATGCGCTCGTCGCCGGCATCGAGGACGTGATCCCCGAAGCGATCCTCAACGGACCGCGCGGCGCGAACCGTCTGCCCGGCAATGTGCACTTCACTTTCCCCGGCTGCGAAGGGGATTCGCTGTTGATGCTGCTCGATGCGGCGGGAATCGAGTGCTCGACCGGTTCGGCCTGCACGGCCGGTGTCGCCCGGGCCAGCCACGTGCTGATCGCGATGGGAGCCGATCCGCGCATCGCACGCGGTTCGTTGCGATTCTCGTTGGGGCACACCTCGACTCGTGCCGACGTGGACGCGGTGATCGCGGCTCTGCCGCAGGTGGTGGAACGGGCGCGCGCCGCCGGATTGGCGAGCGCTGCCGGTCGTGGAGGTGACGGACGATGAGGATTCTCGCGGCGATGAGCGGCGGTGTGGACTCGGCGGTGGCCGCGGCCCGCGCCGTCGATGCCGGACACGAGGTCGTCGGTGTGCATCTGGCGCTGTCGACGGCGCCGGGCACGCTGCGCACGGGTTCGCGCGGCTGCTGCTCGAAGGAGGACGCCGGTGACGCCCGGCGTGCCGCCGACGTGCTCGGAATCCCCTTCTACGTCTGGGATTTCGCCGATCGCTTCAAGGAAGACGTGATCGACGACTTCGTCGCGTCGTATGCGGCGGGACAGACCCCGAACCCGTGCCTGCGGTGCAACGAGAAGATCAAGTTCTCGGCGCTCGCGGACAGGGCGGTCGCACTCGGCTTCGACGCCGTCGCCACCGGCCACTACGCCCAGCTGAACGACGGGGTGCTGCGCCGTGCCGTCGACGCCGACAAGGACCAGTCGTACGTGCTCGCGGTGCTCACCGCCGAGCAGCTCTCGCGCGCGATGTTCCCGGTCGGGGACACCCCCAAGGAGCTGATCCGTGCCGAGGCCGCCGAGCGTGGGCTGGCCGTCGCGAACAAGCCGGACAGCCACGACATCTGCTTCATCCCGTCGGGTGACACCCGCGCGTTCCTCGGTGCCCGCATCGGCGTGCGGCCCGGCAAGGTCGTCGACGCGGACTCCGGAGCGGTGCTCGCCGAACACGAAGGCGTGCACGGATTCACGATCGGCCAGCGCAAGGGGCTCGGCATCGCCGGACCCGGACCGGACGGCCGTCCCCGCTACGTGACCGAGATCGACCCGGACAGCGGCACCGTGAAGGTGGGATCGGCCGAACAGTTGCAGGTGCGCTCGATCACCGCCGAACGTGCGGTGTGGACCTCGGGTGTTGCCCCGGAGGGACCGATCGAGTGCGTCGTGCAGGTCCGCGCCCACGGAGGGATCGCCCCCGCGGTCGCCGAGGCGGTCGGCACCGGCATCGAGATCTCGCTGCGCGAGCCGCTCACGGGTGTCGCCGCAGGTCAGGCCGCCGTGCTCTACCGGCCGGATCCGGCCGGGGACATCGTCGTGGGCAGCGGCACCATCGCCGCCGCCGACGGCCGGTGACCGCGGCCCCGGAAGGTCCCGGAAGCTGGGCGGGCATCGGGACCGGAATCGGATCGTGGCCCGGCGTCGACGCGCGTGAATCCGCGGCGGTGATCCTCGGTGAGCTCGCCGCGCTCCCGCACCTGGTCGAACTGCCCGCCCGCGGACTCGGGGCGGACATGATCGGGCGGGCGAGCGCGCTGCTGGTGGATCTGCACCTCGACGGCACCACCACCGGCTACCGGCTCACCGGTCGTCGCGGCACGATCGCCGCCCGCGCCGAGGATCTGCTGAACCAGGATCTCGACGCGTTCGAAGAGGCCTGGGAGAACGCGGGTCTCGGCCCCGGCCACACGGTGAAGGTGCAGTCGGCCGGTCCGCTGACACTCGCCGCGCACACCGAACTGGCCACCGGCCGCCGCGTCCTCACCGATCCCGGTGCGGTACGCGACCTTTCCGAATCGCTGGGGGAGGGCCTGTCCCGGCACGCCGCCGAGGTCACCCGGCGGACCGGAGCCACGGTCGTCGTCCAGCTCGACGAACCGGCCCTGCCGGACGTACTCGCCGGAACCCTCACGGGCAGAACGATTCTCGAATCCGTCGCGGCGATGCCCGAACCGGAGACCCAGCACGTGCTGGACACGACGATCGAGGCGACGCGCCGGTCGGTCGCCGTGCACTGCTGCGGCGGGACCGTGCCGACCGGGCTGCTGCGGGCGAGCGCCGCGGACGCGGTCGCGCTGGATGTCGCCCGGGTGTCGGCCGCCGACCTCGACGGCATCGGCGAGCTCCTCGACTCCGGCACCACCCTGCTGCTCGGCCTGATCCCCACGACCGCGCCCGCCACACCGCCGACGTGGCGGCAGGTCGCGGCACCGGCGGTGACCTTGATCGACCGGCTCGGCTTCCCCCGAGCGGCCCTGCGCTCGGTCGCGGTGACCCCCGCCTGCGGGCTGGCCGGGGCCGACCCGGAGTGGGCGCGCACCGCGCTGCGCCTGACCCGTGACGTGGCCGCGGCGTTCACCGAGGACCCGGAATCCCTCTGATCACCCGGGCAGAGCGACCGGGAACTGTCGGCGACCTCGACTAGGCTTGCGGGCTGTGAGTGAATCGACGGACGCTGTGGGTGAAGCGACGAGCGCAGAGGGTGAATCGACGAGCGCAGCCGTCACCGCACCTCCCGAGGCCCGCGAGCGCTGGCAACAGCTCGCCGAGGAAGTGCGCGAGCATCAGTTCCGCTACTACGTGCGCGACGCCCCGATCATCTCCGACGGCGCGTTCGACCAGCTGCTCGGCGAACTGAACGCGCTCGAGGAGCAGTATTCGGAGCTGCGCACGCCGGATTCCCCGACCCAGCTCGTCGGCGGCGGCTTCGCGACCGACTTCACCGCCGTCGACCACCTCGAGCGGATGCTCAGCCTCGACAACGTCTTCACCGAGGACGAACTGCGCGGCTGGCTCGCCCGTGTCGAGTCCGAGGCCGGCAGCAACCTGCACTACCTCTGCGAGGTCAAGATCGACGGCGTCGCCCTGAACCTCGTGTACGAGAACGGCAAACTCGTGCGCGCGGCGACCCGCGGCGACGGCCGCACCGGGGAAGAGGTCACGCTCAACGCGCTGACCATCGACGACATCCCGGAACGGATCACAGGCACCGACGATTTCCCGGTCCCGAGCGTGCTCGAGGTGCGCGGCGAGGTGTTCTTCCGCCTCGAGGACTTCCAGGCACTCAACGCGAGCCTCGTCGCGGAAGGCAAGGCGCCGTTCGCGAATCCGCGCAACTCCGCCGCGGGCTCGCTGCGGCAGAAGAACCCCGCGGTCACCGCCAAGCGGCGGCTCGGGATGATCTGCCACGGTTTCGGGCGCCTCGAAGGCTTCGAACCGACCACCCAGTCCGAGGCGTACACCGCGCTCGCGGCGTGGGGTCTGCCGGTCTCCCCGCACACCCTCCGCGTGCAGGGCGCCGACGCGGTCGTCGAGCGGATGAAGTACTGGGGCGAGCACCGGCACGATGTCGAGCACGAGATCGACGGTCTCGTCGTCAAGGTCGACGAGATGTCGCTGCAACGGCGCCTCGGCGCGACCTCCCGCGCGCCCCGCTGGGCGATCGCCTACAAGTACCCGCCCGAAGAGGTCACCACCAAACTCCTCGACATCCGCGTCAGCGTCGGCCGCACCGGCCGCGTCACCCCCTTCGCGTACATGGAACCGGTGACGGTCGCGGGATCGACGGTGTCGCTGGCGACGCTGCACAACGCGTCCGAGGTGGCCCGCAAGGGCGTGCTCATCGGTGACACCGTGGTGCTGCGCAAGGCGGGTGACGTGATTCCGGAGGTGCTCGGTCCGGTCGTCGACCTGCGCGACGGCACCGAGCGCGAATTCGTGATGCCCACCGAATGTCCCGAGTGCGGAACGCCTCTCGCGCCGGCGAAGGAATCCGACGTCGACCTGCGGTGCCCGAATCAGCAGTTCTGTCCGGCGCAGCTGCGCGAACGCGTCTTCCATGTGGCCGGGCGCGGCGCGTTCGACATCGAGGCGCTCGGCTACGAGGCGTCGACGGCTCTGATCAACTCCGGTGCGATCGGCAACGAGGGCGATCTGTTCGCGCTCACCGCCGAGGACCTGATGACCACATCGATCTTCCGAACCACCAAGGGCGCACTGTCGAAGAACGGCGAGCGGCTGCTCGAGAATCTCGAACGCGCGAAGGACAAGCCGCTGTGGCGCGTGCTCGTCGCACTGTCCATCCGGCACGTCGGACCCACCGCGGCGCGGGCGCTGGCCACCGAATTCGGCAGCCTCGAACGGATCCGGAACGCGTCGGTGGAAGAACTCGCTGCCGTCGAGGGGGTCGGACCGACCATCGCCGCGTCGGTCGACGAGTGGTTCAAGGTGGACTGGCACCGCGAGATCGTCGACAAGTGGGCGGCCGCCGGTGTCCGCATGGAGGACGAACGCGACCATTCGATCGAGCGGACTCTCGAGGGACTGTCGATCGTCGTCACCGGCAGCCTCGAAGGGTTCTCCCGTGACCAGGCGAAGGAGGCCATCCTGTTGCGGGGCGGGAAGGCCGCCGGCTCGGTGTCGAAGAAGACCGCCTTCGTCGTGATCGGCGACGCCCCCGGATCGAAGGCCGACAAGGCTGCCGAGCTGGGCGTTCCGATCCTCGACGAGGCCGGGTTCCGGAAACTGCTCGAGTTCGGTCCGGACGCGGTGACGGGCACGGGCGAGGACACCGGCGACGGCCGAGTGTGGTGAGGATCGCGTTCCGGTGTTTTGGGCGGCCGCGGGATCGGCTGTCATAGTGCACAAATGATCGAAATCAGGCGTGTGAGCCCGGACGAGTACGAGACCGTCGGCGACCTCACCGTCGACGTGTACGTCGGCGGCGGCTTCGTCGAACCCGACGATCCGTATGTGACGCGGCTGCGCGACACGGCCACCCGCGACGCTCAGGGCGAGGTCGTCGTCGCGGTCGCGGACGGCGAGATCGTCGGATCGCTGACCCTGGCCGAACCGAAGTCGCGCCTCGCGGACATCGCGGAAGAGGACGAACTCGAACTGCGGATGCTCGCGGTCGCACCGGCCGCGCGCCGCCGCGGAGTCGGATCGGCCCTCGTCCGGCACGCCCTCGACACCGCGTACGAGCGCGGGGACCGCGCCGTGGTGATCTCGACCGAACCGGCCATGGTCGACGCCCGCCGCATCTACGACCGCAACGGATTCGTCCCGGTCGCCGAGCGCAACTGGGTGCCGGTGCCCGGTGTCGAGCTGACCGCGATGGTGCGCGAACTGGTCTGACCCCGTTCGCCCGGCGTCACCCCAGAACGGTGCCGATGATGCCGGCGAGGTAGCCGAGCCGGGCCACCTCGGACGGCCGGAACTCCGGTCCACCCGGCCGTCCGAGCATGAGTACCCGGGTGGGGGAGCCGAGCGGTGCGGCGGCGAGTGTCGTGTCCATCTGCCGCCACACCGCGGGAACCCACGCGGCTTCGTGGTCGAGCAGCTGCGGCTTCTCGAGCGGCATCCAGGGCAGGTTCAGTGCGTGGGTCTCCGGGGCGCCGGGACTGCCCGCGACCCGGTAGGGGCCCTTCGGGCCGACGGCGATCACCGTGGCCCAGCCGACGCGCAGCACGCGCGGCGCACCGTCGGCGAGGATCTGGAGCCGGCCGTCGCGCGCGGTGGCGACCTGGTCGATCAGTTCGAGTTCGCGGTGGGTGTCGAGCATGCCCGCGTACGGCCGGATGGAGTCGACGGTGACGCCGTCGAGCGCTTCGGCGGCGGTGATCAGCGTGTCGGGAAGTTTGCCGGGCTCGACGTCGACGACGAGATCGTCGATGGCGAAGTCGGCGCCGCGTTCGACGACATCGAGCGACAGGATGTCCGCGCCGACCGATCCGAGGGCTACGGCGAGCGCGCCGAGGCTACCGGGTCGATCGGGTAGCTGGACACGCAGCAGGTACGACACGTGCGTCCTTTCACCTATGGGCCGATTCGAGGGCACGCCGATGGCCGGCGCGCTGCATGGTGAGGCCGCACAGGCGACCCCCGACTGCGACCATCCTGTCACCTTCGAGGCCTGTTCGGTGCGCAGATTCCGGACGAAACGGGCGGCGTCATTGCAAATCCGCCGGTCGCGGGCGGGCGTGAAACACGATTGATACGCGCGTTTCGCGTCCCCGAAACGAATCGGCCCCGTCCCGGGGTCGCACAGGAGGCCGAACCGGGCACGCACTACGCTGGATGCGACGTTCGTTCTCCCATGAAAGGGGTCACCGAAGGTGCCTGCCATCTCCCGTGACGAGGTCGCACACCTCGCCCGGTTGTCCCGGCTCGCGCTGTCCGACGCCGAACTCGACGAGTTCGCCGGCCAGCTGGATTCGATCCTCAGCCACGTCAAGGCGGTGTCGGAAGTGGCCGCGGACGACGTGGCGCCGATGGCCAACCCGAACGCGGTGACCAACGTGACCCGACCCGACGTCGTGGTGCCGGGCCTCAGCCCGGAGGAAGCGCTCTCGGGTGCACCGGTCGTCGAGGAGGGCCGTTTCTCGGTTCCCCAGATCCTGGGAGAGGGCGAATGAGCAGCGAACTGACCCGCCTGTCCGCCGCCGACCTGGCGTCGCGGATCCACGCCGGCGAGGTGTCCTCCGTCGAGGTCACCCAGGCCCACCTCGACCGCATCGGCGAGGTCGACGGCGAGTACCACGCGTTCCTGCACGTCGCCGGTGAGCAGGCGCTCGCCGCGGCCGCCGAGGTCGACCGCGCGGTCGCCGCCGGCGAGGCTCCGGCCTCCCCGCTCGCGGGTGTGCCGCTCGCCCTCAAGGACGTGTTCACCACCACCGACATGCCCACGACGTGCGCGTCGAAGATCCTCGAGGGCTGGATCGCGCCCTACGACGCGACGTTGACCACCAAGCTGCGGCAGGCCGGGATCCCGATCCTCGGCAAGACCAACATGGACGAGTTCGCGATGGGCTCGTCCACCGAGAACTCCGCGTACGGCCCGACCCGCAATCCGTGGGACACCACCCGCATCCCGGGCGGATCCGGCGGTGGCTCGGCCGCGGCGCTCGCGTCGTACCAGGCCCCGCTCGCGATCGGCACCGACACCGGCGGCTCGATCCGTCAGCCCGCCGCCGTCACCGCGACCGTCGGCACCAAGCCCACCTACGGCACCGTGTCCCGCTACGGGCTGGTCGCGTGCGCGTCGTCGCTGGACCAGGGCGGCCCGTGCGGCCGTACCGTCCTCGACACCGCGCTGCTGCACGAGGTCATCGCCGGGCACGATCCGCGCGATTCCACTTCCGTCGACGCACCGGTCCGCCCGGTCGTGGAGGCCGCCCGCCAGGGCGCTGCCGGCGACCTGAAGGGCCTGCGCGTCGGTGTGGTCAAGGAACTGCACTCGGAGAGCTACCAGCCCGGCGTCATCGCCTCGTTCGACGCTGCGGTCGAGACCCTGACCAAGCTCGGCGCCGAGGTCGTGGAGGTGTCCTGCCCGCACTTCGAGTACGCGCTGGCGTCCTACTACCTGATCCTGCCCTCCGAGGTCTCCTCGAACCTCGCGCGTTTCGACGCGATGCGGTACGGCCTGCGTGTCGACGACGGCACCATGAGCGCCGAGCAGGTCATGGCCGCCACCCGCGCCGCCGGTTTCGGCAAGGAAGTCAAGCGGCGCATCATGATCGGCACCTACGCGCTGTCGTCGGGCTACTACGACGCCTACTACGGCCAGGCCCTCAAGGTCCGCACGCTCATCGCACAGGACTTCGACAAGGCCTACGAGCAGGTCGACGTCCTGGTGTCGCCGACGAGCCCGTTCACGCCGTGGAAGATCGGCGAGAAGGTCGACGATCCGCTGGCGATGTACCTGTCCGACCTGTGCACGCTGCCGACCAACCTGGCCGGCCACTGCGCGATGTCGGTGCCGTCCGGCCTGTCCGCCGACGACGGTCTGCCCGTCGGCCTGCAGATCATGGCTCCGGCACTCGCCGACGAGCGTCTCTACCGCGTCGGCGCGGCCTTCGAGGCTGCGCGCGGCCCGGTCCTCGTCTGACCCGAACCAGCCACAGCGGGCCCGGAACCGTACGGTTCCGGGCCCGTCGTGGTTCCGCCTGCGTGACCGCGTCCCGTCTGCCACTATGGGATGCATTGTCCGCGAAGGGGGATCGCGTGAACCAGGTGGAGCTTTCGGCGGGGACCATCGAATACGAGGACACCGGTGGCGACGGCCCGGTGCTGGTGTTCATCCACGGGCTGCTCATGGACGGGTCCGGATGGCGGCACGTCGTCGAGGAATTGCGGGGAAGATACCGGTGCATCGTGCCGACCTGGCCGCTCGGTTCGCACCGGACACCGATGCACCCGGACGCGGACCTGACGCTCATCGGAATGGGCCACCTGATCGGGGAATTCCTCGACACCCTCGACCTGCACGAGGTGACGCTGGTCCAGAACGACTGGGGCGGCGCCCAGATCTTCCTCGCCGTCGGCAATCCCGAGCGCGTGTCCCGGCTCGTGCTCACCGCCTGCGAGGCGTTCGACAACTATCCACCCGGACCCGTCAAGCTGCTGCTCCCGCTGGTTCGTCTGCCCGGCGGATTCCGCGTGCTGATGACGGTGCTGGGCACCAAGCTGGGACGGCGCGGTCCCGGCACGTGGGGATGGATGAGCAAACGACCTGTGCCCGACGAGATCTACGACGCCTGGTTCGGGCCGGCCGCGGTCGATCGCGACGTGCGGCGCGATCTCGCGAAATACGCGTTGTCCGCGCCGCCGAAGCGAGAACTGCTCGACCTCGCCGCGAAGTCGGCGGAGTTCGCCGGGCCGGTGCTGATCGTGTGGGCGACCGAGGACCGGATGATGCCCCGCGACCACGGACGTCGTCTCGCCGGGCTCTTCCCGGACTCCCGCCTCGTCGAGATCGACGACAGTTACACATTGCTGGCCGAGGACCAGCCGGAGAAGCTCACCGAGGCGATCGGGGACTTCCTGGCGGCGACCGGCACCTAGGGAGCGCATCGGGCCTGGTCCGGCCCGTAGCGGTGCCCGTGACCCGGTGCCGCATCCAGCGCGAACAGCAGGTCCACCGTCGTCTGCAGGAAGCCGATCACCGGCAGCCAGGCGGGCAGCGGGGCGTCGACGCGGGCGCGGGACAGGTCCGGCGGGGACCACAGCAGCGACGGCCGCCACCGGATCACCGGGTCCGAGGAGTTCGCCAGCACGGTCCCGCCGTCCGGTCGCACCGAGCCCGCGGGCGGACCGGTCCACAAGGCCTCGCAGGGTCCCGGCGCGGCGGGCCCGTCGAACGCGGCACCGGCACCGACCGCTCCGAGGCTCTGCCCGTACACGTGCAGCTGCGGCCGATCCACCGGATCGAGTGTGTCCAGATGCGAACGGACCGCGTCCACCAGCGCCGTGGCCGCGTCGATCGCGGCGTCGCGGTCGAGCACGAACGTCACCCAGCTCGGTGCCGACGAGTACTGCATCGCGACGAACGCCACGTCGTCGCCGTAGGCGGATTCGAAGCCGGCCAGCGCGTTCGCGTCGATCCACCCGGAACCGGTCGGCACCGCCACCACCAGGTGCCCGCGATCGAATCCGCCGGCCCGGTCGAGTTCCCGCACCGCGAGCGCGGCCCGTGCCGGCGGATCCGGGGCCGAATCCACACCGACGTAGGTGCGAATCGCCTGGCCGGCGTTGTCGAGAGCGACGAAGCGGCGGCCCTGCTCGCCGAGGGTGTCCCACGGCACCAGCGACTGCGGTGCGCCCGACACTCCGGCCGGGAGCCGCGACGGCGGGAGGGAGGCTGCGGCCGTCGGTGCGAATCCGGTTGCGGCGGTGTATCCGGCGAGGGCGATGATGCCGGCCGCCGCCAGTGCCCGCGCCGGCCCGATGCGACGAATCCGTGCGGTGACACCGAGAGCGAGAGCCACGATCAGCGCGGCGGTGGTCACGACGACCGCCCAGTGTGAGGCGCCGACGGGAGGGACGCCCATCGTGTCCCGCAGCCCGTTCTGCCAGCGGTCCGCGGCGAGGGTCGCCGCGCCGCACAGCGCGGCCGCCACACCGACCGCACCCCACCTGGCCGGGACCGACGCGACGGGCGGCGCGATCCGGAATCTCTCGCGAATCGTCCGGCCCATCGCGAGCAGTGCGAGGCCGCACAGCACGGACACGGCGGTGACGGCGGCCTGGACGACCGCGGGCCTCGGCAGCAGCGACGGGGCCAGCGAGATGCAGACTGCGACGGTCGTCGCCGTCGTCGTCGCGACGCGCGGGCAGATCGCTGTCGATGCGTACGTCGAAAGATGATGGGGCCGTGGGATTTCGAGAACCGCTGCGCTCATGACCGCACCCGCAGTCCTGCGGCTCCGGCCGCAGCGGCCGTGCCCAGCCCGAGCAGGATCGGCAGCGGCGATTCCGGACTCGGTGCCCGATACTGCTGCCGCCACGAATTGATCCGCACCGCAACGGATGCGACCTCCGCGGCGATCACGCAGCCCGGTGCGGCGTCGGGCTCCGTCGCGCAGGCCTCGCGCAGGTCCCGCGTCAAGTTTTGGTCCAGCGCGCGGCGCGCATCCGGCCCGAGTTCGCCGCCGGCGTCGCGGGCGAACCGCAGCAGGTCGTACCCGAGATCGTGAGTGCGACAGGCCGGTTCGAACACCCCCGGCAAGGGCACCGGTGACGAGCACGAACCCTGTGGATCGCTGAGTCGCTCGCCCGAGACTCCGGGTTCGCGAACCGGGCTGTAGCGCATCGCCGCCTCGAAGTCCGGCGGGAACGCGGCGCTCGCGGTGTCGGTGTCACCCGATCCGAGCGCGACCACGGCGGCCGCAGCGGCGGGATGCTCGGCGGTGGACCGGTCCTGCGCTCCCGGCGACCCGGCGGCACCCACCCAGACGTATGCGGCGAGAACACCGACGGCCGTGGCGGCTCGGGCTCTCGCGGATCCGATGATCATGAACGCCGACGCTAGGAACGCGGTACCGATGTCCGGATCACACGACGGACCGGTTCGCCGCGGACCACCCGATACCGGGGTAGCAGCGAGATCTCACTCCACGGTATGAGGACAGACGAGGCTGCGGTACCTAGCGTGGGAACCGTGAATTCGTTGGTGCGTGAAGGTGTACATCACGGCGTGGACCTGTCGGTCCGGTACGGTCGCGGACGCTGGTGGAACATCGCGATCGTCGTGACCACCGTGATCCTCTACGCGATCGCGTGGCCGACGCTCCAGCTCACGCACGACGTTCCGGCGCCGCTCATGCCGATCATCTCCGGGCTGGCGGTGTTCCCGTTCCTGCTGATCCGGGCGCAGCCGGCGCTGGGGTGGGCGATCTCCGCGGTCGCGGCGATGATCGTTCCGTGGGCGTTCGACCGGGTCCCGAACTACGGCTATCCCTGGCAGGTAGTCCACATTCTGGTGCTCCTCGCCCTGCTCGTCGCGGTGTGCCTGCGCGAGGAGATCCGGATCGTGCTCGTCGTCTGGCTCGCGACCGTCCTGTTGTTCTTCGTCTACCTGCCGGGCAACGACGGATGGGGCTGGGCGATCGGGCTCGCCGCGATCGCGGCGTTCGCGCTGCTCGTGCGCTGGCTGGTGCTGTCCCGGCGGCAACTGGCCCGTGAGGAGGAGATCAGCGAACTCGAACGTGCCCGTCGCGCGGCGCTCGAGGAGAAGGCGCGCATCGCCCGCGACCTGCACGACATCGTCGCCCACCACATGTCCCTAGTCGTGGTGCAGGCGCAGAGCGCCCCGTACCGGCTGCCGGACGTCTCCGACGAGGTCCGCGCCGAATTCGAATCGATCGGCGTTCACGCGCGGGAGGCGCTCAACGAGGTCCGCGGCATGCTCGGTGTGTTGCGAAGCGACGGCATGCTGCCCGAGAACGCTCCGCAGCCCGGGCTGAGCCGGGTCGACGAACTGTTCGACGCGTCCCGCCGCGCCGGGGTGCACCTCACCGCACGGATCGACGGGGACACCGGGTCGGTGTCCGACAGCGCGGGACTCGCGGTGTACCGGATCCTGCAGGAGTCGCTCGCCAACGCGGCCCGGCACGCGCCGGGCTCGGAGGTGTCCGTGCAGGTGGTGTGCGGTCCGGACCAGGTGGACCTGACCGTCCGCAACGGCGCCTCGGAGGCCGGTCGCGGGGACCGTCCCGTGGACCGGCCGGACCGCGGAGGCGGCAACGGTATCCGCGGCATGGCCGATCGGGCGGCGTCGGTCGGGGGACGGTTGTACGCGCACCCGCGACCCGACGGAGGATTCGAGGTGTCGGCGGTGCTGCCCCGCGTCCCCGCCGCCTAGGGTGGGGGTGATGACCGAGCCGCACGCACCCATCACCGTGTTCATCGCCGACGATCAGGCCATGGTCCGCCAGGGCTTCGGCGCGCTGCTCGCCGCGCAACCCGACATCAGTGTCGTCGGGGACGCCCCGGACGGGAAGGTCGCGGTGAGCGAGGTCGCGAGGTTGCGGCCCGACGTCGTGCTCATGGACGTGCGCATGCCGGAGATGAACGGCCTCGACGCTGCTCGGCACATCCTCGCCGACCGGCGCGAGCCGCGCTCGAAAGTGTTGATGCTCACCACATTCGACCTCGACGACTATGTGTACGAGGCGCTGGGGATGGGTGCGAGCGGGTTTCTGCTCAAGGACGCGCCGGCGGACGAACTCGTCCGGGCCGTACGGGTCGTCGCCGACGGGCAGGCGTTGCTGGCGCCGACGGTCACCCGCCGGCTCATCGCCGACGTGACCCGCCGGCGCGCGCCCCGTCGCAGCACCGCGCTCGACGTGCTGACCCCGCGCGAGACGGAAGTGCTCGAGCTGATCGCGCACGGCCTGTCGAACCAGGAGATCGCGCAACGGTTGTTCGTCGCCGAACAGACGGTCAAGACGCACGTCGGCAAGGTGCTCGGCAAGTTGCATCTGCGGGACCGCGCGCAGGCGGTTGTGGTGGCCTACGAGTCGGGGCTCGTCGTGCCCGGGTGACGGTCGGATCGGAACCGCGAAGGGGCCGGGCGTCCCGACCACGCCCGGCCCCTTCGTTCTCCGCGGAAGTGTTCGCGATCAGACCGTTTCGGTCTCCCGCTCCGGCGCGGGCGCGATCTCGACGGTGGCCCGCTTGGGCTGGGTGCGGACGTGGGTCGTGTAGATGGCCAGGCCGACGAAGACCAGTCCGCCCACGAGATTGCCGAGCACCGTCGGGATCTCGTTCCACACGAGGTAGTCGACGAGGGTGAAGTCGGCGCCGAGGAGCAGGCCGGACGGGAACAGGAACATGTTGACCACGGAGTGCTCGAATCCCATGTAGAAGAACAGCATGATCGGCAGCCACATGCCGAGCACCTTGCCGGTCACGTTCTTCGACATCATCGCGGCGACCACACCGGTCGAGACCATCCAGTTGCACAGCACGCCGCGCAGGAACAGCGTCGCCATGCCCGCGGCGCCGTGTTCGGCATAGCCGACGGTGCGTGACTCGCCGATGGTCATCAGCTTCTCGGCCACCTCGTTCGGCGGAATCGAATATCCGTAGGTGAGCACGAACGTGATGATCACGGCGACCATGAACGCCCCGGCGAAGTTGCCGACGAACACCAGTCCCCAGTTGCGCAGGACGCCGCCGATCGTCACGCCCGGACGGCGGTCCAGGTATGCGACCGGCGCGAGCGTGAACACCCCGGTGAGCAGGTCGAAACCGAGCAGGTAGAGCAGGCAGAAACCGACCGGGAACAGGGCCGCGCCGAGCAGGGCGTTACCCGTCTGGACGGTCACGGTGACCGCGAACGCCGCCGCGAGGGTGAGCAGCGCACCACCCATGAACGCGCGGATCAGCGTGTCGCGGGTGGACGTGAGGACTTTGCTATGGCCGGCGTCGACCATTGCGCGGGCCAGCTCGGCCGGTGGGACATAGGACACGGCAACCTCCTGTGGGATCGGAGAAAGTGTCGTGGGCCGCGGTGACCGGTGTGTTGCCTCGCCGTAAGTGCGCGTTGCGTTCCGCTCAGCGCGATCGCGGGTTCTCTGTGAGACTTTGCAGCGGGCAACGTTGCCGATCGAGATGACGCTCACGCCGCTTGCGGGCAGGATGACAGGAGCGACACGGATCCTCTGCAACGGAGGCGTACATGACGAAGGTCGGAATTCTCACCAGCGGCGGCGACTGCCCGGGACTCAATGCGGTGATCCGCGGCGCGGTCCTGAAAGGGGAGACCGTGTACGGCCAGGAGTTCGTCGGCTTCCTCGACGGATGGCGCGGACTCGTCGAGGGCGATGCGATGCCGCTCGACCGCAGTTCGGTGCGGGGCCTGTCGAACCAGGGCGGCACGATCCTCGGCACCAGCCGATTCGGGCCGTATCAGGGACCGCAGGGCGGCGCGCAGAACATCGCCCGCACCCTCGAGAAACTCGGTGTCGACGCGGTGGTGGCGATCGGCGGAGAAGGCACCGCGGCGGCGTCGAAACGACTGTTCGAGGAAGGAATCCCGATCGTCGGGGTTCCCAAGACGATCGACAACGACCTCGGCCGCACCGACTACACGTTCGGATTCGACACGGCCGTCGAGATCGCCACCGTCGCCATCGACCGCTTGCGCACCACCGGTAACTCGCACAAACGCTGCATGGTGCTCGAAGTGATGGGGCGGCACGCCGGGTGGATCGCCCTGCACTCGGGTACAGCGGGGGGCGCGCACGCGATCCTCATTCCCGAGCACCCGGAGAGCATCGACCAGATCTGCGCGTGGACGACGAGTGTGCGCGACCGCGGTCGCGCCCCGATGGTCGTCGTCGCCGAGGGCTTCACGCTGCCGGACATGACCGAGGCCCACTCGCACAAGGGTCTCGACGGATTCGATCGTCCGCGCCTCGGTGGTATCGCCGAGATCCTGGCCCCGATGATCGAGGAACGCACCGGCATCGAGACCCGTGCGACGGTGCTCGGTCACATCCAGCGCGGGGGAGTGCCCACCGCGTTCGATCGGGTCCTGGCGACCCGGCTCGGTATGGCCGTCACCGATCTCGTCGCCGACGAGGACTGGGGTCACATGGTGGCGCTGCACGGCACCCGCATCGTCCGCGTCGGGTTCGACGAGGCGCTCGCGCACCACAAGCTGGTGCCGGAGGAGCGATACCAGGAGATGCGGGTTCTGTTCGGCTGAGTGGTGGTGAGTGGGCCGGGTGGCGGCGTCTAAAATCGACCGCATGACTGCCGCCATGTCCGATGATCTGCTCGCCTACGACGACGTGCTCGCGAAGTTCGAGCCCGTGATGGGCATGGAGGTGCACGTCGAACTGCACACCGCCACCAAGATGTTCTGCGGCTGCCCGACCACGTTCGGTGCCGAGCCCAACACGCAGGTGTGCCCGGTGTGCCTGGGCCTGCCCGGATCGCTGCCCGTCGTCAACCAGGCTGCCGTCGAATCCGCCATCCGCATCGGCCTGGCGCTGAACTGCGAGATCACCCCGTGGGGCCGGTTCGCGCGCAAGAACTACTTCTACCCGGATCAGCCGAAGAACTACCAGATCTCGCAGTACGACGAGCCGATCGCGACGAACGGCTACCTCGACGTCGTGCTCGACGACGGCACCACGTGGCGGGTCGAGATCGAACGCGCCCACATGGAGGAGGACACCGGCAAGTCGCTGCACGTCGGCGGCGCGACCGGACGCATCCACGGGGCGAGCCACTCGCTGCTGGACTACAACCGTGCCGGTGTGCCGCTCGTCGAGATCGTCACCAAGCCGATCGTCGGTGCCGGTGAGCGTGCCCCCGAGGTCGCCCGCGCCTACGTCACCGCACTGCGCGATCTGCTGAAGGCCCTCGACGTGTCGGACGTGCGCATGGACCAGGGCTCGATGCGCTGCGACGCCAACCTCTCGCTCAACCCGATCGGCGCGGACGAGTTCGGTACCCGCACGGAGACCAAGAACGTGAACTCGCTCAAGTCCGTCGAGGTCGCGGTCCGCTACGAGATGCGCCGCCAGGCGGCGGTGCTCGTGGCCGGTGGCACGGTGGTCCAGGAGACCCGCCACTTCCAGGAGGCCGACGGCACGACCTCGCCCGGTCGCCGCAAGGAAACCGCAGAGGACTACCGCTACTTCCCGGAGCCGGATCTCGAGCCGGTCGCTCCGAGCGCCGAGTGGATCGAGGAACTGCGCGGCACCCTGCCGGAGCTGCCGTGGCTGCGCCGCGCCCGCATCCAGAAGGAATGGGGTGTCTCCGACGAGGAGATGCGCGACCTGGTCAACGCCGGTGCTCTCGACCTGGTGATCGCGACGACCGAGGCCGGGGCGCCCGCGTCCGAGGCCCGGTCCTGGTGGGTCGCCTACCTGACGCAGCAGGCCAACGCCCGCGAGGTGGAACTCGCGGATCTGCCGATCACCCCGGAGCAGGTCGCGAAGGTCATCGCGCTGGTCGCCGACGGCAAGCTCACCAACAAGCTCGCGCGGCAGGTCGTCGACGGTGTGCTCGCCGGCGAGGGCGAACCGGAGGAGGTCGTGGCCGCGCGCGGACTCGAGGTCGTGCGGGACGACTCGGCGCTGCAGGCCGCGGTCGACGAGGCGCTGGCCGCGAACCCCGACATCGCCGACAAGATCCGCTCCGGCAAGGTCCAGGCGGCCGGCAAGATCGTCGGCGACGTCATGAAGGCCACCCGCGGCCAGGCCGACCCGGCGCGCGTCAAGGAACTCGTCATCGCCGCGTGCAGTTGATCTTGGGCCGCTAACGTAGCGGTACATGGATGCCGCAGTCGCCCTTTCGCTGTTCTGGATCGTCGTGGCGGCTGTGGTCGCGCCGCTCGTCGCGGGAGCGGTGCCGCGTCGCCTCGTGCCGGAAGTGGTGCTGCTGCTCGTCGCGGGGGTCGTCATCGGTCCCAACGCGCTCGGCTTCGCCGAGGTCGACGGCGGGATCGAGATGCTCCGCGAACTCGGTCTGGGGCTGCTGTTCCTGCTCGCCGGCTACGAGATCGATCCCGCGGAGCTGCGCGGTCGCGGTGGTCGCCGCGCCCTGATCACGTGGTGCGTGTGCATGACACTGGCCCTGGCGACCGTCGCGGCGCTCGGCGCGGCCGGTCTCGTGAATGCCGAGGTCGCCGTCGCGATCGCGTTGACGTCGACCGCGCTGGGCACTCTGCTGCCGATCCTCGCGGACCGCGGGCTCGTCGACACCCCGCTCGGGCGGTCGGTGCTCAACCACGGAGCGGTCGGCGAGCTACTGCCCGTGATCGCGATGGCGACGCTGCTGGGCGCGCGCGGTGCGCTCGGATCCCTGCTGGTCCTCGCGGCGTTCGCGGTGGTCGCCGTGATCGTGGCACTGCTGCCGCCGCGGATCCTGCGGGAAGGATCGCAGTTCCTGGCATTCGTGCGACGCACCTCGATGACCACCGCCCAGACGTCGGTCCGGTTGACGATGCTGCTGCTCGTCGGGCTCATCACCCTCGCGGTCGTGTTCGACCTGGACGTGATCCTCGGCGCGTTCGCCGCGGGATTCATCCTGCGCCGGGCGATTCCGTCCGGCGACGTGCTGCTCGAGACGAAACTCGACGGACTTGCCTACGGGTTCCTCATCCCGATCTTCTTCGTCACCTCCGGGATGGCGATCGACGTGGGTGCCGTCGTCGAGAAACCCGGTGTGCTGATAGCGTTCCTGCTGTTGCTGATTCTGGTCCGGGGTGTGCCGGTGTTCGTGTCCGCACGCCTCGACCGCGACTCCCGCTTCGACACCGCGGAACAACTGCAGATCGCGCTGTACTCGACGACCGGGCTTCCGCTCATCGTCGCCGTCACCGGGGTCGCGGTCTCGGCGGGGGAGATGACGAACGGCAGTGCGTCGATTCTCGTTGCGGCCGGGGCGATCACGGTGCTGGTCCTTCCGATGGTCGCGGGGCTGCTCCAGCGATCCGATCGGCCGCAGTCGGTGAGTTCGCCGGACGCCGGTCGCTGAGGCTGCGAATAATCCCGAATTCACGACGTGTTTCGGAATTCGCCCACGCTGTAGCGTGAGCGAATTCGCACCCACCGCGTCGATTGTCGCCGAGAGTGGTTCTCCGGGACGCGAGACGGCGACGTCCGACGGTCTTTCCGGCTCAGTCGAATCCGCCACCGCCTGCCGGGAACTGGATGCGCACGACCCGATCGTCGTTCGGCCCCGGCTGGCCGCCGTCCTTGTTGACGGTCGAGACCCACAGCAACCCGTCGGCGCCGGCCGACGCGCCGCCCAGCCGCCCGTACCTGTCCTGCGCTGCGAGCACCGGGGCCGCGGTGACCGCGCCGGTACCCGGGTCGGTGGCGACCACCGACACCGCCTTGCCGTCGGTCAATGAGATCGCCACCGCATCGGGGCCGGCCGCGCATCCGGCGAGGCCGGGACGGTCCGGCCACGTCCACACCGGCGCGCCCGCGACGGAACCGTCCGACCCCACCCGCTGCAACCGGTCCTCGAGCGGCGTGCGGTCGGTGACCCACAGATTGCCGATCGGGTCACGGCACACGTCGCCGGCCGTTCCGATGCCGGACAGCACCACCGTCGGTGCGGGGGCAGGACCGCCCGGGGCGGGCAGCGGCACGCGCAGCAGCTTCCCGGCAAGCGACGCGGGATCTGTTGCGGCAGCAGGGTTTCCGACGTCTCCGGTGAGGACGGCCAGCTCGGTGGGGGTGACGAACTCGATGGCGCCGGCGTTACCGTTCGCGCCGCGTGGGATGCCGGTGAACACATCCTTGGGGACGTCGCCGGCGGCGATGCGCACCACCCGGTTGTCGGACGGTGTCGTGATGTACGCGTAGAGCAGCCGGTCCTCGCCGTAGCTGGGGGACAGGGTCAGGTCGAGGAGGCCTCCGTCGCCCGAGCCGTCCACCGGGATCGTTGCGATCTCGACGGGTTCGGTGCCGGGGGCGACCTGCAGGATCCGTCCGGTGCGCCGCTCGGCCACGAACGCGGAACTGCCGTCCGGCACGGTGACGAGCCCACCGGTGGTGTCGAGGCACGTGGCGACGACCGCGGGATCCGGATCCACACACGGGCCGGGAGGCACCGCAGGGACGGACGGTGTCGTCGACGTGGTCGGTGACTGCTCGAGCGGGCCGATGTCGGCACCGCCGTCGAACGACGGCTCCGGTGTGAACGGGGTCGTGGCCGCATCGTCGAACCGGGCACACGACGTGACCGTGGCGAACAGGCCGAGTGCCAGCACCAATGTCGGCAGTCGCCGCGAACCCCTCAACCGCGCACCCCTCGTCATGCCGCAAACGTTACCGGCACGCCGAGCGTCTCCTCGGTTCCCGGGTGCTCCCCGCCGCGCGACCTAGGCTGGACCACGTGAGCGACAAGGCGAAAGACCCAGTCCCGGAGCCGGCGCCGTACGACAATCCGACGCTCGAGCTGAACCGTCCACGTTCGTCGATGCTCGAATCCGACGACGACCTCGACCTGGATCAAAGGTCGTTCGAATCCCGCTCCGCCGGGGCGTTCGACGGCCCCACCGACCCGATCCATCGGCCGGAGATGCCGGTCGCGCCGGGATCGTACGAGGAGCCGGAACCGGTTGCCGCTGTGCCCCCGAAGGTACGGCGCGGCACCCTCGACCTCGGTTTGCTGATCCTGAGGCTGGCCGTCGGCGGCATCATGATCGTGCACGGGCTGCAGAAACTCACCGGATGGTGGGACGGACCCGGACTCGACGGATTCGAAGCGCTCGTCGAGGGCGCCGGCTACCGGTACTCGGAGATCCTCGCGATCGTCGGTGCGATCGGGGAGGTCGCGGCGGGGACCCTGCTGGTCCTGGGCCTGCTGACACCGCTCGCAGCGGCCGCCGTGGTCGCGATCATGATCAACGCGGTGCTGTTCAAACACCACCTCGAACCGGGCCTGCAGTACTTCGCGGCGGAGCAATCCGGTGTGGAGTTCGAGCTACTGCTCGGGGCGGCGGCGGTGGCGATCGTGCTGACCGGTCCCGGCCGGATCGCCGTCGACGGAGCACGTGGCTGGGCGACGCGCCCGTTCATCGGATCGTTCGTGGCACTGCTGCTCGGCGTCGCCGGCGGCGTGTGCCTCTGGCTTTTCGTGCGCTGACGCGCTCGTGCGCGGTTTCGGTAGCCGGAGCTACCGAAACCGCGCACGAGTACGAGCTACGGGAGCTGGCGGACGGCACCCTTGTCGGCGGAGGTCGCGAGCGCCGCGTAGGCGCGCAGGGCCTTCGACACGACACGGTCACGGGCGACCGGCTGCCACGGGTTCTCCGAGGCCTCCATCTTCGCGCGGCGCTCGGCGAGCACCTCGTCGTCGACGAGCACCTCGAGGGTGCGGGTCGCGACGTCGATGCGGATGCGGTCACCGTTCTCGACGAGACCGATCACACCGCCGGACGCGGCCTCGGGGGAGACGTGCCCGATGGACAGGCCCGACGTGCCACCGGAGAAGCGGCCGTCGGTGATCAGCGCGCACACCTTGCCGAGGCCCACGCCCTTGAGGAAGGACGTCGGGTGCAGCATCTCCTGCATGCCGGGACCACCCGCGGGGCCCTCGTAGCGCACGACCACGACATCGCCCGGCTTCACCTTCTTGCCGAGGATGACCGAGACGGCCTCCTCCTGCGACTCGACCACCAGGGCCGGTCCCTCGAAGCTGAACAGGTCCTCGTCGATACCGGCGGTCTTGAGGATCGCGCCGTCGACGGCAAGGTTGCCGCGCAGCACGCACAGGCCACCCTCGACCGTGTAGGCGTGCTCGATGTCACGGATGCAGCCACCGGCGGCGTCGGTGTCCAGCGACGCCCAGCGGTTGTCGGTCGAGAACGGCTCGGTGGTGCGAACCCCGCCGGGGGCGGCGTGGAACAGTTCGAGCGCCTCCTCGGTGGCCTTGCCGGACCGGATGTCCCACTCGTCGAGCCACTGGTCGAAACTCGCCGTGTGCACGGTGTGGACGTCCGTCTCGAGCAGGCCGCCGCGGCGGAGTTCACCGAGCAGCGCGGGGATTCCGCCCGCGCGGTGCACGTCCTCCATGTGGTAGTCGGAGTTCGGTGACACCTTCGACAGGCACGGAACCTTGCGGCTGATCGCGTCGATGGTCTCGAGGTCGAAGTCGACCTCGCCTTCCTGCGCGGCGGCGAGGGTGTGCAGCACGGTGTTCGTCGAACCGCCCATCGCGACGTCGAGTGCCATCGCGTTGCGGAACGCCGCCGGGGTGGCGATGTTGCGGGGCAGCACCGACTCGTCCTCGTCGCGGTAGTAACGCAGCGCCGCCTCGACGATCGTGGTGCCGGCCTTCTCGAACAGCGCGCGGCGGGCGGCGTGGGTGGCGAGGGTCGACCCGTTGCCCGGCAGCGCCAGGCCCAGCGCCTCGGTGAGGCAGTTCATCGAGTTCGCGGTGAACATGCCCGAGCACGAACCGCACGTCGGGCAGGCGCTGCGCTCGACCTCGTCGAGGCCCTCGTCGCTCACCGACTCGCTCGCGGACGCGGAGATCGCGGTGATCAGGTCGGTGGGGGCGTGGGCGACACCGTCGACGACGACCGCCTTGCCCGCTTCCATCGGACCGCCGGAGACGAAGATCGTCGGAATGTTCAGGCGCATGGCCGCATTGAGCATGCCCGGGGTGATCTTGTCGCAGTTGGAGATACACACCAGCGCATCGGCGGTGTGGGCGTTCACCATGTATTCGACCGAGTCGGCGATGATTTCGCGGCTCGGGAGCGAGTACAGCATGCCGCCGTGGCCCATCGCGATGCCGTCGTCGACGGCGATGGTGTGGAACTCGCGGGCGACGCCACCGGCGGCCCGGACCGCGTCGGCGACGATCTCGCCGACGTCCTTGAGGTGGACGTGTCCGGGCACGAACTGCGTGTAGGAGTTGGCGATCGCGACGATCGGCTTGCCGAAATCGGAGTCGGTCAGACCGGTGGCGCGCCACAGGGAGCGGGCACCGGCGGCGTTGCGTCCGACGGTGGTGGTGCGTGACCTCAACGGGGGCATGTGCAGGTTTCCTTCACAGGGCGGGTGGCTGCGCCTTCGGCTGTCGGGCCGGCTGCCGGGCTGCGGCAGGGGCCGGGGTGCAGCGGTGTCGAATTTACCGTTGTGCTATTTCGATGCGTCATCCGACTCGGCGGCCGGGTCTTCCTCGGCTTCACGCTCCGCGGCCTCGGCGCGGGCGGCGTCGGCCGCGGCATACGGATCGGTGATGCGTCCGCCACTGGCCTCGGCGAGCTCGGGGAGCCGGCCGAACGTGACGACGGGAAGCGGAACCTCGGATCCGTCGGTGAGGGTCGCGCGCGCCCAGCCGCGCTTGGGGAAGCGGATTCCCGCGAGTGCGCCCCACCCGATGCGGGTCGTCGAGAACGTGGCGCGGGCAGTGATGCCGTCGGGTCCGACGACGGTGCGTACGCGCAGGATCCACGCGAGCACGAGAAACGGGATCACCAGCATCCAGGAGAACGCCGCGGGCCAGGCCATCGCGGGCGAGGCCACCGCAAGGAGCAGGATGCCGCACGCGAGCAGCGACAATCGGGAAATCCGAATGACGCGCGTCGCCGATTCCGGCGTGTGGGATGATGAACGCGGTGGCACGGGCTGCTGGGAGGATGACACCTCACCATCTTCGCATTGCAGCCGAGGCATCTCACATTCTGGGACAGACGACCGAACCAAGTTGACTGTCTGCTTCGCGCGCGCCTACCGTCTAGCGCGTGAATAAGAATGGGTTGCTCGTAATCGGCCGGCGCGTCGTCGCCTGAGCCGCATACCGCAACTCGCCCACGACGCGCCACCCTCGTACAGCAGATGCTGACGAGGGTTTTTTGTTGCCCGGAGCCAGAATCAGAGGAATTCGCAGTGAGCGCACCAACCGCACGGCCTCAACCCTCGCCGCGAAAGCCGGGGTCCACCCCGACTACCGCAGCCGCCGCAGCGCAGCCCGGAACTCGCCGCCAGGTCGCGCCCGAGCGGGTCACCGGAGCCCAGTCGGTCGTCCGAGCCCTCGAGGAGCTCGAGGTCGACACGGTCTTCGGCATCCCCGGTGGTGCGATCCTTCCCGTCTACGATCCGCTGTTCGATTCCAAGCGGGTCCGTCACGTCCTCGTTCGTCATGAGCAGGGCGGCGGTCACGCCGCAACCGGATATGCGCAGGCCACCGGCAAGGTCGGTGTGTGCATGGCCACCTCCGGCCCCGGCGCCACCAACCTCGTGACCCCGCTCGCCGACGCCCAGATGGACTCCGTCCCGATCGTCGCGATCACGGGCCAGGTCGGCCGCGGTCTCATCGGCACCGACGCCTTCCAGGAAGCGGACATCTCCGGCATCACCATGCCGGTGACCAAGCACAACTTCCTCGTCACCGACGGCGCCGACATCCCGCGCATCCTCGCCGAGGCCTTCTACATCGCCGCGTCCGGCCGCCCCGGCGCCGTCCTCGTCGACATCCCCAAGGACATCCTGCAGGCGCAGACCACCTTCAGCTGGCCGCCGGAGATGCACCTGCCCGGCTACCGCCCGGTGACCAAGCCGCACGGCAAGCAGGTCCGCGAGGCCGCGCGCCTGATCGCCGAGGCGAAGAACCCGGTGCTGTACGTCGGCGGCGGCGTCATCAAGGCCGACGCGTCCGCCGAGCTGCTCGAGCTCGCCGAACTGACCGGCATCCCCGTCGTCACCACCCTGATGGCGCGCGGCGCATTCCCGGACACCCACCGCCTCAACTGCGGCATGCCCGGTATGCACGGCACCGTCGCGGCGGTCGCGGCTCTGCAGAAGAGCGACCTGCTCGTCACGCTCGGCGCCCGCTTCGACGACCGCGTGACCGGTCAGCTCGACTCGTTCGCGCCGGACGCGAAGGTCATCCACGCCGACATCGACCCCGCCGAGATCGGCAAGAACCGGCACGCGGACGTCCCGATCGTCGGCGACTGCCGCGAGGTCCTCGTCGAACTCGTCGAGGCGATCCGTGCGGATCTGGCCACCGGCACCAAGCTCGACTACGCGCAGTGGTGGGAATACCTCGACGACATCCGTCGCACCTACCCGCTGAGCTACGACCGTCCCGCCGACGGTTCCCTGTCGCCGCAGTACGTCATCCAGGCCGTCGGCAAGCTCGCCGGTCCGGACGCCATCTACTGCGCCGGCGTCGGCCAGCACCAGATGTGGGCTGCGCAGTTCGTCGACTACGAGAAGCCGCGCACGTGGCTGAACTCCGGTGGTCTCGGCACCATGGGCTACGCCGTGCCGGCCGCCCTCGGCGCCAAGATGGGCAAGCCCGAGGCCGAGGTGTGGGCGATCGACGGTGACGGCTGCTTCCAGATGACCAACCAGGAACTCGCGACCTGCGCCGTCGAGGGTGTGCCGATCAAGGTCGCGCTCATCAACAACGGCAATCTCGGCATGGTCCGTCAGTGGCAGACGCTGTTCTACGACCAGCGCTACTCGAACACCGAGCTCGGTACCCACGGTGAGGTCCGGATCCCGGACTTCGTCAAGCTCGCCGAGGCCCTCGGCTGCGTCGGCATCCGGGTCGAGCGCGAAGAGGACGTCGAGCCCGCCATCCGCCAGGCCCAGGCCATCAACGACCGCCCGGTCGTCATCGACTTCATCGTCGGTAAGGACGCCCAGGTGTGGCCGATGGTCGCCGCCGGCACCAGCAATGACGAAATCATGGCGGCGCGGGGCATCCGCCCGCTGTTCGACGACGACGAGGCCGCCGCCGAGCCCGCCGTCATCCACGAGGCCATGAACCGCGAGCAGGCCGCCACCGATTCCGCAGCAGGAGAGGATCGTCAGTGAGCACGAGTCACACCCTCAGCGTTCTCGTCGAGGACAAGCCGGGCGTGCTGGCCCGTGTCGCGGCCCTGTTCTCGCGGCGCGGATTCAACATCGAATCCCTCGCCGTCGGGGGAACCGAGGTGCCCGACATCTCCCGCATGACGATCGTCGTGACCGTCGACGAGTTCCCGCTCGAACAGGTCACCAAGCAGCTCAACAAGCTGGTCAACGTCATCAAGATCGTCGAGCAGGAGGGCGAGGCGTCGGTGGCGCGCGAGCTCGTGCTCATCAAGGTCCGTGCGGACGCCAGCGTCCGCACCCAGGTCATCGAGACGGTGAACCTGTTCCGCGCCAAGGTGATCGACGTCTCTCCGGAGTCGCTGACCATCGAGGCCACCGGCACCCGCTCGAAGCTCGACGCGCTTCTGCGGATGCTCGAGCCGTACGGCATCCGCGAGATCGTGCAGTCCGGTGTCGTCGCCGTCGGACGTGGTCCCAAGTCGATCACGGCCACCCGTTAGCCTGAACACACCCCAATTGCTGAAAGAGGTAGGAACTGTGGCAGTCGAGCTTTTCTACGACGACAACGCCGATCTGTCGATCATCCAGGGCCGCAAGGTCGCGGTGATCGGCTACGGCAGCCAGGGGCACGCGCATTCGCTGAGCCTGCGTGACTCGGGCGTCGAGGTGCGCATCGGTCTCAAGGAAGGCTCGAAGTCGCGGGCCAAGGCCGAAGAAGCCGGCCTCACCGTCGGAACCCCCGCCGAGGTTTCGGAGTGGGCCGACGTGATCATGCTGCTCGCCCCCGACACGGCGCAGGCGTCGATCTTCAAGAACGACATCGAGCCGAACCTGAAGGACGGCGACGCGCTGTTCTTCGGCCACGGCCTGAACATCCACTTCGGCCTGATCAAGGCTCCGGAGTTCGTCACCGTCGGCATGGTCGCCCCCAAGGGCCCCGGCCACCTGGTGCGTCGTCAGTTCGTCGACGGCAAGGGCGTGCCCGCGCTCATCGCCATCCACCAGGACCCGAAGGGCGAGGGCGAGGCTCTGGCCCTGTCCTACGCGAAGGGCATCGGCGGCACCCGCGCCGGCGTCATCAAGACCACCTTCAAGGAAGAGACCGAGACCGACCTGTTCGGTGAGCAGGCCGTCCTCTGCGGTGGCACCGAGGAGCTCGTCAAGACCGGCTTCGACGTCCTCGTCGAGGCGGGCTACGCCCCGGAGATGGCGTACTTCGAGTGCCTGCACGAGCTCAAGCTCATCGTCGACCTCATGTACGAGGGTGGCATCGCGCGCATGAACTACTCGGTGTCCGACACCGCCGAGTTCGGTGGCTACCTCTCCGGCCCGCGCGTCATCGACGCCGGCACCAAGGAGCGCATGAAGGACATCCTCAAGGACATCCAGGACGGCACCTTCGTCAAGCGTCTCGTCGCCAACGTCGAGAACGGCAACAAGGAGCTCGAGGGCCTGCGCAAGCAGAACGCCGAGCACGGCATCGAGGTCGTCGGCAAGCAGCTGCGCGACCTGATGAGCTGGGTCGATCGCCCGATCACCGAGACCGCATAAGCAGTTTCGTCCTCTGCCGGCCCGGCACCCGACTTCGGGTGCCGGGCCGGCGGCGTTCGTGGCGGATACGCCGGTGTGTTCGGTGGATAATGTGCCGATGTCCTGGAGCCTGGGCCTCGATCGACTGCCGGGGGTCGTCACGGTCCGCACCTACCGTCGCGAGTGGTTGCGCCCGGACGTCACCGCCGGCCTCGCGCTGATCGGGCTGCTGATCCCGGCGGGCATGGGGTACGCGACCGCGGCGGGGCTGCCCGCGTACACGGGGCTCTACGCGACGATCGTGCCGCTGCTCGCGTACGCGATCGTCGGGCCGTCCCGGGTGCTCGTGCTCGGCCCCGACTCGGCTCTGGCCCCGTTGATCGCGGCGGCCGTGCTCCCGCTCGCCGCTGCCTCCGGTGATCCGCAGCGGGCAGTCGCACTGGCCGGTGTGCTCGCCGTGCTCGTGGGGACCGTCCTGCTCGTCGCGGGGTTCCTGCGTCTGGGTTTCGTCACCGATCTGCTGTCCAAGCCGATCCGGATCGGATACCTCAACGGCATCGCGCTCGTCGTCGTGATCGGACAGTTGCCCACACTGCTCGGCATCGACGTCGATGCGGACGACGTACTCGGCCGGATCGGCACCGTCGCCGGGGAAGCGGTCACCGGAGGCATCGACCTGCTCGCCACCGCCGTGGGCGTCGGCTCGCTGGCCGTCATGGTGACGTGCCGGATGCTGCGGATCCGGATACCCGGGGTGCTCGTTGCGGTTGTCGGCGCGATCGCGCTGTCCGCCGTGCTCGGTCTCGGCGACGACATCGCAATGGTCGGTGCGCTGCCCCGCGGCCTGCCCGCCCCGTCCTTCGGCGGGGTGGGGTGGAACGACGTGGTCACCATGCTCGGTCCCGCCGTCGCGATCGCCCTCATCGCCTTCGCCGACACCGCGGTGCTGTCCCGGACGTTCGCCGCCCGGCGCGGCGCCGACGTGGACGGCAGCGCGGAGATGCGGGCGATGGGCGTGGCCAACATCGCCGGCGGATTGTTCGGCGGATTCCCGATCTCCGCAAGTTCTTCCCGGACACCGGTGGCGGAGCAGAACGGTGCGCGGACCCAGCTCGTGGGCGTCGTCGGCGCCCTCGGTGTGCTCGCGTTCGTGCTGCTCGTGCCCGGTCTGACGGCGTACCTGCCGCAGGCCGCGCTCGCCGCGGTCGTGCTGGTCGCGGCGGCGGCGCTCATCGACGTGCGGGGTCTGGTCACGATGTGGCGGATGAGCCGCGTCGAGGCCGGTCTCGCCGTCGCGGCGTTCCTCGGAGTCGCGCTCGTCGGGGTGCTCGAAGGCATCCTGGTCGCTATCGGGCTGTCCCTGCTGACGGTCGTGGTCCGAGCGTGGCAGCCCTATCGCACGGAACTGGTGGAACTGGACGGGGTTCCGGGCCTCCACGACATCACCCGGCATCCCGAGGGGCATCGGATTCCGGGACTGGTGATCGCGCGGTTCGACGCCCCGCTGTTCTTCGCCAACGGTGATCTCCTCGACCGCCACGTGCGGGAACTGGTGGCGCACGCGCCGACGCCCGTCGAGTGGGTGGTGATCGCCGCCGAACCGATCACCGGCCTCGACACCACCGCCGTCGACGAACTCGTCGACCTGGACCGCTATCTGGCGAGCAAGGGAATCCGGTTGGCGTTCGCGGCGATGAAAGGCCCCATCAAGGACAAACTGGTGCAGTTCGGGGTGGGGGATCGGTTCGACGCGACACACTTTCACCCGACCGTGCGCGCGGCGGTCACCGCGTTCCGGGAACAGCGACGCGCGGCCGGCGAACCGGACAGTACTGATCGGTGAAACATCCAGCGCGAGAACAACACTCGACCGAGAGTTCGCGAATCATGCACCGGGCGAGCGATTTCTCGTGAAATCGGATTCGGGCATACGAGACGAACTCGAGGGCTCCCGCCGACCCGGCGTAATCGAAATCACCTCCGACGTGCGCCGGGGGTCGCATCACACCGATCGAGGCGTGTCGTACCACCTGGTAGGACAACCCCGGGTCGCGCACCCACGCGGAGGTGGGGGGTTCTAAACTCGACGCTGTCACGGCTGTGCCGCGTGCCGAGAAGGGTGTGCGCGCCGTCGACGCCCGCAGACAATCAACTACAGGGAGTTCGCACGTGAGCCAGAATGGCCGTCCCGTTGTCCTGATCGCCGACAAGCTCGCGCAATCGACCGTCGATGCGCTCGGCGACGGTGTCGAGGTGCGCTGGGTCGACGGCCCGGACCGCCCCGCGCTTCTCGCGGCTGTGCCCGACGCCGACGCCCTGCTCGTCCGTTCCGCCACCACCGTCGACGCCGAGGTGCTCGCCGCCGCGACGAAGCTCAAGATCGTCGGCCGCGCCGGTGTCGGCCTGGACAACGTGGACATCCCCGCCGCCACCGAGCGTGGCGTCATGGTCGTGAACGCGCCGACCTCGAACATCCACTCGGCCGCCGAGCACGCCGTCTCGCTGCTGCTGTCGACCGCGCGTCAGATCCCGGCCGCCGACCGCACCCTGCGTGAGAAGACCTGGAAGCGCTCGAGCTTCAACGGCACCGAGATCCTCGGCAAGACCGTCGGTGTCGTCGGCCTGGGCCGCATCGGCCAGCTCTTCGCGCAGCGCCTCGCCGCCTTCGAGACCACGGTCATCGCGTACGACCCCTACCTGCCCGCCGCGCGCGCCGCGCAGCTCGGCATCGAGCTGGTCGACATCGACGAGCTCGTCGAGCGCGCCGACTTCATCTCGGTGCACCTGCCCAAGACGAAAGAAACCGCCGGCCTGATCAACGCCGAGCGTCTGGCCCGGGCCAAGGACGGCGTCATCATCGTCAACGCCGCCCGCGGTGGCCTGATCGACGAGGCCGCGCTCCACGACGCGCTCGTCTCCGGCAAGGTTCGCGGCGCCGGCCTCGACGTGTTCAGCACCGAGCCGTGCACCGACTCGCCGCTGTTCGAGCTGGACAACGTCGTGGTGACCCCGCACCTGGGTGCCTCCACCGCCGAGGCGCAGGACCGCGCCGGCACCGACGTCGCCAAGAGCGTGCTGCTGGCCCTGGCCGGCGAGTTCGTGCCGGACGCCGTCAACGTCTCCGGCGGCCCGGTCGGCGAAGAGGTCGCACCGTGGCTCGAACTCGTCCGCAAGCTCGGCCTGCTCGCCGGCACGCTCTCGCCGGAGGCCGTGCAGAACGTGCAGGTCGTCGTCAGCGGTGAGCTCTCCGCCGAGAACGTCGACATCCTCGGGCTCGCGGCTCTGCGCGGCCTGTTCTCCGCCAGCAGCGACGAGGCCGTGACCTTCGTCAACGCTCCGCAGCTCGCCGAGCAGCGCGGCGTGAGCGTCGAGGTCGACAAGCACAGCGAGGCGCAGACGCACCGCAGCGCCGTCGAGGTGCGTGCCGTGGCCGCCGACGGCTCCGTCACCGCGGTCGCGGGTGCGCTGACCGGCCTGCAGCAGGTCGAGAAGATCGTCAACATCAACGGCCGCAGCTTCGACCTGCGCGCCGAGGGCCACAACATCATCGTGCACTACGAGGACCGTCCGGGCGTGCTCGGCATCCTCGGCACGATCCTCGGCAACGCGTCCATCGACATCCAGGCCGCTGCGCTGAGCCAGGACGTCGAGGGGTCGGGTGCCACCGTCATCCTGCGCGTGGACCGCGTGGTCGGCGACGCCGAGGTCGCCCAGATCGTCGAGAAGCTCGACGCCCGCGTCGCGCAGGTCGATCTGTCCTGATCCATCCCGTGCTTCACCCCCCGGTGGCCGCGACCGTCTGCACGGTCGCGGCCACCGTCGCACAAGGAAGTGAGTAGAGCCCATGAAGCTTGCGGTCATCCCCGGTGACGGCATCGGTATCGAGGTCACGGCCGAAGCACTGAAGGTGCTGCGGAAGCTCGTGCCCGACCTCGAGACCACCGAATACGACCTCGGTGCTCGCCGGTACAACGCCACCGGTGAACTCCTGCCGGAGGCGGACCTCGCCGCCATCCGCGAACACGACGCGATCCTGCTCGGCGCGATCGGCGACCCGTCGGTCACCCCCGGCATCCTGGAGCGTGGACTGCTGCTGAACATGCGGTTCGCTCTCGACCACCACGTGAACCTGCGTCCGTCGCGGCTGTACCCGGGAACGGCGTCGCCGCTCGCCGGTAACCCGGAGATGGATTTCGTCGTGGTTCGCGAAGGCACCGAAGGCCCGTACACCGGCAACGGTGGCGCCATCCGCGTCGGCACCCCGCACGAGATCGCCACCGAGGTGTCGATCAACACGTGGTTCGGCGCCGAGCGCGTCGTGCGCTACGCGTTCGAGCTGGCGCAGAGCCGCCGCAAGCACCTGACGCTCATCCACAAGACGAACGTGCTCTCCAACGCCGGGGCCATCTGGACCCGCGCGGTCGAGACGGTCGGCGCCGAGTACCCGGAGGTCGAGACGGCGTATTGCCACATCGACGCCGCGACGATCTACATGGTCACCGATCCCGGCCGGTTCGACGTCATCGTCACCGACAACCTGTTCGGCGACATCATCACCGACCTGGCCGGTGCGGTCACCGGTGGCATCGGCCTGGCCGCCAGCGGCAACATCGACGCCTCCGGCACCAACCCGTCGATGTTCGAGCCGGTGCACGGCAGCGCCCCGGACATCGCCGGCAAGGGAATCGCAGACCCGACCGCGGCGATCCTGTCGGCGGCCCTGCTGCTGCGTCACCTCGGTCGTGAGGACGACGCGGCCCGCATCGAAGCGGCCGTCGAGGCGGATCTCGCCGCACGCGGCACCGGCCCCATCGTGACCGGCGAGGTCGGCGATCGGATCGCGGCAGCGCTCTGAGACAGCGTTTTCCGGCAGTGCTCCGAGAAAGGGTCCCTCCGGCGGGCGGCCGGCGGAGGGACCCTTGTTCGTTCCGTGGGAACGGCGGCTATTCGTCCCGTGGGACGAGGGGCACGGCCGCGAGCGGTGCGATCGCTGCGATCGCGAAGGCGATCGGGAATCCCACGGCGCCGATCAACGCTCCGAAGGCGGGACCGACAGCCGCGCCGGTGACGAACTGCCCGGTGTTCTGGATGCCCAGTGCACGACCACCCCAGAACGGCCCGCCCAGCTCGGCGACCGCGGTGAACGCCAGTCCGTTCGGTGCAACGGTCGTCACCGACGCCACCAGCAGCATCACGACCGCGGTGGGGGAGGCGAACCAGGCGGTGGCGGCCAGCGCCGCCATCGATACGACGACGGAGATCGAAACGATCCGCAGCGGTCCCATCCGGCTGCCGGTCCGGTCCGACCACACGCCCACGATCACACGACCGATCGCGCCGAGGAATTGGGATGCGGTGATAACCAGTCCGGCGCTCGTCTCGGTCCAGTCCAGGTCGGTGACCAGCCACACGAGTGCAAAGGTCCACACCATCTGCTGGGGGACCACCAGCAGGATCGACGTGCCGTGGATGCGCGCCAGTGTCCGCGAGCCGCGATATGGATTGTCCAGCAAGCCGTTGTCGGCTGCGGTGTCCCGATCCGGCCGCGGCGGGTCGATGATTCCGACCGCGCACGCGATCGCTCCCACGCCGCACATGATCGCGGGAAATGCCAGCGCCCAACCGATTCCGTGATCGCGGGCGAGTGGGGGCATCATCATGGCGGCCAACGCGATTCCGAGCGGAACGGACATCTGCCGGATGCCCATCGCCAGACCCCGCTGTGCCTGCGGGAACCAGCCGACGACGACGCGCCCGCTGGCGGCGTTGGCGCTGGCCGCGCCCGCTCCCGCGGCCGCGAGCAGAACCGCCAGTGCGCCAGGGGCTGTGGTCGTCGCGGCGGCAGCCGTCGCCGCGGAGGCGATGCCGAGACCCGCGGCGAGGGCGTTCCGCTCACCGAAGCGATCGGCGATCGCCCCCCATGCGACGAGTGTGAGTACCCCTCCGAGAATCGGTGCGCCGGCCAGGGTTCCGGCCTGCGCGAGGTCCAGGCCGTGCTCGGTGTGGAGGGTGGGGATGAGGAAGGCCGTGCCGTTGACGACGGTGGCCTGCACGGTCTGTGCCAGCACTCCCAGGGCCAGGATCAGCCACCGTTTCCGGCCGATGTCGGCGACAACTTCCATCATGTCTCACTATCTGGGAACATATCTCGAAGTATGAAACAATGAACAAACGGTACACCCGGATCGACGGGGGCGCCGGGTGAGCGTGGGCGCACCGATAGACTGCGCGTCATGCGCCTTGGTCGAATTGCCAGCCCCGACGGTGTCGCCTTCGTCAGCATCGAAGGCGAATCCGATTCCGCGATCGCGAAAGAGATTGCCGAGCACCCTTTCGGGACGCCCACGTTCACCGGCCGTAGCTGGCCGCTCGCCGACGTCCGCCTGCTCGCGCCGATCCTCGCGAGCAAGGTCGTCGCCGTCGGGCGCAACTATGCCGCGCATGCCGCGGAATTCGGCAACGAGGTGCCCGAGGAGCCGGTGATCTTCCTCAAGCCGAACACCTCGATCATCGGCCCCGGCGCTCCGATCGTCATCCCGCGCAACACCTCGCTCGTGCACCACGAGGCGGAACTCGCCGTCGTCATCGGACGGCCGTGCAAGGACGTGCCCGCCGCGAAGGCGCTCGACGTCGTGCTCGGATACACCATCGCCAACGACGTGTCCGCCCGCGACCATCAGAAGCAGGACGGCCAGTGGGCCCGCGCCAAGGGGCACGACACGTTCTGCCCGCTCGGTCCGTGGATCGAGACGAACCTCGACGCCTCCGACCTCGAGATCTCCGCCGAGGTCGACGGGCAGGAGCGTCAGCGCAGCCGAACCTCGTTGCTGATCCACGACATTCCGAAGCTCATCGAGTGGGTTTCCGCCGTGATGACGCTGCTCCCGGGTGACGTCATCCTCACCGGAACCCCCGAGGGTGTCGGCCCCATCGAGCCGGGCAACACCGTGTCGGTGACGATCGAGAAGATCGGCACCCTCACCAATCCGGTCGTCGCGAAGGGCGCGTGACAACCGCACTTCGCTTCTGCCGCCGCGGCGGGGAGGACTAGCCTGGTAGGGACTTTTCATCCCTCTACCAGAGTGAGCCATGACCAGCAGCGAAGTACGCGTTCGATTCTGCCCGTCCCCGACCGGAACCCCGCACGTGGGTCTGGTGCGCACCGCCCTGTTCAACTGGGCGTTCGCGCGCCACCACGGCGGCACCTTCGTGTTCCGCATCGAAGACACCGACGCAGCCCGCGACACCGAGGAGTCGTACCAGGCGATCCTCGACGCCCTGCGCTGGCTCGGCCTGCAGTGGGACGAGGGACCGGAGGTCGGCGGGCCGTACGAGCCGTACCGGCAGTCCCAGCGACGGGATCTGCACCTCGACATCGTCGCCAAGCTCGTCGAGGCCGGTGAGGCCTACGAGTCGTTCTCGACTCCCGAGGAGGTCGAGGAGCGGCACAAGGCTGCCGGCCGCGACCCCAAGCTCGGCTACGACAACTTCGATCGCGACCTGAGGCCCGAGCAGCGGCAGGCCTACCTCGACGAGGGACGCAAGCCGGTGGTGCGGTTGCGCATGCCGGATCACGACCTCACGTGGAACGACCTCGTGCGCGGTGAAACCACGTTCAAGGCGGGTGTGGTCCCGGACTTCGCGCTGACCCGCGGCAACGGCATCCCGCTGTACACGCTCGTCAACCCCGTCGACGACGCGCTGATGCGCATCACCCACGTGCTGCGCGGCGAGGACCTGCTCTCGTCGACGCCGCGGCAGCTCGCCCTGTACGAGGCGCTGCAGCGGATCGGTGTGGCCGATTTCACGCCGGAGTTCGGGCATCTGCCGTTCGTGATGGGACAGGGCAACAAGAAGCTGTCCAAGCGTGACCCCGAGTCGAACCTGTTCCTGCACCGCGACCGCGGGTTCATCCCCGAGGGTCTGCTGAACTACCTCGCGCTGCTCGGCTGGGGCCTGGCCGAGGACCGCGACGTGTTCTCGCTCGACGAGATGGTCGCCGCGTTCGACATCTCGAAGGTCAACTCGAACCCCGCTCGCTTCGACCAGAAGAAGGCCGACGCGATCAACGCCGAGCACATCCGCCTGCTCGAGCCCGCGGACTTCGCGGCGCGGTTGAAGGCCTTCCTGATCGAGCACGGCTACATCACGGCCGACGTCGACGACGCGCGGTTCTCCGCGGCCGCCGAACTCGTCCAGACCCGCATCGTCGTGTTGTCCGACGCCTGGGACCTGCTGAAGTTCCTGTTCGTCCCGGAGTCGGAGTTCACGGTGGACGAGGCGTCCGCCGCCAAGAATCTCGGTGCCGACGCCGCGCCCGTACTCGACGCGACCATCACCGCGCTCGACGGTGTGGGGGAGTGGACGACCGCCAACCTCGAGGAGGCGCTCAAGGCCGCTCTCATCGAGGAGCTGGGCCTCAAGCCGCGCAAGGCGTTCGCTCCGGTGCGTGTCGCCGTCTCCGGATCGCACATCAGCCCGCCGCTGTACGAGTCGATGGAACTGCTCGGCCGGGACGTGACCCTGGCGCGCCTGAGCTCCGCCCGCGCGGGCATCGCCTGACCATCTCGCCGGTACCGGCTCGGCCCGCCACCCTCCACCCGGAAGGTGGCGGGCCGAGTCGTCTGCGGGGGATCGTTCCACACGGCTTCGAGGGGCAATTCATGCTCTTGACCAGGCGATTTGTAGTTCGTGGTGGGGTTGGTGCTAATCTTTCTCTCGGTTCGGAACGGAGGCCACAGACGCCCGCAGGGCAGGCCGAAGGAACAAACCAATGGGGTATGGTGTAATTGGCAACACAGCTGATTCTGGTTCAGCCATTCTAGGTTCGAGTCCTGGTACCCCAGCTGAGATGCGGTGGTTTGCCCACAGCGTCTCGGCCAGCTAAGCTGGCTGAGCTTCCTCCGGGAAGCAACCAGAGAAGAAGTTCTCAGGCCCCCGTCGTCTAGCGGCCTAGGACGCCGCCCTCTCACGGCGGTAGCGTGGGTTCGAATCCCATCGGGGGTACCATGAACTGCCCATCGATCTCCGGATCGATGGGTGTTCTTCTCTGAAGAAATGAAGATGGTCCAGGCCCCCGTCGTCTAGCGGCCTAGGACGCCGCCCTCTCACGGCGGTAGCGTGGGTTCGAATCCCATCGGGGGTACAGCGAAGGCCCTCCGAGCATTGCTCGGAGGGCCTTCCTCGTTGTCGGTACCGGCTATCCGCTCTTGCGCCGGAATTCGCGGTGATGATCGGCGGTTGCATGCGGACCGTGCGCCTTCGAATCCGCGTCGAGATGGGCGGTGCCCCGGCCCGTGCGGCTGTTCTTGCGCTCGAGCGCCGCCCGGAATTGCTCCTTGATCCGGTCCTTGGACGTGTCGCTCATGACATCTCCCTCCGGTCGGCCGGTCTGGATGCGAACGAATCTATCGCGGCGCGGGAGCCCTGTCGCCCGATTTTCGAGTGCCTACAGGTACCGGGCCGTCGTGCCACCGATGGGCATCGCCGGCATGCCGAGCTTGCGGTGATCCCACGAGCGGACACGGTCCGGCACCACACGCACCGCGACGCGCTTGTGCATCATCCGCTCGACGGCGGGGAGCATCTCGTCGGTGTACGGACCGGTGTAGCGCTCCCAGACGTTGCGGCACACCGCGAAGAGGGTGTCGTGGTCGTCGGTGATCTCGGCGTGGCCTTCGATCGACACGCCCCGCAACTGGTCGTAGGTGTCGCCGGCCTCGACGAGCACGGTGATGCGGTTGTCGCGCCGCAGGTTCACCGTCTTCTGGGACTTGGCCTTGGTTTCGAACCAGATCTCACCGTCGATCAGCGCGTACCACATCGCGATGAGATGCGGTGTGCCCGACGGCCCGAGCGTCGCCATGTTGGCGACACGGCTGCGGTCGAGGAAGTCCTGGACTTCGTCGTCCGTCATGGTGATCTGTGCGCGTTGTTTGATGCCCATGGGACAGCACTGTGTCATGCGTCATGCCCGGCTGTCACCACCGGTGCGGCTGTCGTCTCAGCGATCACAGATCCGGGGGAATCCTTCAGAGCCGCTTGTGGAGTGCTTCCGCGGCGGCGAGGAGATCGGACGCCCAGCGGGCGCCGGGCTTGCGGCCCATGCGGTCGATGGGGCCGGACACGGAGACCGCCGCGACGACCGTCCCGGCCGCGTCGCGCACGGGTGCAGCCACCGAGGCGACGCCCGGTTCGCGTTCGGCGGCGCTCTGCGCCCACCCGCGGCGACGGACCTCCGCGAGGACGCGTTCACCGAACGCCGCGTCCGGCAGGATCGCCCGCTGGGTGGCGGCATCCGCCCATGCGAGCAGAACTTTCGCGCCCGACCCGGCGGTCATCGGCAGCCGAGCGCCGACGAGGACGGTGTCGCGCAGGCCCGTCGGGGGCTCGAGGGCGGCGACGCACACGCGCTGGGTGCCCTCCCTCCGGTACAGCTGCACGCTCTCGCCGGTGATCTCGCGCAACCGGGGCAGGATGAGGGAGGCGGCCTCCACGAGCGGATCGCCGGCGCCGGCGGACAGTTCGGCCAGGCCCGGTCCGGGACGCCACTGGCCGTCGCTGTCCCGGGTGAGCAACCGGTGGATCTCGAGGCCGACGGCCAGCCGGTGCGCGGTCGCGCGCGGCAGGCCCGTGCGGGAGCACAGTTCGTTGAGGTTGCACGGCTGCTCGGCCACCGCGTGCAGCACGGACATCGCTTTGTCCAACACTCCGATGCCGCTATGCTGTCTCATAGGTCGATACCTCCGTCTCGCATACTGGGAAGCATAACCCATGTACCGACGGGCGGGGACGGCACCATACGCGGCCCGGGCACAGCCCCGAGAACCGGCAACCGCGTTCGTCACGTACGACAGGTGGAGAAGATGGCTGGAAAAACTCTGGCGGAGAAGGTGTGGGATCAGCACGTTGTCGTGCGCGGTGAGGGAGAGGGCTCGGCGCGGCAGCCGGATCTGATCTACATCGACCTGCATCTCGTGCACGAGGTCACGAGTCCTCAGGCGTTCGACGGCCTGCGGCTCGCCGGACGCCGGCTGCGGCGTCCCGATCTCACGATCGCGACCGAGGACCACAACGTCCCGACCGTCGACATCGACAAGCCCATCGCCGATCCGGTCTCGCGCACCCAGGTCGAGACGCTGCGCCGCAACTGTGAGGAATTCGGCGTCCGGCTGTACCCGATGGGCGACATCGATCAGGGCATCGTGCACGTCGTCGGCCCGCAGCTCGGTCTGACCCAGCCGGGCATGACGGTGGTGTGTGGCGACAGCCACACCTCCACCCACGGCGCATTCGGTGCCCTGGCAATGGGTATCGGCACGAGCGAGGTCGAGCACGTGATGGCGACGCAGACGCTGTCGCTGCGCCCGTTCAAGACGATGGCGATCACCGTCGACGGCGAACTGCCCGAGGGCGTCACGGGCAAGGACCTGATCCTCGCCGTCATCGCGAAGATCGGCACCGGCGGCGGTCAGGGCTATGTCCTCGAATACCGCGGCGAGGCGATCCGCAAGCTGTCCATGGAAGCGCGGATGACGATCTGCAACATGTCGATCGAGGCGGGCGCCCGCGCCGGAATGATCGCGCCCGACGAGGTCACCTACGAGTACCTGAAGGGCCGTCCGCACGCCCCGCAGGGCACGGACTGGGACGCGGCGGTCGCCGCGTGGGATGCGTTGCGTACCGACGAGGACGCCGTTTTCGACGCCGAGGTCCACATCGACGGTGCGTCGCTGACCCCGTTCGTCACGTGGGGGACCAACCCGGGCCAGGGTGCCCCGCTCGGTGCGAACGTGCCGGTGCCCGAGGAGATCGCCGACGAGACCGAGCGCCTGGCCGCCGAGAAGGCGCTGCGCTACATGGATCTCGAACCCGGCATGCCGCTGCGTGAGATCGCTGTCGACACCGTCTTCGTCGGTTCGTGCACCAACGGCCGCATCGAGGACCTGCGCGCCGTCGCCGATGTTCTCAAGGGACGCAAGGTCGCCGACCGGGTGCGGATGCTCGTCGTGCCCGGTTCGATGCGGGTGCGCGCCCAGGCCGAGGCCGAGGGCCTCGGCGAGATCTTCACTGCGGCGGGCGCCGAATGGCGTCAGGCCGGGTGCTCGATGTGCCTGGGTATGAACCCGGATCAGCTCGCGCCGGGCGAACGTTCGGCGTCGACGTCGAACCGCAACTTCGAAGGACGCCAGGGCAAGGGCGGCCGCACCCACCTCGTGTCGCCGGCGGTCGCGGCGGCGACCGCGGTGCGCGGCAAGCTCTCCGCCCCGGCGGATCTGGACTAGGTCAAGGGACCGAAGGAGAATTCTCGATGGAAGCCTTTACTACTCACAAGGGCATCGGTGTTCCGCTGCGCCGCTCGAACGTCGACACCGACCAGATCATCCCGGCGGTGTACCTGAAGCGCGTCACCCGTAGCGGATTCGAGGACGGCCTGTTCGCCGGCTGGCGCACCGATCCGTCGTTCGTGCTCAACACCCCGCCGTTCGACCGCGGCTCGGTTCTCGTGGCGGGCCCCGACTTCGGCACCGGGTCGTCGCGCGAGCACGCCGTGTGGGCTTTGTCCGATTACGGATTCCGCGTCGTGATCTCGTCGCGCTTCGCCGACATCTTCCGCGGCAACGCCGGAAAGGCGGGCCTGCTCGCCGCTCAGGTCGAGCAGGCCGACGTCGAACTGCTGTGGAAGCTCATCGAACAGCAGCCCGGCCTCGAGCTCGAAGTCGATCTCGAGAAGCGGACCGTGACGGCCGGAACCACTGTGGTGCAGTTCGCTATTGACGACTACACGCGGTGGCGTCTGCTCGAAGGTCTGGACGACATCGGACTGACATTGCGGCAGGTAGACGCGATTTCCGAGTACGAAAACGCAAGGCCGTCTTGGAAACCGACGACCCTCCCGACCCCCTGATCGAGGGTCCTTGCAGCACTGCCCCGGCGGGCCCGGCCGATGTGATCTTCGGCCGGGCCCGCCGTTCTAGTTGCATGAGAATTGGCGTGGCACATAGACTCTTGCCCGTTTGCGGGTCTACCGTGGACTACAAGTCGGTCTGACGGTGGACCGTAATGTGCGGAGGAAATCAATGAACAAGGCAGAGCTGATCGACGTTCTGACCGAGAAGCTCGGTTCGGACAGGCGTACGGCAACGGCAGCCGTCGAGCACATCGTCGATGCGATCGTGCGCGCCGTGCATGCCGGGAACAGCGTCACCATCACCGGTTTCGGTGTCTTCGAGCAGCGTCGCCGCGCCGCTCGTGTCGCTCGTAACCCGCGCACCGGTGAGACCGTCAAGGTCAAGCCGACGTCCGTGCCGGCGTTCCGGCCGGGCGCGCAGTTCAAGGCAGTCATCGCCGGTACCCAGAAGCTTCCCGCGTCCGGTCCCGCCGTCAAGCGCGGTGTGGCTGCTCCGGTGAAGAAGGCTGCCGCGAAGAAGACCGCCGCGAAGAAGACCACCGCCGCCAAGAAGACCACGGCGGCAGCGGCCAAGAAGACCACCGCCGCCAAGAAGACCACGGCGGCAGCGGCGAAGAAGACCACCGCGGCGAAGAAGGCTCCGGCCAAGACCACGGCGGCCAAGAAGACCACCGCGGCGGCGAAGAAGACCACCGCGGCGAAGAAGGCTCCGGCCAAGACCACGGCGGCCAAGAAGACCACCGCGGCCAAGAAGGCTCCGGCCAAGACCACGGCGGCCAAGAAGACCACCGCGGCCAAGAAGACCACGGCGGCCAAGAAGACCACCGCTGCGAAGAAGGCTCCGGCCCGCCGGGGCGCAGCCAAGAAGTAATCGGCACAGCCGAGAACCGATCTGCGGGCGGCCCGATAGGGCCGCATCGCTGAGCACAACCGTTTCGGCGGTCACCGGATCCGTTCCGGTGACCGCCGAAATGCATTCCCGAGACTTCTATCGGGGCAGGGCGGGCAGAGCGCTCTCGATGTGGTCGACCGCGACGACCCGGTCCTCGTGCAGCGACAGCACCCACGTGCTGCCCTTGCGGTTACGGGTCGCGGGCACGGTGACATCGTCCCGTTCCGCCCACCACCGGACGAGGTCCGGAATCACCTTGCCCTGACTGCAGATCACCGGTGAACCGCCGCGCCGGGCGATCTCCAGGGTGCGTTTGCGGCCCAGCTGCGGATCGGCTGCGTAGTCTTCCTCGTTGAGCGACGGTTCGATCGCGATGTCGACGCCCAGCTGTTCGGCGAGGGGCTCCACTGTCTGGATACAGCGGACACGGTCTGCGGCCGTGATGCTGTCCGCCCCGAATGCGCGCAGCTGTGCGACAAGAGCCTCGGCCTGGGCCTTGCCCGTCGAATCGAGCGGCCGCAGCCGGTCGTCACCGCGATGCTGTTTGCGGCTGCCGGCCTTGGCGTGCCGCACGATCAGAACGGTCTTCGTATCCGCCGGCAGGGCCCGGAATCGGCGCAGCACCGTGCGATCCATCGGGTACGAAAGCTGATCGAACGCGGTGTCCGGGTCCTCCCAGCGCAACTCGTCGACCTCGTGGTTCGGGACGAACTCGCCGCCGACCGCACGCGCCGCCCAATAGTCGACCCGTTTGAGTTTGCGGTGTCCCGGAACGGGATACGTGATCTTGCCGAGATGCCGGCCGAGCTGCGCCCGGAATCCGGTCTCCTCCTCGATCTCGCGGACCGCCGCGACGACCGCCGTCTCACCGGGATCGAGCTTGCCCTTCGGGAAGCTCCAGTCGTCGTAGCGGGGACGGTGGACGAGCGCGACCTCGACCCGTCCCGGATCGGCCGGGTTCGGTCGCCAGAGCACGGCACCCGCGGCGAAGATGTTCGCCTTCACGGGCTTGTCGGAATTCACCGGTTTCCGGGGGGAAGTCACAGAAGTCCTTCCGACACTCACGCCCGGCTACGCATGAGCTCGACCTGGTGGTCACGAGCGGCAGTGCCCGGGGCCGGCGATGCCGACCAGGTGCCGTCGCTTTCCAGGGTCCAGCATCGGGTCGCAGGGTCCAGGGCGGAATCGAAGATCGAACCCAGCTGCTTGGTCAGCCGCGAATCCTTCACCTGCACCATCACTTCGACGCGGCGATCGAGATTGCGGTGCATCATGTCCGCGCTGCCGATCCAGAATTCGTCGGCTCCGCGGAAGTGCAGCACCCGCGAATGCTCGAGGAAACGACCCAGAATGGACCGCACGGTGATGTTCTCGCTCAGACCCGGGACGCCCGGTTTGAGCGCGCAGATGCCGCGCACCACGATCTCGACCGGAACCCCGGCGCGGGACGCCCGATACAGCGCGTCGATGACCTGCTCGTCGACCAGAGCATTCGCCTTCAAGCGGATTCCCGTGGCGTTTCCGGCTGCATCTCCCGTCGCTGCGCTCGCCCTGGCGGCGAGCTCGATCTCGCGGTCGATGCGTTCGATGATGCCTGCCCGCACCCCGTGCGGAGCGACCAGCAGATTGCGGTACTTCGCCTTCCGGGAGTATCCCGTGAGTGTGTTGAACAGATCGGTGAGGTCCGAGCCGATCTCGGGATCGGAGGTCAGCAGACCCACGTCCTCGTACAGGCGTGCGGTCTTCGGATTGTAGTTGCCCGTTCCGATGTGGCAGTAGCGGCGGATCGCCGAACCTTCGCGCCGCACCACCAGACACGTCTTGCAGTGCGTCTTGAGACCGACGAGGCCGTACACCACGTGCACCCCGGCCTGTTCGAGCTTGCGTGCCCACTTGATGTTCGCCTGCTCGTCGAACCGCGCCTTGATCTCGACGAGCGCCACCACCTGCTTGCCGGCCTCGGCGGCCGCGATGAGCGCATTGACGATGGGGGAGTCGCCGGAGGTGCGGTAGAGGGTCTGCTTGATGGCGAGAACCTGGCTGTCCGCGGCCGCCTGCTCGATGAAACGCTGCACACTGGTGGAGAACGAATCGTACGGATGGTGCACGAGTACATCGCCTTCCCGGAGCGTGGAGAACACGCTCTTGGGCGTCTCGCGCTCACCGAACGCCGGGTGCGTCGCCGGGACGAAGGGTGCATCCTTCAGGTCCGGCCGGTCGACGGAGTAGACCTGCCACAGGCTCGACAGATCGAGCAGACCCGGCAATTGCACGACGTCGGCAGGGTCGACATCGAGTTCGCGCAACAGCAGGTCGAGCATGTGCTCGGTCATGTCGTCGGAGACCTCGAGCCGCACCGGCGAACCGAAACGGCGTCGTGCCAGTTCGCGTTCGAGGGCCTGCAGCAGATCCTCGTCGCGGTCCTCCTCGACCTCGAAATCGGCGTTGCGGGTGACGCGGAACGCGTGGTGCTCGACGATCTCCATACCGGGGAACAACACGTGCAGGTGCGCGGCGATCAGTTCCTCGAGCGGCAGGAAAGCGGGAATGCCGTCGGAGATTCCGGGGCGGTCGACCCGGACGAACCGGTCGACATTGTCCGGAACCTTCACGCGCGCGAAGTGCTCACCCGCGGACTTCAGATCCTTCACCGTCACGGCGAGATTGAGGCTCAGCCCGCTGATGTAGGGGAACGGGTGCGCGGGATCGACGGCGAGCGGGGTCAGAACCGGGAACACCTGCTCGGCGAAATAGTCGGTCAGACGCACCTTCTCGTCGTCCGACAACTCGGACCACCGGATGATCGAGATGCCTTCGTTTGCGAGATCGGGCTGAACCATGTCGAGGAACACCCGGGAGTGCCGGTTGGCGAGTTCGCGCGTGGACGAGGCGATCAGCGCGAGCTGGGCGCGCGGAGACAGTCCGTCCGCGGACCGTACCGCGAGGCCGGTTTCCGCGCGACGCTTCAGGCCTGCGACACGCACCATGTAGAACTCGTCGAGATTCGACGCGAAGATCGCGAGGAACTTGGCGCGCTCGAGCAGCGGCAGCGACGTGTCCTCGGCGAGGGCGAGAACTCGCGCATTGAAATCGAGCCAGCTCAGTTCGCGGTTGAGATACCGGCCTTCGGGAAGGCCGTCGGCGAGCGCCGGCAGCGCAGCGGCAGCGGGCGGCGCTGCCGGGGCGGAACCGATCCGCGAGGTCGTCGCGGTCGCGACGCTGTTCGACACGGAGCGCTCGGGAGATTCGGGGTCGGGCCGTCGATCTGTGCTGTCACCGTTGTTCACGGATTCATTGTGGCAGGAACCGGTTAACGCAGGGAGCCGAGCGGAAGCCCGATCCGGTCGAGCGTCGTGGTGGTCACGGGGCCGACACCCAGCGCCACGGCCGCCTCGAGATCGGCTCCGGTGTCGACATCGAGCCGCAGTCCGGGCCAATCGCCCTCGAGCGCGCGGGCGCCGGATGCGATGTGGCGGGCGGCGGAATCCGATCCGAACCGCGGCTCGAACGGCCGATCGGGGAAACAGTGGACGAGCGCAGAGGTGCCGGCCCCGGTGTGGTCCACGACCACCGCCCGGCCGACCCGCCGCGCGTGCGCGAGCGCCTCGGCGAGTTCGCTCGGGTGCACGGCCGGGAGATCGGCCTGCAGCGCGACGAGCGTCGCCTCCGGTGCCGACGTCCGGACCTGCCCCGCGGCATACGACAGTGCCGCATTGAGCGGTTCCGTTCCGCTGTCGGGAGGATCCGCCAGGACGTGGGCGCCGCGCGCTCGCGCTGCCCGGGCGACGTCCGGATCGCCGGTGACGACGGTGACCGTGACGTCCTCGAGGTGCAGCGCCGCGTCCAGGGTGTCCTCGAACATCGCCAGCGCCAGGTCGGCGCGCTCGCCGGGGGTGTAGACCCGCGCCAGCCGCGTCTTCGCCAGGCCGAGGGCCTTGACGGGGATCAGCACGTGCGGGGCGGTCATGGCTGCCGATTCTGCCAGCCGGGGGAAACCGGCGCGGTCCGGTGTCCGGTCGTGCGTTCCCGGGCGCGGGTGTTCGCGCAGCTCGCGACGATCGCCTGGGCAATACTGTGACGACGAGCGGTCGGCGATCGGCCGGTGGTGGTGATACGAGCAAAGGGGACTGCGTGAGCAAGGCGACGGTGTTGGGGGCGGGCTCGTGGGGGACGGCGTTCGCGAAGGTGCTGGCCGAGGCCGGAACCGATGTGACGATCTGGTCGCGCCGTGCGGAGGTCGCCGAGTCGATCGAGACGCGGCACGAGAACCCCGGATACCTGCCGGGTGTCACACTGCCCGAATCGCTGCACGCGACATCGGATCACCGGCTCGCCCTCGCGGGTGCGGATTTCGTGGTCCTCGCGGTGCCGTCGCAGTCGTTGCGCGAGAACCTGGAGCACTGGCGGGACGACATCGGCCCGAACGTCACGCTCGTCAGTCTCGCCAAGGGGATCGAGCAGGGCACGCTGCTGCGGATGAGTCAGGTGATCGCTCAGGTGACCGGCGCCGAGGAGAGCCGCATCGCGGTGCTGTCCGGGCCGAATCTCGCCCGCGAGATCGCCGAGGGCCAGCCCGCCGCGACCGTGATCGCCTGCACCGATTCGGGACGCGCCATGCAGATCCAGAAGTCCTGTGCCACAGGGTATTTCCGTCCATACACGAACTCCGACGTGATCGGCTGCGAGGTCGGCGGGGCCTGCAAGAACGTCATTGCGCTGGCGTGCGGGATGGCCGTCGGTGTGGGTCTGGGCGACAACACGATTGCGACGATCATCACCCGCGGCCTCGCCGAGGTCACCCGACTCGGCACGGCAGTGGGCGCCAAGCCGGCGACGCTCGCCGGTCTCGCGGGCGTCGGGGATCTCGTCGCCACGTGCACCTCGCCGCTGTCGCGGAACCGGTCGTTCGGTGAACGTCTCGGCCAGGGGGGGTCGCTCGAGAGTGCCCAGGAGGCCACGCACGGTCAGGTCGCCGAGGGCGTCAAGTCGTGCACGTCGGTGCGCGCGCTCGCGGCCAACTACGACGTCGAGATGCCGCTGACCGACGCGGTGCACCAGGTTTGCTACGAGGGACTGTCGGTGCCCGAGGCGATCGGCCGGTTGCTCGGCCGTCGCACCAAGCCGGAGTGAGTCGGCCGTGGCGCGTGATCCGCGAACGCCGGGGAATTCGACACGCTGCGTGAAAGCTGTTGCGGCAGAACATGAACCGGGTGCGCCGATGCAGCCGGGACCGGTGTTCGCGGCGCCCTATCAACTCGGCCCCGACGAGGATCCGGCGCTCGACAGCTACGCGCGCGCATCGAATCCCGGTTGGCGGGCACTCGAATCGGCGCTCGCGGAACTGGAAGGCGCGGCCGCGGCGCGCGTCGTCGGGTCCGGAATGTCCGCTGTCACCGTCGCGTTGCGGTCGCTGGCGCAACCGGGCGGTACCGTCGTCGTTCCGTCCGACGGCTACTACCAGGTGCGCGCGTACGCCCAGGAGTTCCTGGCGCCGCACGGGGTGACCGTCGTCGAACTGTCCTGCGCGGAGTTCGGCGACGGCACCCTGACCGACGTTCTGGTGACCGCTCCCGACAATTCCGTCGTGCTGGTCGAGACACCGTCGAATCCCGGTCTCGACACCGTGGACCTGCGCGCGATTGCGACCGTGTGCCACATGTGCGACGCACTGCTGCTCGTCGACAACACCACGGCCACCCCGCTCGGCCAGCAGCCGCTGGCGCTCGGCGTGGACGCCGTCGTCGCGAGCGGCACCAAATCGCTCAGCGGCCACAGCGACCTGTTGTTCGGCTACCTCGCCGTCGCCGACTCCGCGTTGCTGCCGCGTATCGACCGGGAGCGGTTGTTCTCCGGCACCGTCCTCGGACCGTTCGAGACGTGGCTGGCGCACCGCAGCCTCGGGACCGCGGGCCTGCGGTTCGAGCGGCAGTGCGCCAACGCCCTCGCGGTCGCGCGGATGCTGCGATCGCATCCCGCCGTCGAGGGGGTGCGCTATCCGGGGCTGCCGGACGATCCCGCCCATCCGATCGCCGCCGCGCAGATGAGCAGGTTCGGTCCGCTGGTGACGTTCCGGCTCGCCGACGAGCACGCCTTCCACCGGTTCGTCGCGGCCTCCGAGCTGGTCGGAGCGGCGACGAGTTTCGGCGGGATCCACACCACGGCCGACCGGCGCGCCCGCTGGGGCGACCGCGTGCCCGCCGGATTCGTCCGGCTCTCGTGCGGCATCGAGGATGCCGAGGATCTCCTCGCGGACATCGACGCGGCTCTCCGGGCGGTGTGACCGGCACGGCATCGTGAACGAACCGGCCCTACTCGGGTATGGCAGCCGGTACCCGTGCCGGTACGGTTTGTACGTGAGCAATCCCCGCACCCGGGTGGCCGTCGTGTTCGGCGGCCGCAGCAACGAACATTCCGTTTCCTGCGTTTCCGCAGGCAGCATCCTGACCAATCTCGATCCCGAACTGTACGAGGTCGTGCCGATCGGGATCACCACCGACGGCGCGTGGGTGCTCGGCGACTCCGATCCCGCCCGGCTGGCGAAGGCCGGGCGCGAACTGCCGACGGTCGCGGCGGACGGGTCGGCCCTCGTGCTCACCGCCGACCCGACTCGCAGCGGCGACATCGTCGCACTCGACGAAGGGGAGTTCGGCAAGGTCCTCGCGTCGGTCGACGTGGTGTTCCCGGTGCTGCACGGCGCCTACGGGGAGGACGGCACGATCCAGGGGCTGCTCGAGCTCGCGGGCATCCCGTACGTCGGTCCGGGTGTGCTCGCCAGTGCCGCGGGCATGGACAAGGAATTCACCAAGAAGCTGCTGGCCGCCGAGGGGCTGCCGGTCGGATTCCAGATCGTGCTGCGCCCGGGAGTCGATTCGCTCACCGAGGAGCAGAAGGAACAGCTGGGTCTGCCGGTGTTCGTCAAGCCCGCCCGCGGCGGCTCGTCCATCGGCATCAGCCGGGTCGCCGACTGGGAGTCGTTCGACGCGGCACTCGAGAAGGCGCGCCTGCACGATCCGAAGGTCATCGTCGAATCCGCGATCGTCGGGCGCGAGGTCGAGTGCGGCGTGCTCGAATTCCCGGACGGCGACGTGCGGGCCAGCGTGGTCGCCGAGATCCGCATGCCGGACAGCTCCGGCAACCACGAGGCGTTCTACGACTTCGACACCAAGTACCTCGACGACGTGTGCGAGTTCGACGTGCCCGCAAAGCTCGACGACGACGTCAGCGAGGAACTGCGGGCGCTCGCGATCCGCGCGTTCCGGGCACTCGATTGCCAGGGGCTGTCGCGCGTCGACTTCTTCGTGACCGACAACGGACCGGTGATCAACGAGATCAATACGATGCCCGGCTTCACGTCGATCTCGATGTACCCGCGGATGTGGGAGGCGGCGGGCATCGGTTACAGCGAGCTCGTCTCGATCCTCGTGCAGACCGCTCTCGCCCGGGGCACCGGGCTGCGCTGAGCGGCTGTTCCGGCGCGGCGACTACTCTGTCAACCATGACTGCCGTGACTCCCGACACCGCCGCATCGGACGCTGCTGCAAAGGACACCGGGGACATTCGCGAGGCCGTGCACGCCGCGGCGCGTCGTGCCCGGGTCGCGTCCCGTCGTCTCGCCCTGCTGACCACCGTCGAAAAGGACGCCGCGCTGCACGCCGCGGCGGACGCGGTTCTCGCCGCGGCCGATGCGGTTCTCGCCGCGAACACCGCGGACGTCGACGCTGCACGCGAAGCCGGGACCGAGGAATCGATCCTGGACCGCCTGCGGCTGACCCAGGCCCGGATCGAGGGCATCGCGTCCGGGCTGCGTCAGGTCGCCGGTCTGCCGGACCCGGTCGGTGAAGTGGTGCGCGGCTCGACGCTGCCGAACGGCCTCGAGATCCGGCAGCTGCGGGTGCCCCTCGGTGTCGTCGGCATGGTGTACGAGGCCCGGCCCAACGTCACCGTCGACGCCTTCGGTCTCGCCCTCAAGTCCGGCAACGCCGCGCTGCTGCGTGGTTCGTCGTCGGCGAAGCGGTCCAACGCGGCACTGGTCGAGGCGCTGCGCGGCGCGCTCGAAGCGCAGGGGCTTCCCGCGGACGCGGTGCAGCTGCTGCCGAGCGAGGACCGCTCCTCGGTCACCCACCTGATCCAGGCCCGCGGCCTGGTCGACGTCGTCGTCCCGCGCGGTGGCGCGGGCCTGATCTCCGCGGTCGTGCGCGACGCGACGGTGCCGACCATCGAGACCGGGGTCGGCAACTGCCACGTGTACGTGCACTCGGCCGCGGACCTCGAGATGGCCGAGAAGATCGTCGTCAACGCCAAGACGCGCCGGCCGAGCGTGTGCAACACCGTCGAGACCATCCTGGTGGACAAGGCGATCGCCGACACCGCGGTGCCGCAGCTGATGCAGGTGATGCAGGCCCACAGCGTCGTCGTGCACGGCGACCTGCCCGGCATGGTCCCGGCGACGGACGCGGACTGGTCCGAGGAGTACCTGACACTCGACGTGGCGATGGCCGTCGTCGACGATCTGGATGCCGCGGTCGAGCACATCGACCGCTACGGCACCGGCCACACCGAGGCGATCGTCACCTCGGATCTGGCTGCGGCCCGGGAGTTCACCGCGCGGGTCGATGCCGCAGCGGTTATGGTCAACGCTTCGACCGCATTCACCGACGGCGAGCAGTTCGGGTTCGGTGCCGAGATCGGCATCTCCACCCAGAAGCTGCACGCCCGCGGCCCGATGGGGTTGCCGGAGCTGACCTCCACCAAGTGGGTGGTGTGGGGCGACGGCCACACCCGCCCGGCCTGATCGAAAGGATCCAGCGTGGATCGTGCGCTGCCGACCACTCCGCCGATCTTCGCCGACGTCGACGATGTGATCACACGTCTCGCGGAGACGGGTTACCTCGCCGACAAGGCAACCGCCACCGCCGTGTTCCTTGCGGACCGGCTGGGCAAGCCGCTGCTCATCGAGGGGCCGGCCGGTGTCGGGAAGACCGAACTCGCGCGTGCCGTCGCGCAGACCTCCGGCGCCGAACTGGTGCGCCTGCAGTGCTACGAGGGCGTCGACGAGTCCCGCGCGTTGTACGAGTGGAATCACGCCAAGCAGATCCTGCGGATCCAGGCGGCGGGTGCGAACGCCGCGAGCGGAACCGGTGAGTCGTGGGATTCGACGAAGCAGGACGTGTTCTCCGAGGAGTTCCTGCTCTCGCGGCCGCTGCTGACGGCGATCCGCCGGGAGGATCCGACGGTGCTGCTCGTCGACGAGGTCGACAAGGCGGACGTGGAGATCGAGGGCCTGCTGCTCGAGGTGCTCAGCGATTTCGCCGTCACCGTCCCCGAACTCGGGACGATCCGCGCCGTGCGCAAGCCGTTCGCGGTGCTCACCTCGAACGCGGCGCGGGAGCTGTCCGAGGCGCTCAAGCGCCGCTGCCTGTTCCTGCACCTGGACTTCCCGGACGCGGAACTCGAGCGCCGGATCCTGGCGAGCCGGGTCCCGGAGCTGCCCGAGGCCGTCGCCGAACAGCTCGTGCGCACCGTGCGGGTGCTGCGCGGCATGCAGCTCAAGAAGCTGCCGTCGGTCGCCGAGACGATCGACTGGGGCCGCACGCTGCTGGCGCTCGGACTCGACACCCTCGACGACGCGGCGGTTCGCACCACGCTCGGGGTCGTGCTCAAACACCAGTCCGATCAGCAGCGTGCTGCTGCCGAGCTGCGGCTGAACTGAGATGGCCGGCGCACGCCCGCCCGGGCAGAACCGAGGGCCCGCCGCTCCGCACGGGTTGCCGGGCCACCTCGTCGGCTTCGTCGAGGCGCTGCGCCGGCGCGGCATCGCGGTCGGGCCGTCGGAGACCGTCGACGCCGGTCAGGTGATGACGGTGCTGGACCTGCTCGACCGTGAGGCGCTGCGGGAGGGGCTCGCGTGCACGCTGCTGCGCCGGCCCACCCACCGCGCCACCTTCGACGCGCTGTTCGACCTGTGGTTCCCCGCCGCGGTCGGGAACCGCGAAGCAGGGGGAATCGACCCGTCGCTGCCGCGCACACCGGATGGGGACATCGACTTCGAGGCGCTGCGCGACCTGATCGCCGAGCTGCTGTCCGACGATTCGCCCGAAGCGCTGGAGCTGACCGAGCTGCTCACCGCCCAGCTCGTCGAGGAACTCGGCCAGTACCAGTCCGGGAACGGTCCCTCGTTCTCCGCGTATCAGGCGCTGCGGGACGTCAAACCGGAAACGCTCGTCACTCGCATCCTCGAGGGGCTGCTGGGCAACGGGTCGTCGGAGGAGCACGAACCGGCCGGCGACTACGAGACCGAGGTCGCGCGCCGCACCTCCGCGCGTCGCGTCGCCGATTTCCGGGCGATGGTCGAGCGCGAGACGCGCCGGCGCACCGCCGAGCAGGTCGGTCGCGACCGCGTCGAGAAGTACGGTGTGCCGAAGCTGGCCGAGGAGGTCGACTTCCTGCGCGCCTCGGACGCGGAGCTGACGGCGTTGCGCCGCAGCGTCACCCCGCTGGCCCGGTTGCTGGCGAGCCGGCTCGCAGCACGCCGGCGCCGGGCCCGCGCCGGGGCCATCGACCTGCGCCGCACCCTGCGCAAGTCGATGTCGACCGGCGGTGTGCCGATCGACCTGGTCAACCGCAAGCCGCGCCCGGCCCGCCCGGAACTGGTGGTGCTCTGCGACGTCTCCGGGTCCGTCGCCGGGTTCTCGCACTTCACGTTGCTGCTGGTGCACGCGCTGCGCGAGCAGTTCACCCGGGTGCGGGTGTTCGCGTTCATCGACACCACCGACGAGGTCACCGACTACTTCTCCGCGGGTTCCGACCTGGGGACGTCGATGGCGCGGATGCTGCGCGAGGCCGATCTCATCGCGTACGACGGGCACTCGGACTACGGCAACGCGATCGGGGTGTTCGCCGAGCAGTATGCGCACAGCCTCACCAGCCGCAGTTCGCTGCTGATCCTCGGCGACGGGCGTACCAACTACCGCAATCCGAACCGTGAGGCGCTCGAGCATCTGGTGACGGTCGCGCGGCACGCGCACTGGCTCAACCCCGAACCGCGGGGGCAGTGGGGTTCCGGCGACTCGGCGGCGAAGGTGTACAGCGAGGTCGTCACCATGCACGAGTGCCGGACCGCGCAGCAGCTCGCGGCGGTCGTGTCGACGCTCCTGCCGGTCTGACGCCCCTGCCGACCCTGCGAAGGCAGGGCCGCGCCGGTGAACCCGTAAGCTGGTCAACCGTGCAACAGCCATCCGACCTGCAACCCGCGCCGCCCCGGCGCGTGGGTGTCATGGGCGGCACGTTCGATCCCATCCACCACGGACACCTCGTGGCGGCCAGCGAAGTCGCCGACCGCTTCGGTCTCGACGAGGTCATCTTCGTGCCGACCGGGCAGCCGTGGCAGAAATCCGACCGCCACGTCAGCTCCGCCGAGGACCGCTACCTGATGACGGTCATCGCGACCGCGTCGAACCCCCGGTTCTCCGTCAGCCGTGTCGACATCGACCGCGGCAAGCCGACGTACACCGTCGACACCCTGCGGGACCTGCACGAACGGCTGCCCGATGCCGAGCTGTACTTCATCACCGGCGCGGACGCGCTCGCGTCGATCCTGTCCTGGCAGGAATGGCAGGTGCTGTTCGACCGTGCGCGCTTCGTCGGCGTCTCCCGGCCCGGCTACGACCTCAACGTCGAGCACCTCGCGCCGCACCTCGAAGGCCTGCCCGCCGACGCTGTGAGCCTCGTCGAGATCCCCGCCCTGGCGATATCGTCGACGGACTGCCGCACGCGGGTCAGCGCGAACCGCCCGGTGTGGTACCTCGTCCCGGACGGGGTGGTGCAGTACATCAGCAAACGCAATCTGTATCGTCCGCAGGATTCACGGCGGCCCGACGGGGCCGCCGCGGTGACCGACCCACAGACGGTCCGCCGCGGGGCCGCACCGGAACCGCCCCGCACCGCAACCGAGAGAAAGAGCACGCAGTGAGCGCATCGGCAGAAGCCATCGAGATGGCACGTATCGCGGCCCTGGCGGCCGACGAGAAACTGGCATCCGACGTCGTGGTGCTCGACGTCTCCGAGCAGCTCGTGATCACCGACTGCTTCGTGATCGCCTCCGCGGCGAACGAGCGGCAGGTCAACGCGATCGTCGACAACGTCGAGGAGAAGCTGCGCGAGGCCGGCCACAAGCCGGTGCGCCGTGAGGGCACCCGCGAAGGGCGCTGGACGCTGCTCGACTACATCGACGTCGTCGTGCACATCCAGCACGACGAGGAACGCAACTTCTACGCCCTCGAGCGGCTGTGGAAGGACTGCCCGACCGTGCCGGTCGAGGGCATCGAACCGTCGACACGGAACCTCACCGCGCCCGCCCACGACGCGCTGCCGGAAACCCCGGACCACCTGTGACGGAGATCGTCCGCCGGCTGATCCTGCTGCGTCACGGACAGACCGAGTACAACGCGACCAGCCGCATGCAGGGCCAGCTCGACACCGAGCTGTCCGAGCTGGGCCGGCGCCAGGCGGTCGCCGCGGCACGGGAGATCGCGGCGTTCGAGCCGCTCGCGGTCGTCTCGTCCGACCTGCGGCGCGCCTACGACACCGCGGTCGTGCTCGGCGACAGCGCGGGTGTTCCCGTCGAGATCGACCCGCGCCTGCGGGAAACGCACCTCGGGAAGTGGCAGGGGCTCACGCACCACGACGTCGACTCGGTCGCGCCCGGTGCCCGGGCCGCGTGGCGCGCCGATGCGACATGGGCACCGCCGGAGGGGGAGAGCAGGGTCGACGTGGCGCGGCGTGCCGTCCCGGTCGTGCGGGAACTGCTCGACAAGTACGAACACTGGGGGGAACGGCCGATCGTCCTGGTCGCGCACGGCGGGCTGATTGCCGCGCTCACCGCCGCCCTCCTGGATCTGCCCGTGGATCGCTGGCCGATCCTCGGCGGTCTCGGCAACACCGGTTGGGTACGGCTCAGCGGCTACGGAGAGGAACCCGCATGGCGGCTCGATGTGTGGAACGCGACGGCGAACGTGGTGGCCGATGACGTCCTCTGACGCACCGGAGGTTCCGGACGCCACCGGCGGATCGACGCGACCGACCCTGCTGGTCATCGGCGACTCGCTCAGCTACTACGGCCCGAAGGGCGGCCTGCCCGCGGACGATCCGCGGATCTGGCCGAACCTCGCTGCGGCCGAACTCGGCTGGGATGTCGAGCTGATCGCCCGGATCGGCTGGACGACGCGCGACGCGTGGTGGGCGATGACGCAGGATCCCCGTGTATGGGCGTCGATCCCGCGCGCGGGTGCCGTCGTGCTCGCCGTCGGTGGCATGGACACGCTGCCGTCGCCCCTGCCGACCGCGCTGCGCGAACAGCTCCGCTACGTGCGGCCGGCGTCGCTGCGCCGCGTCGTGCGCAACGCGTACGGCTGGCTCCAGCCACGGCTGTCGCCGCTCGGCTGGCCGGTCGCGCTTCCGGCGCGAGTGAGCGTCGAATACCTCGAGACCATCCGCGACTCGCTCGCCTACATGCGTCCCGACCTGCCGGTGATCGCCACCCTGCCGTCGGTGCACCGCAGCGAGCAGTACGCGTCGGTCCACAAGGGCCGTCCCGCGGCGGCCCGCGCGATCACCGCGTGGGCGGCCGAAAAGTCCGTTCCCCTGGTCGATCTGGCGGCGGCGGTCCGCGAGAACATCCAATCGGACGACGCGAACCCGGACGGTATCCACTGGGGCTGGGACGGGCACCGCAAGGTCGCCGCCGCGATGGTCGAAGCGGTGCGGATGGTGCACCGAGATGCGGATTCGGTGGCAGACGGCATACGGTAGTCGACGTGTCTGTTGTGGTGGTGACCGATTCGTCGTGCTGTCTGGATCGGGAAGCGGTGGAGCGGTACGACATCCGTGTCGTGCCGCTGCACGTGATCTCCGAGGGTCGTGAGCTCCGCGAGGGCGTCGACGAACTGCCCGAGGACCTGTCGAAGGTAACCACCTCGGGGCCGGCGCCCGCCGAGCTCACCGATGTCTACGCTCGGGCGCTCGCCGACAGCGACGGTGACGGCGTGGTCGCCGTGCACATCTCGCGGCAGCTGTCCGGCACCTGGGAGGCCGCCAAGTACGCGGCCGACGCATTCGGGGGACGCGTGCGTCTCGTCGATTCTCGCAACACGGCAATGGGATTGGGCTTCTCGGCACTCGCCGCGGCGCGGCTCGCCGAGACCGGCGCGTCGCTCGACGAGGTGTTTGCGCGCGCCGTCGACGTCGCCGAGGCCGGCCGCGCGCTGCTCGTCGTCGACCGGCTCGACCATCTGCGGCGCGGCGGCCGGATCGGCACCGCGACCGCGTTGCTCGGTACGGCCCTGTCGATGAAGCCGGTCCTGCATCTCGTCGACGGCAAGCTCGTCCTGCGGGAGAAGACCCGGACCATGTCCAAGGCGCTCGCCAAGCTCGTCGAGGCCGTCGTCGACCAGTGCGCCGAGGTCGCGAAGATCGCCGAGCCGAAGGTCGCGGTGCACCACCGGGACGCCCCCGAGCGCGCGAAGTCCCTCCTCGACGAACTGACCGGGCGGCTGCCGGAGGGCACGGAACTGCGGATGACCGAACTCGACGCCGTGCTGGGCGCACACGTCGGTCCCGGGGCGATCGGGATCGTCGTCTCGCGGGACGGGCAGGATCCGGATCGGAACGTCCACGCGGAACCGTGATTTCGCCGCGCGCCGAATTCGGTCGGATCCGGGCGGTGGTGCGGTCGGTGCCCTAGCATCGGGTCCGTGACCGACTCGTCCGGCGGGGCAGCCCCGTTGCGTGTGCTCGTATACAGCCACGACGCGAACACCCGCGCGCAGGTCGTGCGTGCGCTGGGGACGCGCCCACACCCGGATCTCCCGGAACTCGAGTACGTCGAGGTGGCCACCGCGCCGGTCGTCATCCGGCGCGTGGAGGAGGGCGACATCGCCCTCGCCGTCCTCGACGGGGAAGCGACCCCGGTCGGCGGCATCGGCCTGGCGAAGCAACTGCGCGACGAGATCGATCCGTGCCCGCCCCTGCTGCTGTTGCTGGGCCGCCGAGACGACGCGTGGCTGGCCTCCTGGTCGAGGGCCGACGCGGCGGTTCTGCACCCGGTCGATCCGTTCCGGCTCGCCGAGGCGGCGCTGCCCCTCCTGCGCCGCGTGTGACCTGTCCGTGACGGGTTTGTGACAGCGACGACTCGCGTGGTCGCTTGTCACGGATCCGTTTCGATCCCACCGAATTTCGGCACCGTGAAAGCACCGTGAAAATCGGGACAAGGCTGGGGACAACCCTTGTAGGGTGAGTCGCACATATCACACCCAGGCCGAAGGAGTGATTCCGGTTACGCATCGAGCCGAGGCGATCGGTGAGACCGGTCGGTTTCGTGCCGAGCACACCGGGGTCACGAGAAGGGGGATCAGCGGACATGAACCTCTATGTGCCGATCCTCGTGCTCGGGGCGATCGCGGTCGTCTTCGCGCTGTTCTCCGTGGGGGTGGCCGGACTGGTCGGTCCCCGGCGATACAACCGGGCGAAACTCGAGGCCTACGAATGCGGGATCGACCCGACGCCGCCGCCCACGGGTGGCGGGCGGTTCCCGGTCAAGTACTACCTGACAGCGATGCTGTTCATCATCTTCGACATCGAGATCGTCTTCCTCTACCCGTGGGCGGTGCACTTCGACAGCCTCGGCCTGTTCGGCCTCGCCGCCATGGCGCTGTTCCTGTTCAACGTGTCCGTGGCCTACGTCTACGAGTGGCGGCGCGGTGGTCTCGGATGGGACTGAACCGGCGCGGGACCACAGCGCCACCCCAGACCACACCGCCACGCGCGACGACAGCGACACCGGAAGCGAGATGAGTCGGACATGGGAATCGAGGAGAAGGTACCGAGCGGTTTCCTGCTGAGCACGGTCGAGGCCGCGGCCGGGTACGCCCGCAAGGGCTCGTTGTGGCCCGCGACCTTCGGCCTGGCGTGTTGCGCGATCGAGATGATGACCACCGTGTCGGGGCGTTTCGACATCGCCCGCTTCGGGATGGAGGCGTTCCGCGCCTCGCCCCGGCAGGCCGACCTGATGATCGTCGCCGGCCGGGTGAGCCAGAAGATGGCGCCGGTGCTGCGGCAGGTCTACGACCAGATGGTCGAACCGAAATGGGTGCTCGCGATGGGGGTGTGCGCCTCGTCCGGCGGCATGTTCAACAACTACGCGATCGTGCAGGGCGTCGACCACGTGGTGCCCGTCGACATCTACCTGCCCGGCTGCCCGCCCCGGCCGGAGATGCTGCTCCACGCGATCCTGAAGCTGCACGAGAAGATCCAGCAGATGCCGCTCGGCGTCAACCGCGAAGAGGTGATCCGCGAAACCGAGAAGGCGGCGCTCGCGTCCCCGACCACCCTCGAACTGAAGGGCCTGCTGCGATGACCGGGCCGGAGCCGGTCGGGCGGGAACCGAGCGAACCCGAGGTCATCGACGTGCGCCGCGGAATGTTCGGGCCGCCCGACACCGGTGACACGTCCGGATACGGCGGGCTCGTCCGGCCGATCGCGCTGCCCGGTGCCACACCCCGCCCGTACGGCGGGTGGTTCGACGAGGTCGCCGACGGTCTCGAAGCGGCGCTGACGCAGGCGTCGGTGAACCCGGGGGAGGCGATCGAACGTGTCGTCGTCGACCGCGACGAGATGACCGTCCACGTCCGCGCCGAGCACCTGCCCCGGGTCGCGCGGTGCCTGCGGGACGAACCCGGACTGCGGTTCGAACTGTGCCTCGGCGTCAGCGGGGTGCACTTCCCGCACGAGACCGGGCGCGAACTGCACGCGGTCTACCACCTGATGTCGATCACCCACAACCGGCGGATCCGGCTCGAGGTGTCGGTTCCCGATGCCCACCCGCACATTCCGTCGCTGTACGCGGTGTACCCGACCGTCGACTGGCACGAGCGGGAAACCTACGACTTCTTCGGGATCGTGTTCGACGGGCATCCGGCGCTCACCCGCATCGAGATGCCCGACGACTGGGTGGGACATCCGCAGCGCAAGGACTACCCCCTCGGAGGAATCCCCGTCGAATACAAGGGTGCGCGGACACCGCCACCCGACGAACGGAGGGCGTACCACTGATGAGCGATCCGTATTCGACCGGCGGGAACGCCGAGGGCACCGTCTACACCGTCGCCGGCCAGGACTGGGACGAGATCGTCGACGCGGTCCGCGCCTCGGGCGGACCGGACGCCGAACTGGCCGAGGAACGCATCGTCGTCAACATGGGTCCGCAACACCCGTCCACGCACGGCGTGCTGCGGCTCATCCTCGAGATGGACGGCGAAACCGTCACCGAGGCCCGTTGCGGTATCGGCTACCTGCACACCGGAATCGAGAAGAACCTCGAATTCCGCACGTGGACACAGGGCGTCACCTTCGTCACCCGGATGGACTACCTGTCCTCGTTCTTCAACGAGACCGCCTACTGCCTGGGCGTCGAGAAACTGCTCGGCATCACCGATCTCGTGCCCGAACGCGCCACCGTCGTGCGGGTGATGCTCATGGAACTCAACCGCGTCTCCTCGCACCTGGTGGCACTGGCCACCGGCGGGATGGAACTCGGGGCCATGACGTCGATGTTCCTCGGGTTCCGCGAACGCGAACTGATCCTCGACGTGTTCGAGGCCGTCACCGGGCTGCGCATGAACCACGGCTACATCCGGCCCGGTGGGCTGGCGCAGGACCTGCCGGACGGTTCGCTCGACAAGGTCCGCGAGGTCCTCGACGTCGTCCCGCGCCGCCTGCGCGACCTCGAGGACCTCCTCGACGAGAACGCCATCTGGAAGGCCCGCACGAAGGACGTCGGCTACCTGGACCTGATGGGCTGCATGGCGCTCGGCATCACCGGCCCGGTCCTGCGATCGACGGGACTGCCGCACGATCTGCGCAAGTCGCAACCCTATTGCGGTTACGACACGTACGAATTCGACGTCGTCACCGACACCGGCTGCGACTGCTACGGCCGCTATCTGATCCGGGTCGGAGAGATGAAGGAATCGCTGAAGATCGTCGAGCAGTGCCTCGATCGGCTGCGGCCCGGACCGGTGATGGTCGAGGACCCGAAGGTCGGGTGGCCGGCCGACCTGGCGGTGCGCGAGGACGGACTCGGCAACTCGCCGGAGTACATCGGCAAGATCATGGGCACTTCCATGGAAGCACTCATCCACCATTTCAAGCTGGTCACCGAGGGATTCCGGGTCCCGGCCGGACAGGTGTACGTGGCCGTCGAATCGCCCCGCGGCGAACTCGGAGTGCACATGGTCAGCGACGGCGGCACCCGCCCGTACCGGGTGCACTACCGGGACCCGTCGTTCACGAACCTGCAGGCGGTCGCGGCGATGTGCGAGGGCGGCATGGTCGCCGACGTCATCGCCGCGGTCGCCAGCATCGATCCGGTGATGGGAGGTGTGGACCGATGACCCGGGCACACACGACCGGCGAATCCGCGGTCCCGGCGAACCGGCCGGAGCCGGTCTTCGTCGAATTGGGCCGCACGGCAGCCGAAACCGAGCGCATCGAACACCCCGGCGCACCCCGGACGTACCCGCCGGACGTGCGGGAGCGTCTCGAGGCCGACGCCGCCGCGATCATCGCCCGCTACCCGGTGACGCGGTCCGCCCTGATCCCGCTGCTGCACCTCGTCCAGGCCGAGGACGGCTACATCACCCCCGCCGGAATCGAGTTCTGCGCAGCGCAACTCGCGCTCACCGGTGCCGAGGTCGCGGCCGTGGCCACCTTCTACTCGATGTACCGCCGCCGCCCGACCGGCGACTACCACGTCGGGGTCTGCACCAACACCCTGTGCGCGATCATGGGCGGGGACGCGATCCTCGAGGCCCTCGCAGAGCATCTCGGTGTCGACCCCGGCTCGGCGGACGACACCACCCCGGACGGGAAGATCACCCTCGATCACATCGAATGCAACGCGGCCTGCGACTTCGCGCCCGTGGTGATGGTCAACTGGGAATTCTTCGACAACCAGACCCCGGACTCGGCGACCGCGCTCGTCGACGCCCTGTGGGCCGGCAAACGCATCACGCCGACCCGCGGCGCGTCGCTGTGCACATTCCGCGAAACCGCCCGCATCCTGGCCGGATTCCCCGACGAACGTCCCGGCGCGAACGACAGCGCGGCGCCGGGCGACGCGACCCTCGCCGGGCTGCGGGTCGCCCGCGAACGGAACATGCGGGCACCCGAGGCGACCGGAACGGAAGGGAAGTGACATGCCGCTGAGTCCGGTCCTGAGCCGGTACTGGGACGAACCCCGGTCGTGGACGCTCGACACCTACCGGAGCCACGACGGCTACAAGGCGCTCGAACGCGCCCTGCGCACCGACCCGGACGAGGTCATCGCCACCGTCAAGGACTCCGGTCTGCGCGGCCGCGGCGGCGCAGGATTCCCGACCGGCACGAAATGGTCGTTCATCCCGCAGGATCCGACCACGCCCGCCGGTGCCAAGCCGCACTATCTCGTCGTCAACGCCGACGAATCCGAACCCGGCACCTGCAAGGACATGCCGCTGATGCTGGCATCGCCGCACACGCTCGTCGAAGGTGTCGTCATCGCGGCCTACGCCATCCGGGCCTCGCACGCGTTCATCTACGTGCGCGGCGAGGTCGTCCCCGTGCTGCGCCGGCTGCAGCACGCGGTCGCCGAGGCGTACGACGCCGGATACCTCGGCCGCGACATCCTCGGCTCCGGCTTCGACCTGGACGTCGTCGTCCACGCCGGTGCCGGCGCCTACATCTGCGGCGAGGAGACCGCGCTGCTCGACTCGCTCGAAGGGCGACGCGGGCAGCCGCGGCTGCGGCCGCCGTTCCCGGCGGTCGCCGGGCTCTACGCGTGCCCGACCGTCGTCAACAACGTCGAATCCATCGCGAGCGTGCCGTCGATCCTGCTCAACGGCGTCGACTGGTTCCACTCGATGGGCACCGAGAAATCCCCGGGTTTCACGCTGTACTCGCTGTCCGGGCACGTCACCCGGCCGGGCCAGTACGAGGCACCGCTCGGCATCACCCTGCGCGAACTCCTCGACTACGCCGGCGGTATCCGCGCCGGGCACCGGCTCAAGTTCTGGACACCCGGCGGGTCGTCGACGCCGCTGTTCACCGCCGCACACCTCGACGTGCCCCTCGACTACGAAGGGGTCGGGGCCGCCGGGTCGATGCTCGGCACCAAGGCGCTGCAGATCTTCGACGAGACGACCTGCGTGGTGCGCGCGGTGCTGCGCTGGTCGCAGTTCTACAAGCACGAATCGTGCGGGAAGTGCACCCCCTGCCGCGAAGGCACCTGGTGGCTCGTGCAGATCCTCGAACGTCTCGAAGCCGGCACCGGCACCGAGGCCGACCTCGAGAAGTTGCTCGACATCTCCGACAACATCCTCGGGCGCGCGTTCTGTGCGCTCGGCGACGCCGCGACCAGCCCCATCACGTCGTCGATCGCACTGTTCCGCGACGAGTACATCGCGCATCTCACCCACGGCGGATGCCCGTTCGATCCGCGCCTGTCCACCCTCACGGCAGGGGGAGTGTCATGACCGCAGACCGGCCCGCGACGGCCAAGGACCCGGTCGTCACCATCGACGGCATCGAGATCAGCGTTCCCCCGGGAACTCTCGTCATCCGCGCCGCCGAGCAACTCGGCATCCGCATCCCGCGGTTCTGCGATCACCCGCTGCTCGACCCGGTCGGGGCATGCCGCCAGTGCCTCGTCGAGGTCGAAGGCCAGCGCAAACCTCTCGCCTCGTGCACCACCACGGTCACCGACGGCATGGTCGTCCGCACCCAGTTCACGTCCCCGGTGGCGGACAAGGCACAACAGGGCGTGATGGAACTGCTGCTCATCAATCACCCCCTGGACTGCCCGGTATGCGACAAGGGCGGGGAATGCCCGCTGCAGAACCAGGCGATGTCCAACGGCCGTGGCGATTCTCGCTTCGAGGGCGTCAAACGGACCTTCCCGAAGCCGATCGCGATCTCCTCGCAGGTGCTGCTGGACCGGGAGCGGTGCGTGAACTGCGCCCGCTGCACCCGCTTCTCGCAGCAGATCGCCGGTGACCCGTTCATCGATCTGCTCGAACGCGGGGCCGGCCAGCAGGTCGGCATCTACGCCGAGGAACCGTTCGATTCCTATTTCTCCGGCAACACCGTGCAGATCTGCCCGGTCGGCGCGCTGACCGGAACGGCCTACCGCTTCCGGGCGCGCCCGTTCGATCTGGTGTCCAGCCCGAGCGTCTGCGAACACTGCGCCAGCGGCTGCGCGCAACGCACCGACCACCGGCGCGGCGTCGTGTTGCGACGCCTCGCGGGCAACGACCCGCAGGTCAACGCCGAATGGAACTGCGACAAGGGCAGATGGGCGTTCACCTACGCCACCGAACCCGACCGGATCACCACCCCGCTGGTCCGCGACGACGACGGCACACTCGTTCCGAGATCCTGGCCCGCCGCCCTCGCGATCGCCGCCCGGGGACTGGCCGCGGCGCGCGGCGCGGGCGTGCTCGTCGGCGGACGCGTCACCGTCGAGGACGCCTACGCCTACGCGAAGTTCGCGCGGATCGTGCTGGGCACCAACGACATCGATTTCCGTGCGCGGGAGCACTCCGGTGAGGAGGCGCAGTTCCTCGCGGCCCGCATCGCCGGCCGGCTGCTCTCCGTGACGTATTCGGATCTGGATCGTGCGCCGGCGGTGCTGCTCGTCGGATTCGAACCCGAGGAGGAATCGCCGATCGTTTTCCTGCGGCTGCGTCTGGCGGCGCGCGGCGGCGCCGCGATCCGGTCGATCGCGCCGTTCGCGAGCCGCGGCCTGACGAAGATGTCGGGCCGGCTGGTGCAGGCCGTGCCGGGTTCCGAAGCCGCGGTGCTGGACGGGATCCGGTCGGGGGAGCAGGGCGGCGACGTCTCCGACCTGCTGCGCCGTCCCGGCGCGGTGATCATCGTCGGGGAACGGTGCGCGACGATGCCCGGCGCACTGTCTGCGGCGATCCGGCTCGCCGACGACACCGGTGCCCGGCTCGCGTGGGTGCCGCGCCGGGCCGGTGAGCGCGGCGCCCTCGAGGCCGGGGCGCTGCCGACGCTGCTGCCCGGCGGTCGGGACGTCACCGATCCGCAGGCGCGCAGCCGGGTGGCGCAGGTGTGGTCCGACAGCGTCGGCGGCACCGTCGAACTGCCCGCGAATCCCGGACGCGACACCGCGGGCATCCTCGCCGCGGCCGCGGTCGGTGACCTCGGTGCGCTGGTGATCGGCGGTGTCGACCTCGACGACCTCCCCGACCCGCAGGCCGCACGCTCGGCGGTGGAATCGGCCGGATTCGTCGTGAGCCTGGAACTGCGCCGCAGCGCCGTCACCGATCTCGCGGACGTGGTGTTCCCGGTGGCCGCCGTCGCCGAGAAGTCCGGTGCCTTCCTCGACTGGGAGGGCCGGGTCCGCGAGTTCGGGATCGCGCTGCGCGGCCCCGGCACCCTGCCCGACCGGCGGGTCCTCGACGCGCTCGCCGCCGAGATGGGGACCCTGCTCGGCGTGCCCGACGCGGAGTCCGCGCGCCGTGAACTGGACCTGCTCGGCCCGTGGGAGGGCCAGCGACCGGCCGATCCGGCGACGGAGACGGTCGAGCCACCCCGCGCCGGTCCCGGCGAGGCGGTCCTGACCGGCTGGCGGATGCTGCTCGATGCCGGGCGGATGCAGGACGGGGAACCGTACCTCGCCGGTACCGCGCGACCGCCGGTGGTCCGGCTGTCCGCCGCGACCGCCGCCGAGATCGGCGCCTCCGACGGGGATGCGGTGACGGTGTCCACCGACCGCGGCGCCGTGACGCTGCCGCTCGCGATCACCGAGATGCCCGATCGCGTGGTGTGGCTGCCGCTGAACTCACCCGGCTCCGCCGTCCACCGGCAACTGGGCGTCGGATCCGGCGGGCTCGTACGGATCGGGGCGGGGGAGGTGCAGTGATGGACGGGTATGCAGACCTGTCGGCATTCGGACACGATCCGTGGTGGCTGATCCTGGTCAAGGCCGTGGCGGTGTTCGCGTTCCTGGTGCTGACCGTGCTCGTGGCGATCTACGCGGAACGACGGGTCCTGGCCCGCATGCAGATGCGGATCGGACCGAATCGGCTGGGGCCGCAAGGGATTCTGCAGAGCCTCGCCGACGGCATCAAACTGGCGCTGAAGGAGGGCATCGTCCCGTCCGGGGTGGACCGGCCCGTCTATCTGCTCGCCCCGATCATCGCGACCGTGCCGGCCTTCATGGCGTTCGCGGTGATCCCGTTCGGGCCGGTGGTTTCGGCATTCGGGCAGCGGACGCCGTTGCAGCTCACCGACCTTCCGGTCGCGGTGCTGTACATCCTGGCGGTCACCTCCGTCGGTGTGTACGGCATCGTGCTCGCCGGCTGGTCGTCCGGCTCGACGTACCCGCTGCTCGGCGGTCTGCGCTCGACCGCGCAGGTGATCTCGTACGAGATCGCGATGGGATTGGCGTTCGCCGCGGTGTTCCTGCTCTCCGGCACGATGTCCACGTCCGGGATCGTGTCCGGGCAGGTCGGGACGTGGTACGTCTTCCTGCTGCTGCCGTCGTTCCTCATCTACGTCACGGCCATGGTCGGCGAGACCAACCGCGCCCCGTTCGACCTGCCCGAAGCCGAGGGCGAACTCGTCGGCGGATTCCACACCGAGTACTCGTCGCTGCGCTTCGCGATGTTCATGCTCGCCGAGTACGTGAACATGACCACCGTGTCCGCGCTGGCCACCACGCTGTTCCTCGGCGGCTGGCACGCTCCGTGGCCGCTGAACATGTGGGACGGTGCCAACTCCGGCTGGTGGCCGGTGCTGTGGTTCGTCGCCAAGGTGTGGGCATTCCTGTTCCTGTTCGTGTGGCTGCGCGCCACCCTGCCCCGGCTCCGCTACGACCAGTTCATGAATCTCGGCTGGAAGGTCCTCATTCCGGCATCGCTGTTGTGGGTCGTGGTCGTCGCCGTGATCCGGGCGCTCGGCAACGAGGGATACGTGGCCGGGCAGGGCACACTCGCCGCCGTCGGGGTGGTGTGCGTCCTGGCGTTCCTGGTGTTCACCCGGTTGCGGCGCACGTCCGGTGGCGGCGAACCCGCCCGGGCCGCACCGGAGGCGGCCGAACCGTTCGACCCTGGGGCCGGGGGTTTCCCGGTCCCACCGATGCCGGGTCCCGTGCCCGCGCAGCGCACCCCAGCGGAGGGATGACGATGCCCGAATTCCTCGATCCCATCGCCGGTTTCGGCACCACGTTCGCGGCGATGTTCAAGAAGCCGATCACCGAGCAGTATCCCGAGCAGAAACGGCCGCCGGCGCCCGGGTATCACGGCCGCCATCAGCTCAACCGGCATCCCGACGGCCTCGAGAAGTGCATCGGCTGCGAACTGTGCGCGTGGGCGTGCCCGGCCGACGCGATCTACGTGGAAGCGGCGGACAACACCGAGGCCGAACGGTATTCGCCGGGGGAGCGGTACGGCCGGGTCTACCAGATCAACTATCTGCGCTGCATCGGCTGCGGACTGTGCGTCGAGGCGTGCCCGACGCGTGCGCTGACGATGACCGCCGAATACGAGATGGCCGACGACAACCGCGCCGATCTCATCTACGACCGCTCGCGGCTGCTGGCGCCGCTGCAACCCGGGATGGAGGCGCCGCCGCACGCGATGTATCCCGGCACCACCGAGGAGGACTACTACCGGGGTCTGGTGCCGGGTGCTGCGCCGAAAGAGGGGTCGGAACAATGAACACCCTCACGGTCCTGGCCCAGGACGTCGTCGAGCGCACGTCCACCGGTGAAGCGGTGCAGTTCTGGATTCTCGCCGTCGTCGCGGTGATCGGTGCCATCGGGGTGGTCGTCTCGAGCAAGGCCGTGTACTCGGCGATCTTCCTGGCGCTGACCATGATCGTGCTGGCCGCATTCTACATCGCCCAGGACGCCCAGTTCCTCGGTGTCGTCCAGATCGTCGTGTACACCGGCGCCGTCATGATGCTGTTCCTGTTCGTGGTGATGCTCGTCGGCGTCGACGCGTCCGAATCGTTCACCGAAACCCTTCGCGGGCACCGCATCGCGGCGGTCGTGGCGGGAATCGGGTTCGGGGTGCTGATCATCGGGTTCCTCGCCGACTCCGAGCTGCCGCCGTTCGCGGGTCTGGTGGACGCCGGTGACGGGCACGTCGCGGGTCTCGCGGAACTGCTGTTCGTGCGGTACGTGTGGGCGTTCGAACTGACCGGGGCGCTGCTCGTCACCGCGACCATCGGTGCGATGGTGCTGACCCATCGCGAACGGACGGGTGAGCGTCTCGGTCAGAAGGAACTGGCCCGCAGGCGGTTCCGGGAGTGGGGTGCAGCGGGGGAGCCGGAGGTGCGGGTGACGCCGCTGCCGAGTCCCGGGGTGTACGCGCGGCGCAACGCCGTCGACGTTCCGGCCCGACTGCCGGACGGCAGCTATTCGCCACTGTCTGTGAGCCGGGTACTCGAGGCCCGGGGCGCGATCGTCGAGAGGCCGGACGAGGAGGAGACCCGATGAATCCGGCGAACTACCTGTACCTTTCCGCACTGCTGTTCACCATCGGCGCCGCGGGTGTTCTCGTGCGGCGCAACGCCCTGATCGTGTTCATGTGCGTCGAGCTCATGCTCAACGCCGTGAACCTGTCGTTCGTGACGTTCGCGCGGATGCACGGAAATCTCGACGGGCAGGTGTTCGCGTTCTTCACGATGGTCGTCGCCGCCGCCGAGGTGGTGGTCGGCCTCGCGATCATCATGACGATCTTCCGCACCCGCCGTTCGGTGTCGGTCGACGACAACAACCTGCTCAAGCACTGAGCCTGCCGAGAGAACTGAGTTTTCCGAGAGCACTGGGAGGAGACCGGGATGGGCGGAACCTCGGCCTTGTGGCTTCTGCCGGCGTTGCCGCTCGCCGGCGCCGCGGTACTGCTGCTGACCGGCCGGCGCAGCGACACGTGGGGACATCTGGTCGGATGCGCGACCGCGCTGGTCTCGTTCGGGCTGGCAGTGGTGCTGTTCGTGCAGATGTTGGGGCGCGCCGCCGACGACCGGGCCGTGCAGCAGGACCTGTTCTCGTGGGTGCCCGTCGGCGAGCTGCAGGTCGACTTCGGCCTGCAACTGGACCAGTTGTCGATGTGCTTCGTGCTGCTCATCACCGGTGTCGGGTCGTTGATCCACATCTATTCGGTCGGGTACATGGCGCACGGCCCGGACCCGTCGGGCAACACGGCCGGACGGGCACCCGGACGGCGGTTGTTCTTCGCGTACCTCAACCTGTTCCTCGCGGCGATGCTGGTGCTGGTGCTGGCCGACAACTATCTCGGCCTGTACCTCGGATGGGAGGGTGTCGGTCTCGCGTCGTATCTGCTCATCGGGTTCTGGCAGTACAAGCCGACCGCGGCGACCGCGGCGAAGAAGGCGTTCGTCGTCAACCGGGTCGGTGACACGGGCCTGGCCGTCGCCATGATGATCATGTTCGCCTCGTTCGGCTCGATCGGGTTCGCCGACGTCTTCGCCGCGGTTCCGGGTGCGAGCGAAACGGTCTCGACCGCGATCGGCCTGACCTTGCTCCTGGCGGCATGCGGCAAGTCCGCGCAGGTGCCGTTGCAGGCGTGGCTCGGGGACGCGATGGAAGGCCCGACCCCGGTGTCCGCGCTGATCCACGCCGCGACGATGGTCACCGCCGGTGTCTACCTCATCGTGCGGTCCGGCCCGATCTTCGACGTCGCGCCGGGCGCGCAACTGGGCGTGGTGATCGTCGGGGCCGTGACCCTGCTGTTCGGCGCGATCATCGGTTGCGCGAAGGACGACATCAAGAAGGCGCTGGCGGCGTCGACGATGAGCCAGATCGGCTACATGGTGCTCGCCGCGGGCCTCGGTCCGGCCGGTTACGCGTTCGCGATCATGCACCTGCTCACCCACGGCTTCTTCAAGGCCGGGTTGTTCCTCGGCGCCGGCTCGGTGATGCACGGCATGAACGACGAGACCGACATGCGCCGCTTCGGTGGCCTGCGCACCGTCATGCCGATCACCTACGTCACGTTCGGTCTCGCGTATCTGGCGATCATCGGGATCCCGCCGTTCGCGGGCTTCTTCTCGAAGGATCTGATCATCGAGGCGGCATTCGGGTCAGGCGGCGCCGAAGGATTCGTCCTCGGTGCGGCCGCGCTGCTCGGCGCCGGCATCACCGCGTTCTACATGACCCGCGTGATGCTCATGACGTTCTTCGGACGGCGGCGGTGGGCGGAGGATGCGCACCCGCACGAATCACCCGGGGTGATGACCGTGCCGATGGTGGTGCTGGCGATCGGCTCGGTCGCCGGGGGCGCGCTGCTGGCCTACGGTGGGGCGCTGGAGAACTGGCTCGAACCGGTGGTCGGGGAAGAGCACGGTGAACTGCCGGTCCCGGTGTGGGTGCTCACCGTCGTGACCCTCGCGGTGGTGCTCGTCGGTGTCGCGATCGCCTACCGGCAGTACGCGATCCGCGAGATCCCGGTCGATGCACCGGACGAGGTGTCCGCCCTGACCCGTGCCGCGCGCCGCGACCTGTACGGGGACGCGGTCAACGAAGCGGTGTTCATGCGACCCGGACAGCACGCGACCCGCGCTCTCGTCGAGGTCGACGACCGCGCCGTCGACGGTGCCGTCGGTGGGGTCGCCGCGCTGATCGGGGCCGCGTCGGCGCGGCTGCGCACGCTGCAATCCGGATTCGCCCGGTCCTATGCCCTGTCCATGCTGGTAGGCGCGGCCCTCGTGGTCGCCACGATGGTGCTCTGGTGAGGATGCGATGAACCAGTTCCCGTGGCTGAGCGCGTTGTGGCTGGTGCCGGTGATCGGCGCGCTGCTCGTGTGGACGGTGCCGGCGCGCCGGCCCGACCTCGCCAAGGCCGGTGCCCTCGTCGTGTCGCTGGTGGTCGCGGTGCTCGCGATCGTCGTGGCGGTGCGGTTCGAACCCGGGGGAGCGCAGTACCAGTTCGTGGAATCGCACCGGTGGATTCCGTCTTTCGGTGCCGGATACACGCTCGGGGTCGACGGCATCGCGCTGGTGCTGGTCCTGCTCACCGCGGTGCTGGTGCCGTTGCTGCTGCTGGCCGGATGGAACGACACCCGGGACGCCGTGGTGCGGAACGGCATCGGGGGCAAGCGGCCGCACGCGTATGTCGCGCTGATCCTGGTGGTCGAGGCGATGGTGCTGCTGGCCTTCACAGCACTCGACATCCTGCTGTTCTACGTGTTCTTCGAGGCGATGCTCATCCCGATGTACTTCCTCATCGGCGGGTTCGGCCGGGCGCAGGACCGGGCCGCCCGCTCCGCGGCGGCGGTGAAGTTCCTGCTCTACAACCTGTTCGGCGGCCTCATGATGCTCGCCGCGGTCATCGGTCTGTACATCCTGACCGTCGACCAGGGGGTGGGGACGTTCGACTTCCGGGAGGTCGTCGCGCTGGCGACGGCCGGTGAACTCGATGCCTCCCCGGGGCTGCTGAACGCGCTGTTCCTCGGATTCATGTTCGCGTTCGCGGTCAAGGCACCGCTGTGGCCGTTCCACAGCTGGCTGCCCGGCGCCGCCGTCGAAGCGACACCGGCGAACGCCGTGCTGATGATGGCGATCGTCGACAAGGTCGGCACGTTCGCGATGATCCGGTACTGCCTGCAGCTGTTTCCCGAGGCGTCGGCGACGTTCGCGCCGCTGATCGTCACCCTGTCGGTGATCGGCATCCTGTACGGCGCGATCGCCGCCATCGGGCAGACGGACGTGATGCGGCTGATCGCCTACACGTCGATCTCGCACTTCGGGTTCATCGTGCTGGGCATCTTCGCGATGACCAGCCAATCCCAGACCGGATCGACGCTGTACATGGTCAACCACGGGCTCTCGACCGCGGCGTTGTTCCTCATCGCGGGATTCCTCGTCTCCCGCAGGGGTTCTCGCCTGATCGCCTCGTTCGGAGGGGTCCGCAATGTCGCCCCGATCGCGGCCGGCACGTTCCTCGTCGCCGGTCTGGCGACGCTGTCGCTGCCCGGGCTCGCCCCGTTCATCAGCGAATTCCTGGTCCTGATCGGCACATTCCCGCGCTACGGCGTCGCCGCGGTGTTCGCCACCGGCGCGCTCGTGCTTTCCGCGATCTACGTGCTGTGGCTGTACCAGCGGATGATGACCGGTCCGCTCGCCTCCGGCAACGAGGAGGTCCGCGACCTGGTGCCGCGCGAACTGGTCGTCGTCGCACCGCTCGTCGCGCTGCTCATCGTGCTCGGCCTGTTCCCGAAACCCGCGCTCGATGTGATCGACCCGGCCGTGAACCACACGATGACCACGATCGGGCAGACCGACCCGGCGCCCACCGTGCCCGGTCCGGTGCTGACCGGGGCGGTGGTGGGCGCCGATCCGGAAACCGATACGCCCGAGCAGGGAGGTGAATCCGAGTGAACGAGATCAGCGCTCCGTCGATCGAATACGGTCTGCTCTCGCCGATGCTCATCGTGCTCGGTGTCGCGGTCGCGGGGGTGCTCGTCGAGGCATTCGTGCCCCGCCGGGTCCGGCACACGACGCAGTTCGTGCTCGCGATCGCCGGTCTCGTCGCAGCCTTCGTTGCGGTCGTCTCGCTCGCCGGAACCAGCAGTTCGGCGGTGCTCGGCGCGGTCGTGATCGACGGCCCGGCCCTGTTCCTGCAGGGCGCGATCCTGCTGACCTCGATCCTCGCGGTCGGATTGATCGCGCAACGCCGTGTGGCAGTGGCGGAGGCGGTCGGGGCCGAGACGGTCACGGCCGGGGCCCGGTTCGCCGTCGACGATTTCGCGCCGCAACCGGCCGTGCCGCCGGGAAGCGCCGCCGAGCGCGCGGCGGCAGGCCAGGGAATCACCACGTCCGAGGTGTTCCCGCTCGCGATGTTCGCGGTCGGAGGGATGCTGCTGTTTCCCGCATCCGACGACCTGCTCAGCATGTTCGTGGCCCTCGAGGTGCTGTCGCTGCCGCTGTACCTGCTGTGCGGCCTCGCGCGGCACCGGCGCCTGCTCTCGCAGGAAGCGGCGCTGAAATACTTTCTCCTCGGCGCCTTCTCGTCGGCGTTCTTCCTCTACGGCATGGCCATGTTGTACGGGTACGCGGGCACGGTGCGGTTGTCCGGGATCGCGGCGGCCGTCGCCGGCGGGTCCGGCGACGACACCCTGGCCCTGATCGGTGTGGCGCTGCTGGCGGTCGGGTTGCTGTTCAAAGTCGGTGCGGTGCCGTTCCAGTCGTGGATCCCCGACGTCTATCAGGGCGCCCCCACCTCGGTCACCGCGTTCATGGCGTCGGCGACGAAGATCGCGGCCTTCGGGGCGCTGCTGCGGGTGTTCTACGTCGCGGTGCCCGGGCTGAGCGCGAACTGGCAGCCGGTGCTCGGGGCCGTCGCCGTCCTGACGATGGTGGCCGCGTCGGTGATCGCGGTGACCCAGCGCGACGTCAAGAGAATGCTCGCGTACTCGTCCGTCGCTCACGTCGGTTTCGTTCTCACCGGCCTGGTCGCGGCCAACCACGCCGGCGTCGCGTCGACGATGTTCTATCTGCTCGCCTACGGGATCAGCACCGTCGGGGCGTTCGCGATCGTCGGGCTCGTCCGCGACCGCACCGGGGAAGCCGGCGACCTGTCCGCGTGGGCAGGGCTGGGCCGTCGATCCCCGGTCGCCGCAGCGGCATTCGCCCTGTTCCTGCTCGCGTTCGCCGGGATCCCGCTGACCAGTGGTTTCGTCAGCAAGTTCGCGGTGTTCGGTGCCGCGATCGAGGGCGGGGCCGCGCCGCTCGTCGTCGTCGGTGTCGTCTGCAGTGCGATCGCCGCCTACTTCTATGTGCGGGTCATCGTGCTGATGTTCTTCACCGAACCCGGCGACGACGCGGTGACGGTCGTCGCACCGGGTGCGGTGACCGCGACGGTTGTGGCGGTGTCCGCGCTGGTGACCGTCGTGCTCGGGATCGCGCCGCAGCCGGTGCTGGATCTCGCGGACCGGGCGGCTGTGTTCTTCCAGTGACACCGTTCTTCTGGTGACGTTGGGTTGTCCACAGGCGCCGGATTCATCCACAGATTCGCCGGATCCGGCGTCGGCGGGTCTCGCGCCGATCCCCGGATGGTTACCGTCGCGGCATGGGGAGCGGCGACGAGGGGGAACGGGTCCGGTCCCGGCTGGACGCGATCGCCCGTGCCGCCGGTGACTACGGGGCCGACGGTGATTACAGGGCTGCCGGGGACAGGGCTGCCGGTGACGATGGGGAAGAGTCACCGGTCGGTGAGCCGGAACCGCTGCGGCTGATCGACCGATTGCGCGCGGCACGCTGGCAGACGGGCAACGGCGGGACCGCGGCGCTCGGCGTGGTCGGCATCGTCGCGGCACTCGTCGCGTTCGTCGTGGTGTGGCGTGATCAGCCTGTGCCGCAAGCGGTTCCACCGCTGCCTTCGGTGTCGACCGCGTCCGACCCGCTACTTTCCGCGCCGAGCGGCGCGGCAGCGGCGCCGGACACGGTCGAGCTCGAAGAACTCGTAGTCAGCGTCGTCGGGTTGGTCGCCGCACCGGGCCTCGTGACGTTGGCACCCGGTACGCGGGTCGCGGATGCGCTGACTGCCGCCGGGGGAGCGTTGCCGGGCGCCGACCTTACGGGCATCAATCTGGCGCAGCGCCTCGCCGACGGCGACCAGCTCGTCGTCGGTGCCGCGCCGCCGGATCCGCCGCCTCCCGCGAGCAGCGTGTCGAGCGCCGGAACCGGTGCGGGATCACGAGCCTCGGCATCGGGAGGTGCGGCATCGGGAGGCGCGGCATCGGGAGGTGCGGCGGGACCGGTGAATCTGAACACCGCCGACGAAGCGGCGCTCGACGCGTTGCCCGGAGTGGGTCCGGTGACCGCCGCGGCCATCATCGCCTGGCGCGACGAGAACGGGCCGTTCACGGATGTCGAGCAACTCGGCGAGGTCGACGGCATCGGCCCGGCCCGGCTCGCGCGACTGCGCACGCTGGTCACGGTGTGAACAGCGACCGGATCGCTACGCGGCTCGATGCCCGGCTCGTTCCGTGCGCGGCCGCGGCATGGGCCGTCACGCTGCTCGGTCTGTACGCGGGCAGCCGGGCGGCCCTGGCCGGCACCGTGATCGCCGTGCTGCTCGCCGGGGTTGCCGCATTCGCCCGCGCACGCAGATCGAGACGGGTCCGCGTGGTCGCGGGACCGCTCCTGGCAGCGTTGCTGATCGGCGCCGGCTACGGCGTCGCCGTCGGGGTGCGTGCCGCAGCCGCCGAGACGCATCCGCTCGCGACCGCGGCGCCGCGCGGAGCGCGCGTCACCGCCGAGGTGGTGGTCGACGACGATCCGAAAGCGGTGCGGCAGAACGCTTTCGGTGGGGAGCCGCAGGTGCGGATCCCGGCGTCGTTGCGGTCCGCGCAGATCGGACGCGAGCGCGTCGACGCGGGCGGCTCGGTCGTCCTGTTCGCGGCGGCCGAAACCTGGTCGGAACTGGTTCCGGGACAACGCATCACGGTGCGCGGCACGCTCGCCGTCGCGGACGGGCCGGGACTCGTGGCCGCGCTGCTGCGGGCCCAGGGACCACCGCGCGCGGTCGCGCCGCCGCCGCTGCATCAGCGGTGGGCCGCGACCGTCCGGGAAGGGCTCGCGTCCGCGGCGCAGGCCGTGCTGTCACCCGATGCCGCCGGGCTGCTGCCGGGACTGATCGTCGGGGACACCTCGAACCTGCCGGACGACGTGCGCGAGGAGTTCCGGGTCGCGGGTCTGACCCATCTGACCGCGGTGTCCGGGGCGAACGTGAGCATCGTGCTCGGCGCGGTGCTGCTGCTCGTGCGGGCACTCGGAATCGGACCGCGCACGGGTACCGTCCTCGCCGCCCTGGCACTCGTCGCGTTCGTCGTCGTGGTGCGGCCGTCACCGAGCGTGCTGCGCGCCGCCGCGATGGGATCGGTCGCGCTGCTCGCACTGGTGGTGGGACGACGCAGGCAGGCGATGCCGGCGCTCGCCGCGTCGATCGGGATGTTGCTGATCGTCGCACCGGAGCTCGCAGCCGACGCCGGTTTCGCGCTGTCGGTCGTCGCGACGGCCGGACTGATCGCGGTGGCGCCGGGATGGGTGACGCGCATGCGGGCCCGCGGCATCCCGCGGGCCCTCGCCGAGGTGTGTGCGGTGTCCGCGGCGGCGTTCGTCGTCACCGCCCCGATCGTCGCGGCCCTGTCCGGCTCGGTGAGCGTGGTGGCGGTCGTCGCGAATGTGCTGGTGGCGCCGGTGCTTCCGCCGCTCACCGTGCTCGGGTCCCTGGTCGTCCTGTGCGGCGCGGTGTGGTCGCCGGGGGCGGAACTGCTCGCGCGCGGCGCCGCCCCGATGCTGTGGTGGCTGCTCGAAGTGGCCGACCGCGCGGCCGCGTTGCCCACCGCCGAACTGACGGTGCCGGCGGGTGCGGCCGGTGCCGTGACCGTCGGTGCGGCGATCGTGTGCGGTTGGGTGGTGGCACGGCACCGCCGGCTGAGGAGGATCGTCGCGGTCGCGGCACTGGCCGCGGCGGCCGTGTGTGTGCCGGTGTGGATCGGCCGGCCGGGCTGGCCCGGGACGGGGTGGGTGCTCGTCGCGTGCGATGTGGGACAGGGTGACAGTTTCGTGCTGTCCACCGGCGACGGCGGCGCGATCGTCGTGGACACCGGACCGGATGCGACGGCCGTGGACCGGTGCCTGCGCCGGCTGCGGGTGACCCGCATCCCGATGCTGTTGATCACCCATCTGCATGCCGATCACGTCGGCGGTCTCGGCGGTGTGCTCGCGGATCGGTCGGTGGCGGTCGTCGTCACGGGTCCGGGCGCGACCTCGCGCCCCGGCGGTGCCGACCTGGTCGCGACCGCGCGGCGGTTCTCGGTGCCGACCCGGGAAATCCATCGGGGTGAGGTGTTCACGATCGGGACGATCACCCTCCGGGTGCTCGGCGACGGTCCGGGCGGTGGTGAGGAGAACGACCGGTCGCTGGTCGCGCGGGCCGATACCCCGATCGGGTCGGTGCTGCTGACCGGCGATGCCGAAGCGGGTGCGCAGGAGGCACTCCTGCGCTCGGGCGCCGAGGTTCGGGCCGACGTGCTCAAGGTTCCGCATCACGGTTCACGGACGTCGTCGTCGCGGTTCCTCGCGGAGGTGCGTCCCCGCGTCGCGTTGGTCGGGGTCGGACGCGACAACCCGTTCGGGCACCCGCACCCGGAGATTCTGTCGAGTCTGCAGGAACTGGGCACACGGGTACTGACCACCGACGTGCTGGGGGACATCGCGGTGGTACGGGCCGGGTCCGGGGCCCTTGCCGTCGTGTCCGACCATCGTGGCACGATCGGTCCGTGAGCGCGACGCAACTGCACCTGGTCCTGGGCGACGAAGAACTGCTCGTCGAACGCGCGGTCGCCGGGATCGTCGCCGGAGTACGCGAAACCAGCGGCGCGGGCGCCCAGTTGCCGGTGTCCCGGCTGCGCGCGGGCGATGCCGGTGCCGCCGAACTCGCGGAACTGCTGAGTCCGTCGCTGTTCGCCGAGGACCGCGTGGTGGTGCTCGAAGCCGCCGCCGAGGCCGGCAAGGACGCGGTCGCGTTGATCCTCGACGCGGCGGCCGCGCCACCCGAGGGCGTCACGCTGGTGATCCTGCACAGCGGCGGCGGCCGGGCCAAGGCGATGGTGGGGTCGCTGCAGAAGTGCGGCGCCGAGGTCCACGAATGCGCGAAGGTCACCAAGGCGAGCGAACGTGTCGACTTCGTGCGCGCCGAGTTCCGGGCCGCCGGGGTGCGCGTGGCGCCCGACGTCGTGCAGATGGTGATCGACGCGGTGGGCTCGGATCTGCGGGAACTCGCCGCCGCGTGCAGCCAGTTGTGCGCGGACACCGGCGGGAAGGTCGACGTGACCGCGGTGAACCGGTACTACTCCGGCAAGGCGGAGGTCACCGGGTTCGAGGTGGCCGAGAAGGCCGTCGCGGGGGACACGGCCGGCGCGCTCGAGGCGTTGCGCTGGGCGATGCACCGCGGTGTCGCGCACGTGCTGCTGGCCGACGCGCTGGCCGACGCGGTGCACACCATCGCGCGGGTCGGGTCCGCCGGGCGCGGTGATCCGTTCAAGATGGCGTCGGATCTGGGTATGCCGCCGTGGAAGGTGAAGAAGGCGCAGGCGCAGGCCCGCGCGTGGAATCCGGACTCGGTCGCGTCCGGACTGGCGATCGTGGCGGCCCTCAACGGTGAGGTCAAGGGCATCGCCGCCGACGCCGACTACGCGGTCGAGCGTGCGGTCCGGCGGATCGCCGCCCTGGCCGGCCGCTGATCACCGCTCCCGGTTCGGTCCGGGGTCCGGACGACGAAAGACCGCCCTCACGGAGAGGGCGGTCTTGTCGGAGCCAGAGCTTGCGTTCTACCTCAGAGCTGGTTGGCAACCTTCGCCAGAGCCGACTTCTTGTTGGCGGCCTGGTTCGGGTGGATGACACCCTTGCTGGCGGCCTTGTCGAGCTTGCGGCTGGTGGAGACGAGGAGCTCGGTGGCCTTGTCCTTGTCGCCGGCGGCCGCGGCCTCGCGGAAGGAACGGATCGCCGTGCGCAGCGAGGACTTGACCGACTGGTTGCGGAGTCGGTTGCGCTCGTTGGTGCGGATCCGCTTCACCTGGGACTTGATGTTGGCCACGCGTAAAATCCTGTCGTTTTGCTGGGTAGCTGGTCGGAAAGCTCTGGGTGCACCAAAGCGCACCGACGTACGACGATACCAGCGGGCCGCCGCAATGCCAAAAAGCGGTCGCGTTCGGGGCCCGAATATTTCGTTCCCGTTCCAAATGTTTCGCGGGCGTGACAAGTTTGTTTCCGATTCCGCACCCGGGCCGGACGTGTACGAACATTTCGGACATGAGCCGCCGCAACTCCACCCTCGACGCTGCCGGAACCGGGAAACGACGTCGATCGACGACCACCGACGTCTTCGACGGCTACCCGGACGCGGCCGCCGCCGGAGCGGCGTACGACGAGATGTTCGACGCGGACGGCCGTGTGCGAGCCCCGTACCGGCGCCTCGCGAAGATCCTCGAAGCGAAGGGACCGGAGGACCTCACCGCCCGCACCGAGGCGCTCGGCCGGGCGTTCACCGACCAGGGTGTGACCTTCTCCCTGTCCGGGCAGGAACGACCGTTCCCGCTCGACCTCGTGCCGCGGGTGATCGCCGCCGCAGAATGGACCAAGATCGAGCGAGGCGTCACCCAGCGGGTGCGGGCGCTCGAGATGTTCCTCCACGACGTGTACGGCGAGCAGCACATCCTCCGCGACCGCGTCGTGCCCAAACGGCTGGTGACCTCGTGTGAGCACTTCCACCGCGAAGCGGCCGGCATCGTGCCGCCGAACGGGGTGCGCATCCACGTCGCCGGGATCGACCTCATCCGCGACGAGACCGGCACCTTCCGGGTCCTCGAGGACAACCTGCGATCCCCGTCGGGCGTGTCCTACGTCATGGAGAACCGTCGCGCGATGGCCCGGGTCGCTCCCGACCTGTTCCTCGAACACAGGGTCCGGCCCGTCGGCGAGTACGCGCTGCGCCTGCTGCGCGCACTGCGTGCCGCCGCGGCCCCCAACGCCGCCGACCCCACCGTCGTGGTGCTCACCCCCGGTGTCGCGAACTCCGCCTACTTCGAACACTCCCTCCTCGCCCGGCAGATGGGTGTCGAACTCGTCGAGGGCCGCGACCTGTTCTGCCGCGACAACATCGTCTACATGCGCACCACCGAAGGTGAGCGGCAGGTCGACGTCGTCTACCGCCGCATCGACGACGACTTCCTCGACCCGATGCAGTTCCGGCCCGACTCGGTGCTCGGTGTCGCCGGCATCCTCAATGCCGCCCGCGCGGGCAACGTCGTCATCTCGAGCGCTGTCGGCAACGGTGTCGGCGACGACAAGCTGATCTACACCTATGTGCCGGACATCATCGACTACTACCTCGGCGAGAAGCCGCTGCTCCCGAACGTCGACACCCTGCGGTGCTGGCTGGACGAGGAGCGTGAGGAGGTCCTCGACCGCATCGACGAACTGGTGATCAAACCGGTCGAGGGCTCCGGCGGCTACGGCATCGTGTTCGGCCCCGATGCCTCCGCCGCGGAACTGAAGACCATGGCCCGCAAGATCCGGGCCGACCCGCGCAGCTGGATCGCGCAGCCAGTCGTGCAGCTGTCGACCGTCCCCACCCGGGCAGGCGAGGCGCTCGCGCCGCGGCACGTGGACCTGCGGCCCTTCGCGGTCAACGACGGTGAGGACGTGTGGGTGCTGCCGGGCGGCCTGACCCGGGTCGCGCTGCCCGAAGGGTCGCTGGTGGTCAACTCCAGCCAGGGCGGCGGCAGCAAGGACACGTGGGTGCTCGCGCCCCGCAGCTCGGGCGAGGAGAGCGAACTCGGTGGCGACCGGGTCGTCGCGGAACCGTTGCAGGTCGGATCCGTCGATCGCGGACCGGAACTGAGCGACACCCAGCAGCAACAACAACAGCAGCAACAGCAGAACGGGAGGGGGCATTGATGCTGGCGCGCAACGCGGAATCGCTGTTCTGGATCGGCCGCTACGTCGAGCGGGCCGACGACACGGCCCGGATCATGGACGTCGCGGTCCACCAGCTTCTCGAGGACTCGACGGTCGATCCCGACAAGACGTGCCGCCGGCTGCTGCGTGTTCTCGGGTTCGACGAGCCTGCCGGTGCCCTGGACGTGCAGTCCGTCGTCGACCTCGTGGCGTTCGGACGCGACGGCGGCACGTCGATCGCGTCGACGATCGCCGCCGCACGGGAAAACGCCCGCGGCGCGCGCGAGGTCACGTCCACGGAGATGTGGCAGTGCCTCAACACCACCTACAACGGTCTCGCCGAACGTGAACGCGCGTCGAAACGCCTCGGCCCGCACGAGTTCTTCCGCTACATCGAGGAACGTGCCGCGATGTTCGCGGGCCTGGCCGACAGCACTCTGTGCCGCGACGACGGCTACCGATTCCTGCTGCTGGGCCGGTCCATCGAACGCGTCGACATGACCGTGCGCCTGCTGCTGTCGCGGGCCGGCGACCGTCCGACCTCCCCGACCTGGGCGACGGTGCTGCGTTCGGCGGGCGGGCACGACACCTACCTGCGCACCTATCGGGGGGCGCTCGACGCGGGCCGCATCGTCGAGTTCATGCTGCTCGACCGGCTGTTCCCGCGCTCGGTATTCAGCGCGATCCAGGAGGCCGAACGCTGCCTGGCCGAACTCGACTCCTCCGACAACCGGCTCGGAGCCGGGAACGCGGCGCAGCGCCTGCTCGGGCGGGCCCGCAGCGAACTCGAATTCCTCGAGCCGGGGGTGCTCGTGGAGGAACTCGCCGAGCGTCTGCTGATGCTGCAGGACATGTGCCGGCAGGTCGGTGACGCGATTGCGCGTCAGTTCTTCCACTCCGCCCCTTGGGTGGCGTGGATCGATGCGAGGGCCGTGGAACTCGACCGCGTGCCGGTGGAAGGAGAACTGTGAGCTGGCGGATGCGCGTGGTGCACACCACGGGATACGGCTACGACGGGCCGGTGACCTCGTCGTACAACGAGGCTCGTCTCACGCCGCGGTCGGACGGCCGGCAGACGGTGATCCTGTCCCGCGTCGACACCACACCGGCGACACGGGCCTACCGCTACACCGACTACTGGGGCAGCGGGGTCACCGCCTTCGACCTGCACGCCCCGCACACCTCGCTCGACGTCACGGGCCTGTCCGTCGTCGAAACCGAGGTGTCGGGACCGCCCGAGACCGTGGTCGATTGGGACGAACTGCGTTCGGAACCGATCCGCGATCGGTTCGACGAACTGCTGGTGCCGACGGTGTTCGTGCCCGCGGACAAGAACCTCGCCAAGGTCGCGCGCGGCCTGGCCCGCGGACTCGACCCGGTCTCGGCGGTGTTCGCCGCCGCGCAGTGGGTGCACGAGGAGATGAACTACGTGCCGGGCTCGACCGGGGTGCACACCTCGGCCGTCGAGGCGTACGCGGACCGCAGCGGCGTGTGCCAGGACTATGCGCACCTGACGCTGTTGTTGCTGCGCGCCATGGACATTCCCGCGCGGTACGTTTCGGGATACCTGCATCCGCAGGTCGACGCCGAGATCGGGGTGACCGCCGCAGGAGAGTCCCACGCGTGGATCGAGGCGTGGACCGGGGCGTGGTGGGGTTACGACCCGACCAACCTGTCGTTCATCGGTGAACAGCACGTTTCGGTCGGGGTAGGACGGGATTACGCGGACGTGCCGCCGCTCAAGGGCATCTACACCGGCGGCGGCGCCACGGCGCACGAGGTTGTTGTCGAGGTCACCCGGCTTGCGTAATGTGCCGGACGCAGGGGGAAGTCGAACCGACTCGGATCGGCCCCACGGGGCCGCGAACCTCTAGGTGGTCCCATGACGTCCCAACACGAGACAGCCCAGGAATACGTCGAGACGGAACCGTTCTCGGACGTCAAGAAGTTCGTGGCGGAAGGAATCGGCACGTTCGTGCTGGTGTTCTCCGCCGTCGGCACGGCGGTGTTCGCCGGGGCGAAGGTCGGCAATCTCGGTGTCGCGCTGGCATTCGGCCTCACGCTGCTGTTCCTCGTCTACACGATCGGCCCGATCTCGGGCTGCCACGTCAATCCCGCAGTCACCGTGGGCCAGTTGATCGTCGGCCACATCACCGCGGCGCGTGCCGTCGGCTACTGGGTCGCGCAGTTCATCGGCGGTCTGCTCGCCGGTGTGGTGATCTACACGATCGCGCAGTCGCTTCCGTCCTACGACCGCACCGTGGACGGTCTCGGTGCCAACGGCTGGGGTGCGCACAGTCCGTCGGCGATCACCGGCCCGCTCGGTGGGGTGCTGGAGGAGGGTTACGGCCTCGGCGCCACGATCCTGATCGAGGTGCTGCTCACCGCGCTGCTGGTGTTCGTGGTGCTTTCGGCCACCGATCAGGTGTCGGACGTGCTCATGGCCGGTGTCGCGATCGGCTTCACCCTCGCGGTGATCCACCTGATCGCGATCCCGATCGACAACACCTCGGTCAACCCGGCGCGCAGCCTCGCGGTCGCGCCCTACCAGGTCGGTGCGCTCGGCCAGTTGTGGGTGTTCATCGTGTTCCCGCTGATCGGCGGTGCGCTGGGCGCGCTGGTCTACCGGCTGCTGTTCGGCAACACCCGCGGCCTGCGCGCGTAACGCGCGACCGCTGTCTCGCTGCGCTCCGGCTTCACTGCCAGCCGAAGTCGGAGCGCAGGCGGGTGGCGACCGCGTCGAACCGCCTGCGGTCCAGGATCGCGCCTTCGCGCCGGATGCCTTCCTCCGGGACATCGAGAACCCGGTCGAGCCGAACCCAGCTCGGCCGGTTCTCGGCGTCCCAGGCGCCCGGGCCCAGCGCGAGCCAGTCGCGGTGCCCGTCGCGGTCGCTGTTCGACGAGAGCATCAGACCGAGCAGCGTCGAGCCGTTGCGGCCGACGACGAGAACGGGCCGGTCCTTGCCCTGGCTCGCGTCCTCCTCGTAGGCGACCCACGTCCACACGATCTCACCGGGATCGGCGCGACCGTCGAGGTCGGGCGCATAGTCGATGCGCCGCGCCCGGTGCGCGGTGGGTGCGCTGTGCGAGGTCACCGGCCGGCCGGGTGTGGGGGCGGGCCGACGGGTCTGCGCCGAGCCGCCGAGTGCGGTGCGTGCTCTGCCCTCGGCCACGATGCGGGCCTTGTCCAAGGCACCGGATCGCTGCAGTTGCTCGAGCAGCCGAGGACCCTGCTCGACCGCCAGCTTGCCCAGTTGCTTTCCGAGTTTCTTCCACGTACCAGCCACGGTCGCCGAGCTTAGCGGCGCCGCGGCGGCAGCGTCCGTGGCGGCAGGTCAACGGCCCTTACGGCGCGTACGGGCCTCGAGGATGCCGATGATGGCGTCGGCGAGGGGGCCGTCCTGGCCGGCGACGGCCTGCTCGAGGTCCTCGATCATGGCGGCCGTGACTCGGGTCTGTTTGAGGTGTTGGCCGGCGACGAATTCGTGGGTCATGAGTTGGGTGTCGAGGTCGTCGATCTTGGCGAGGAGCTGGTCGAGCTCGGCGACGGTGATCTCGACGGTGCCGAACTCGGCAAGCTCCCCGAGACCGGCTTCGGTGGCGCGCTGGGCCGCGAGGTCGCGGCGGGCGCGCAGGCCGGCGAGGAGGCGGTCGAAGGCGGGGGTGTCGTCGCTGTACACGGCCTCGAGCGTAGGGCCCGGAGCGGGCCGACGGTCGTTGCACACGCCCGGCGCGGTCGGGAGCACTACGCTGCGCAGGTGATTCTCGAACACGCACCGCTGCAGGTGAAACCGGGCATGTCCACCGAGTTCGAAGCAGCCTTCGCTCAGGCCCGGCAGATCATCGCTCGGATGCCCGGCTTCCGCCGGCTGAGCCTGTCCCGCTGCATCGAACGGCCCGGCGCCTACCTGCTGCTCGTCGAATGGGACACCCTCGAGGACCACACCGAGGGATTTCGCGGATCGGCGGACTACCAGCAGTGGCGTCGGCTGCTGCACCACTTCTACGACCCGTTCCCGACCGTCGAACACTACGAGCAGGTCGACGCCTGACACAGACGTGCCCGTCATGACGGTTGGTGTATCGGAATACCGGTACACCAACCGTCGTTTCGGGCGGTATCGACCGAACCGGACGGCTCGTCAGGCGCGGCTCGGGACCCGGCCGGTGGTGGCGGTCGAGAGCACTGCCCTGAACCCGGTCGTCACCTCGTCGGCGAGCGCCTCGTCCACGCCGTCCTCGAGAGCGTCGAGGATGCGGGAGACGACGACGGCGGGGTCGGACTTGGGGACGTCGAGGTGCGCGATCATCGGGGTGTCGGTGTAGGCGAGATGAGCGCCGACCACCTGGGTTCCCTGTCCCGCCAACTCGAGCCGCAGCGTGTTCGTCAGACCCCAGAACGCGGCCTTGGACGGGCTGTACGCCCCGGGCGCCGCCAGCCAGCTCAGCACCGAGTGCACGTCGATCACGGCGCCGCCGCCGCGCCGCGCCAGGGTGGGCGCGACGGCGCGGACGAGTTCGAGCGGCCCGAAGACATTGGTCTCGAACGTGGCCCGGATCTCGTCGATCGGGGAGGTGAGCAGCGAGGGTGCACCGGTGATCCCCGCGTTGTTCACGACCACATCCACATCGGTCGCCGCGGCGGCCGCCGCCCGGATCGAATCGGGGTCGGTGACGTCGAGGTAGATCGGGACGACGCGTTCGTCGTGCCAGTCGTGATCGCGCCGCGCTGCGGCGTACACGCGGTGAGCTCCGCGAGCGAGGAACTGGCGGACGAACTCCCGGCCCAGCCCTCCGGTTGCGCCCGTAACGAGCACGGTGCGTCCTTGGATGTTCATGATTCGTTCCTTCGGTGGGTCGGTAGTTTCGGTGGTCACAGCCGTTCGATGACGGTGGCGTTCGCCAATCCTCCGGCCTCGCACATCGTCTGGAGTCCGAAGCGACCGCCGCGCTCATGCAGTGCGTGAATCAGCGTGGTCGTCAGGCGGGCGCCGCTGGCCCCGAGCGGGTGCCCGAGCGCGATGGCACCGCCGTGGACGTTCACCTTGTTCAGGTCTGCGCCGGTCTCCTGAGCCCAGGCGAGCACCACCGACGCGAACGCCTCGTTGACCTCGAACAGGTCGATGTCGTCGAGGGTCAGTCCGGCGCGCGCCAGCACCTTGCGGGTGGCGGGAACGACGGCGGTCAGCATCAGCAGCGGGTCGTCCCCGGCGACCGCGACGCTGTGCACCCGGGCGAGCGGCGTCAGCCCGAGCTGTGCGGCCCGCTCGCTCGTGGTGACCAGCAGCGCCGCGCTGCCGTCGGTGACCTGACTGGCGTTGGCGGCCGTCACGTTCCACTCGATCCGCGGGAACCTGCGCGCCATCGCCTCGTCGAAGTAGGCGGGACGCAACCCGGCCAGGGTTTCCAGGGTGCTGCCGACGCGGATGCCTTCGTCGGTGCGAACCTCGCCGACGGGGCTGATCTCCGCGTCGAACAGACCGTTCTTCGTGGCGGTCGCCGCCCTCGCGTGGCTGCCGAGCGCGAACTCGTCCATCTGCGTGCGGGAGATGCCCCAGCGCGCGGCGATCAGCTCGGCGCTGATGCCCTGGGGCACCAGGCCGTCGGGGTAGCGTTCGGCGAACGCGACGCCGCTCGGATCGGTCGTCCCGAGCATGCTCGATCCCATCGGCACCCGGCTCATCGACTCGACCCCGGCCGCAACGGCGATGTCGTATGCGCCGGCGATCACTCCCTGTGCCGCGAAGTGCAACGCCTGCTGGCTGCTGCCGCACTGCCGGTCGACGGTGGTGGCCGGCACCGATTCCGGATACCCGGCGGCGAGTGCCGCGCGCCGGGTGACGTTGGCGCCCTGCTCGCCGACGGTGCTGACGACGCCGCCGATCACGTCGTCGATCAGGTTCGGGTCGACGCCGCTGCGGTCGACGACGGCGCGGAGGCTGTGGGCCATCAGGTCCACGGGGTGCACGTCGTGCAGCGCACCGGTTTCCCGGCCCCGGCCCAGGGGACTGCGGACGGCCTCGACGATCACTGCGTCTCTCATCGGAGTCCTTCTCGTTCGTGAGCGCCGGGTCGGATCCCGGACGCTCGGTCTGCTGACTGCAACCATCTAGCTATGCAAAACCATACCCAGCAACGACGGATCTGACTATAGCGGCCGAAAGTCAGTATTCTGAGGGCATGGCGATGAAGCTCGAAGGACCCCTCGCGGACCGGTCGGCGTGGGAAACCGGTGAGCACTGCTCGATCAGCCGCGCGATGCGGATCGTCGGAACCCGATCCGCGATGCTGCTACTGCGGGAGGCGTACTACGGCACCACCCGGTTCGACGACTTCGCGCAGCGGGTGGGCATCACCGAGGCCGTCGCCTCGGCGCGGCTGAAGGAACTCGTCGAAGCCGGATTGCTCGCCAAGAGCCCGTACCGGGAACCGGGGCAGCGCACGCGCTACGAATACGTGCTCACCGACATGGGCCGTGATCTGCTGCCCGCAGTGCTCGCGCTCATGCAGTGGGGCGACAAGTATCTGCACGACGACGGCGGACCGCTGCAGCTCGTCGAGGACGCCACGAGCGCGCCGGTCCGGGTGCAGATCCGCAGCGAGGACGGCCACGAGGTCGGGCTCGACGATCTGCGCGTGCGCATCAACCGCCACGGCAAACGGGACGCCCCGAAGCCGTCTGCGTCCTGAGCGAAGTACCGAGCAGAGTCTCGGGCGGACCCCGCCGCGACCCTGGATGTGCCTGCCGAGCGGGGTCCGGGGGATGATGGGAAGGCGCGGATCGTGGCTGATGCGATCCTGTAGCGGGACGAGAACGGGACCGGTCGCGACGACCCGGTCGGTGTCGGTGTGCGAGTGAGACGAGGGAACAAGGCTTGAGCAGCAACTTTGCGGAAAAGACGTTCACGGATCCGTCGAAGATCCGGAACTTCTGCATCATCGCGCACATCGACCACGGCAAATCCACCCTCGCCGACCGGATGCTGCAGCTCACCGGTGTCGTCGAGGAACGCGCGATGCGCGCGCAGTACCTCGACCGGATGGACATCGAGCGCGAACGCGGCATCACCATCAAGGCACAGAACGTGCGGCTGCCCTGGAAGGTCGGCGACGAAGAGTACGTCATGCACCTGATCGACACGCCCGGGCACGTCGACTTCACCTACGAGGTGTCCCGCGCGCTCGAAGCCTGTGAGGGCGCGGTGCTGCTCGTCGACGCGGCGCAGGGCATCGAGGCACAGACCCTCGCGAACCTCTACCTCGCGCTCGACAAGGACCTGACGATCATCCCGGTCCTCAACAAGATCGACCTGCCCGCCGCCGATCCCGACCGCTACGCCGCGGAGATCGCCAACATCATCGGCTGCGAACCCGACGACGTGCTGCGCGTGTCCGGCAAGACCGGTGTGGGTGTGGCGGAACTGCTCGACGAGGTGATCCGGCAGGTCCCGCCGCCCGTCGGGGACCCGGACGCGCCGGCCCGCGCCATGATCTTCGACTCGGTGTACGACACCTACCGCGGTGTCGTCACGTACGTTCGTGTCGTCGACGGCAAGATCGTGCCGCGCGAGAAGATCAAGATGATGTCGACCGGTGCGACCCACGAACTGCTGGAGGTCGGCATCGTCTCGCCCGAACCGAAGGCGACGGCCGGTCTCGGCGTCGGCGAGGTGGGCTACCTCATCACCGGCGTGAAGGACGTGCGCCAGTCGAAGGTCGGCGACACCGTGACGACCGCGCGCAACGGCGCGACCGAACCGCTCACCGGCTACCGCGAGCCGCGCCCGATGGTCTACTCGGGTCTGTACCCGGTGGACGGCTCCGACTACCCGGACCTGCGCGATGCCCTCGACAAGCTGCAGCTCAACGACGCGGCGCTGACCTACGAGCCGGAGACCTCCGTCGCGCTCGGCTTCGGCTTCCGCTGCGGCTTCCTCGGCCTGCTGCACATGGAGATCACCCGCGAACGGCTCGAGCGTGAGTTCGGCCTCGACCTCATCTCGACGGCACCGAACGTCGTGTACCGCGTCGTCCTCGAGGGCGGCCAGGAGCACATCGTCACCAACCCGTCCTACTGGCCCGAGGGCAAGGCCCGCGAGATCTACGAGCCGATCGTCAAATGCACGATCATCGCGCCGAGCGAGTTCATCGGCTCGATCATGGAGCTGTGCCAGAGCCGCCGCGGCGAGCTCGGCGGCATGGACTACCTGTCCGAGACCCGCGTCGAGCTGCGCTACACGCTGCCGATGGCCGAGATCATCTTCGACTTCTTCGACTCGCTCAAGTCCCGGACCCGCGGCTACGCGAGCCTCGACTACGAGGAGGCCGGCGAGCAGCAGGCCGCGCTGGTGAAGGTCGACATCCTGCTGCAGGGCGAGGCTGTCGACGCGTTCAGCGCGATCGTGCACAAGGACGCCGCGGCCGCATACGGCAACAAGATGACCACGAAGCTCAAGGAGCTCATCCCGCGCCAGCAGTTCGAGGTGCCGGTGCAGGCCGCGATCGGATCGAAGATCATCGCGCGCGAGAACATCCGCGCCATCCGCAAGGACGTGCTCGCCAAGTGCTACGGCGGCGACATCAGCCGTAAGCGCAAGCTGCTCGAGAAGCAGAAGGAAGGCAAGAAGCGCATGAAGACGATCGGTCGCGTCGACGTGCCGCAGGAAGCGTTCGTCGCGGCGCTGTCGTCGGAGGCTTCGTCCGACAAGCCCAAGAAGTAGGCGCCACTCCACCGGAAGGATCCCGCCGTGCTCGACACCTGGCTCACCCGTGAACTGGGAATCACCGTTCCGCTCGTCGGGGCGCCGATGGTGGGGCGGGCCGGTGGGGCCCTCGCCGGGGCGGTCACCCGCGCCGGCGGCATCGGCCTGATCGGCGCGGCCCGCTTCCACACCGCCGAGTGGCTCGAGGCCGAGGCACAGACGGCACGGGAGATCGGTGGGGGACTGCTCGGGTTCGGCCTGATGACCTGGGCCCTGGCCGACGACGCCACGCTCCTCGGTACGGTGCTCGACCTGCGGCCGCGGGTGGTGTCGCTGTCGTTCGGCGATCCCGCGCCCTACGTGCAACGCGTGCACGACGCAGGGGCACTGGCCATCTCGCAGATCAACTCGATCGACGATCTGCGGGTCGTCGAGGCGGCGGGAGTCGACGCGGTCGTCGCGCAGGGCCACGAGGCGGGCGGACACACCGGCCGGGTCGGCACGCTGCCGCTGCTGCAGGAGGTTCTCGAGTCGACGTCGCTGCCGGTGCTCGCGGCGGGCGGGATCGCATCGGGCCGCGGTCTGGCGGCGGTGCTCGCGGCCGGCGCCGAGGGAGCGTACGTCGGTACGGCCCTGCTGGCGAGCCCGGAGACCGTCGGGCCGGCCTATGCCCGGCAGAAGTTGGTCGACGCCGGCAGTGGCGACACCGTCTACACCGACATCTTCGACAAGGCGCGGCACATGCCGTGGCCGGAGCGGTGGGGCGGGCGTGCGCTCACCAACGACTTCACCGCGAACTGGCACGGTCGCGGCGTGGACGAGCAGACCCTCGCCGACGCGTACGTCGCCGACGATCCAAACGTCGGGGTCGTGTACGCGGGAGAGGCGGCCGGTCTCGTTCGGGAGCAGAGGCCGGCCGGGGACGTCGTCCGGGATATCGCGACGCAGGCGGAGGCGCTGCTCGCCCGGTTCGGCAAGCAATAACCGCATCCGCGCTATGTAAGCGCTATGTAAGGTAGCCTTCACCGCCGAGCAGATCGCTTCGCTGCAACCCGATCTCGTACTCGGATCGTGGCTCGTCGATCCCGAGACGGATTTCGACACGCTGTCCGCCGTCGCGCCGACGGTCGCGCCGCTCGGCGACACCGGTGTCGACCGCTGGGACGAGCAGGTCCGCGTGCTCGGCGAGATCCTCGGGCGCAGCGACGACGCGGAGAAGATCATCTCCGATCGTGAGGCCGAGATCGCGGAGGCCGCACTGCCGGGGCTCGCGGGCCGGACCGGAGTGCTGTCCCAGTATGTGGTCGGGCAGGGACAGTTCGCCGTCGTCGACTACCCGACCGTCGCCGCGTTCAACACGCCCTCGTCGCTGTCCATCGGCTACGCGCTCGACACGATCCGGCCGCAGCTCGAGGCGATCGCCGGCGTCTGAGATCAGGACGGGTGGAGATGGGCGGGGTGGAACGCGCCGGTCTGGATCTGCTCCTCCGCGCGGATGACGTGCACCACCGCGTTGATCTGGGCCAGGTGGGTGAACGCCTGCGGGAAGTTGCCCAGGTGACGGCCGGTGTGCGGATCGATCTCCTCGGCATAGAGTTCGAGCGGGCTGGCGAAGCCGAGCAACCGCTCGCACAACGCGCGGGCCCGCTCCACCTCGCCGATCTCGACCAGTGCCGACACCAGCCAGAACGAACAGATCGTGAAGGTGCCCTCCTCGCCGGCAAGACCGTCGTCGGTGGTCTCGACCCGGTAGCGCAGCACCAGGCCGTGTTCGGTGAGTTCGTCGGCGATGGCGAGCACCGTCGCGCGGACCCGCGGATCGTCGGCAGGCAGGAACCGTAGCAGTGGAATCAGCAGCGCCGACGCATCCAGAGACGGATGCCCGTACCGCTGGGTGAACACCCCGCGTTCGTCGACGCCGTGCGCGAGGACGTCGGCCTTGATCTCGTCGGCCATCTTCTGCCACTGCATCGCGTAGCTCTTCTCGCCCTGCATCACAGCGAGTTTCGCGCCGCGGTCGAGGGCGACCCAGCACATCACCTTCGACGAGACGAAGTGCTGGGGTTCGCCGCGTACCTCCCAGATTCCGCGGTCGGGTTCCCGCCAGTGTTTCAACGCCTCCTCGACCTGGAGTTTCAGCAACGGCCACAGCGAATCGGGTACGTGCTCACGGGATTTGACGTGGAGGTAGACCGAATCGAGCATGGTGCCCCAGATATCGTGCTGCGACTGGTGGTAGGCGCCGTTGCCGATCCGCACCGGCCTGGCCTCGTCGTAGCCGCACATATGGTTGAGTTCGGATTCCTCGAGGGTACGTTCCCCGCCGACCCCGTACATCACCTGGAGCGGACGGGGAACGCCGTGCTGGTCACGGCTCGCGTCGGAGATGAACGAGAAGAAGTCGTCGGCCTCCCGGTCGAGTCCCAGCGTGTACAGGCCCCACAGAGCGAACGTCGAATCACGCACCCACGCGTAGCGGTAGTCCCAGTTGCGTTCACCGCCGGGAGTTTCCGGCAGCGAGGTGGTCGACGCCGCGAGCAGTGCCCCGGTCGGCGCGTAGGTCAGGCCCTTCAACGTCAGCGCACTGCGCTGCAGATAGCTGCGCCACGGATGATCCGGGAATCGGCCCGTGGTGATCCACTCGCGCCAGAAGTCTGCGGTGGCAGCCATTTTCGCGGCCGCCTCCGCGAACGTCTTCGGAGCCGGGTGGTCGGACCACGACAGGGCCACGAACACACTGTCACCCTTGTACATCCGGGTGCGAGCGCGCGCCTCACGTCCTTCGAGACCCAGGCGCATATCGGTCGTCAGGCGAAGTTCCGGATGCGAACCGGCCGTTTCCGGCCGGCAGCGCGCGGTCGCCTCCTCGTACACCTTGCCGGTGTACTCCCACATCGTGGACTCCCGGTTGTAGTCGAACGCAGGCTCGCAGCTCATCTCGAACTCCACGGTGCCGCTCACGCAGCGGATCGTGCGCAGCAACACGTGCTCGGCATCCCAGTCCGGCGGCGTCCGGCGATGCGTGTGCGACCGGTCGTCGACCGCGTGCCACGGACCCATCACCAGCGCGTCGCGTACCACGATCCAGCCGGTCTCGGTCTGCCAGGTGGTCTCGAGAATCAGCCCACCGGGAAGGTAGCGGCGCGCTGCGGGCACGGTGTGTCCGTGCGGGCCGATCCGGAAATGCCCCGCGCTGCGGTCGAGGATCGAACCGAACACGCTCGGCGAATCCGGCCGGGGCAGGCACATCCACTCGACGGCGCCGTTGCGGGCGACCAGGCAGGTCGTCTCGCAGTCCGACAGGAACGCGTAGTCGTCGATCGGCGGATACGGGCTCCGGTGGAGTATCGGCGGCGGCCGGTCGTCGGGATCGGGGTCGTCGAAGTCGATCGTGGCTCCCATCACACAATTCTCGGTCCGGCGCGCTCCGCCTGCACGGGGAACGGCCGAGGATTCGGTGGTCGTGGACCCGCCGTCTAAGGTGGGTGCGTGGACCGGGTGGCATCGTGGTGGGACGGATTCGAGCTGTGGCTCGCCGGACTGTCCTTCGTGCCGCAGGCCGCATTGGTACTGCTCGTGATGGTGCCGCTGTGCGCCGGCGCGGCCTGGCTGCTCGACCGCGTTCTCGCAGGGGTGTTCGCGGCCGTCGGACGCCGCGAACACGATGTGCCCGTCCCCGCCACGACCGAACCGACGACGAAGGACCGCTGACATGCCGCGCTCACGCGTGACCCTGGCGCTGATCGCGCTGCTCGCCATCGTCGTCGTCGCCTGGTTTCTCACCCGCTGACCGCGCGGTCGGGCATGATCGGCGGCTCTGCTAGAGTCTCCGGCGTGTCCGTAACCACACTGCCCCGCGTGCGCCACGAGCTGGCGCTGATCGCTGTCGGCAGCTTGTCGGTTGCCGACGTCAGCTGTTGTCGCTGATCGATCCTTCCCGACCCGCGGCATTGCCGCACCGGCTTCCGGGCAATCTCGATCGATCTTCCGTGTGCCGATCCCCGGTATCCGCCGGACGCCTCGGGCAGTGCGCACGGAGCCTTCCGGTGCCGATTTCTGCGGGTCACCACCTCCGTACACCGCTCCTGTAGGAAGGCCCCTGTTCCATGAAGAAACGTTCTGCCCTCGTGTTCGCGGCCCTCGCGGCAGCCACCGCGACCGCGCTGTCCGCTTGCGCGGGCGGCGCGAGCGACACCGTCGGTGAGGACAGCGTGGCGGACGGCTCCGGCGGCACCGTCAACCTGTACGCCTACGCGGTCCCGAAGCCCGGCTTCGACCTGATCATCCCCGCATTCAACGCCACCGAAGAGGGCGAGGGCGTTGCCTTCCAGCAGTCCTACGGCGCCTCCGGCGACCAGTCGCGCAAGGTCAAGGACGGTGCGGCCGCCGACTTCGTCAACTTCTCCGTCGAACCCGACATCACCCGCCTCGTCGACGCGGGTCTCGTCGACGCGGACTGGAACACCGGTGCCTACAACGGCATTCCCTTCGGCTCCGTCGTGACGATCGTGGTCCGCGAGGGCAACCCGAAGAACATCCAGGACTGGGACGACCTGCTCCAGCCGGGTCTCGAGGTCGTGACCCCCAATCCGTTCAGCTCGGGATCGGCCAAGTGGAACCTGCTCGCGCCGTACGCCGCGAAGAGCGAGGGCGGGGCCAACCCCCAGGCCGGCCTGGACTTCGTCAACCAGCTCGTGACCGAGCACGTCAAGATCCAGCCGAAGTCCGGCCGCGAAGCGACCGAGGCGTTCCTGCAGGGCTCCGGTGACGTTCTGCTCAGCTACGAGAACGAGGCCCTGTTCGCCGAACGCAACGGGGACCCCGTCGAGCACGTCACCCCGCCGGTCACGTTCAAGATCGAGAACCCGGCCGCGGTGCTGACGAACTCCCCGAACGCGGACAAGGCCCAGGCGTTCAACGACTACCTGTACACCACCGAGGCGCAGCGCCTGTGGGCGCAGGCCGGATTCCGTCCGGTCGACCCGGCCGTCGCCGAGGAGTTCGCGGCCGACTTCCCGCAGCCGCAGAAGCTGTGGACCATCGCAGACCTCGGCGGCTGGTCTGCCGTCGACGCCGACCTGTTCAAGCAGGGCACCGGCTCGATCGCCGTGATCTACGACAACGCCACGAAGTAGGCCCGTTCCGTGAGTACCACCGAGACACGCCCCGGGGCGGGAGCAGCAGCTCCCGCCCCGGTGGCGCGCCGCCGGAAGCCGCTGTTCGCCTTCACCGGAGCGGTCGGCCCACTCGGCATCGGCGTGGCCACCCTGTGGCTGAGCATCATCGTCCTGCTGCCGCTCGCGGCGCTGACCACCCACGCGTTCGCCGACGGGGTGTCCGGCTTCGTCGAGGCCGTCACCGCCCCGGCCGCGCTGGCCACGCTGCGGATCACCGTCGTCGTGTCGGTGATCGTCGCGCTGATCAACGCGGTGATGGGAACCCTCATCGCCTGGGTGCTGGTGCGCGACGAGTTCCCGGGCAAGAAGGTCGTCAACGCGCTTATCGACCTGCCGTTCGCGCTGCCCACGATCGTCGCCAGCATCGTGCTGCTGTCGCTGTACGGGCCGATGAGCCCGATCGGCCTGCACCTGAACGCAACCCAGCCCGGTCTGATCATCGCGCTCGCATTCGTGACGCTGCCGTTCGTGGTCCGGGCCGTGCAACCGGTGCTGCTCGAAACCGATCGGGAGGTCGAGGAGGCGGCGGCGTCGCTCGGTGCCGACAACTTCACCATCTTCCGTTCCGTCGTCCTGCCGACCCTCGGGCCCGCCGTCCTCGGCGGTGCCGGTCTCGCATTCGCCCGCGCCATCGGCGAATACGGCTCGATCGTGCTCATCGGCGGCAACATCCCGTACAAGACGCAGATGGCGTCGCAGTACATCCAGCAGCAGATCGAGATCGACCGGCCGGTCAACGCCGCCGCCGTGTCGGTCGCTCTGCTGTTCATCGCGTTCGTCGCGCTGTTCGTGCTGCGGGTCGTCGCGAACCGCGGCCGGCGCCGAGAGGAGAACGACGCGTGAAACTCTCCGCGTTCACCCGGATCTCCCTGCGCACCGTCGCGCTGGGTTACCTCTTCTTCCTGTTGCTCGTGCCGATCGGCGTCATCCTGTACCGCACGTTCGAGAACGGCATCACGGCGTTCGTCGAGTCGATCAGCACGCCGGCCGCGATCTCGGCACTGAACCTGTCGCTGCTCATCGTCGCGATCGTGGTGCCCCTCAACGTCGTCTTCGGCATCGTCGTCGCGCTCGCGCTCGTGCGCGGCCGCTTCCCGGGCCGCGGTCTGCTGCAGTCGGTCGTGGACCTGCCGTTCGCGGTGTCACCGATCGTGGTCGGTGTCGCCCTGATCATGTTGTGGGGCGCCGGCGGCTGGTTCGGCGGCCTCGAGTCCCTCGGATTCAAGGTGATCTTCGGCCTGCCCGGCATGGTGATCGCCACGATCTTCGTGACGTTGCCGTTCGTGGTGCGGGAGGTCGAACCGGTCCTGCACGAGATCGGCGAGGAACAGGAACAGGCCGCCGCCACCCTCGGTGCGAACGCGTGGCAGACGTTCCGGCGGATCACGCTGCCGGCCATCCGCTGGGGCCTGACCTACGGCATCGTGCTCACCGTCGCCCGCGCACTCGGCGAATTCGGTGCGGTCATCATGGTGTCGTCCGGGTTCCCCGGTGTCTCCCAGACGTTGACGCTGCTGGTGCACGCCCGGTACATCGATGACCACAACACCTTCGGTGCCTACAGTGCCGCGACCCTGCTCATGGCCATCGCCGTGCTCGTGCTGCTGCTGATGACCCTGCTCGACCGCAAGAGGAGTGCCGACAAATGATCACCGTCACCGGGGCCCGCAAGAACTACGGGGATTTCGCGGCGCTCGACAACGTCGACATCGAGATTCCCTCCGGTTCGCTGACCGCGCTGCTCGGCCCGTCCGGCTCCGGCAAGTCGACGTTGCTGCGGTCGATCGCGGGTCTCGAGACCCTCGACTCCGGCACCGTGCACATCGCGGGCAAGGACGTCACCGACGTGACGCCGCAGAAGCGCGACATCGGGTTCGTGTTCCAGCACTACGCCGCGTTCAAGCACATGACCGTGCGGGAGAACGTCGCGTTCGGCCTGAAGATCCGCAAGCGCCCGAAGGCCGAGATCGACAAGAAGGTGGGGGAGCTGCTCGAGATCGTCGGGCTCGACGGATTCCAGCAGCGCTACCCGGCGCAGCTGTCCGGTGGTCAGCGTCAGCGCATGGCCCTGGCCCGCGCGCTCGCCGTCGACCCGCAGGTGCTGCTGCTCGACGAGCCGTTCGGCGCGCTGGACGCGAAGGTCCGCGCCGATCTGCGCACCTGGCTGCGCCGGCTGCACGACGAGGTGCACGTGACGACCGTGCTGGTCACCCACGACCAGGAGGAAGCGCTCGACATCGCCGACCGGATCGCGGTCCTCAACCGGGGCCGGATCGAGCAGATCGGGACGCCCGAGGATCTCTACGATCGCCCCGACAACGACTTCGTGATGTCGTTCCTCGGCAACGTCTCCAAGCTCAACGGGCAGCTGGTGCGGCCGCACGACATCCGGCTCGGTCGCACCCCGGAGCTCGCCGAGGCTCGCAGCGAGGGCACCGCAGAGTCGCTGGGCATCACCCGCGCGACCGTCGAACGGGTCGTGCACCTCGGATTCGAGGTGCGGGTGGAGCTGCACAACGAAGCCACCGGCGAATCGTTCACCGCGCAGGTCACGCGCGGCGACGCACAGGCCCTGGGCCTGCGTGCGGGCGAGACCGTCTACGCCCGCGCCACCCGGCCGCCCGCCCTCGACGAGGTCGTGGTGACCGGCGTCTGACGATCGCCGCCCGGTCCGGTCAGCTCTCCCGGGCGACCAGGACCGGGCACAGCGCGTGATGCAGCAGCGACTGGCTGGTGGATCCGAGCACCGCGGCGGTCATCGGGCTGCGGCCGTGGCTGCCGACGACGACCAGCTGCGACCGCGCGGAATGCTCGAGCAGCGCCTCCTCCGGCTTGCCGCGCTCGACGCTGTGCGTGACCTCCACGTCGGGGTAGCGGCTCCGCCATCCGGCGAGGCTCTCGGCCACCATCGCGGTCTGCTGTTTCACGTAGTCCTCCCAGTCGATGAACCGGGAACCCTCCCCGTAGGTGAGGGTGGACTGTTCGGTCCAGCTGTGGACGGCGACCAAGGGGGCACCGACGAACGCCGCGAACTCGAAGGCGTGCTCGATCGCCTTGACGCTGAGTTCACTGCCGTCGACCCCGACGGCCACGGGACGGCCGTTGACCGCCTCGGGGGGCGGTTCGCCGCGCCACGACACGACCGGGCACTTCGCGTGATTGGTCGTGTACACGACGTCGGAGCCGTGGAACATCGACTGCCACTCCGTGGTCGTCAGGTGACCGAGCACGATCATCCGGGCCGTTCCGGACTTCTCGACCAGCACCTTCTGCGGTGTGCCGTGTTCGATGTCGCGTTCGATCTCGACCCCACCCGGTCCGGCCCGCACCGCGGTCTCGGCGGCGTCGAGGAGTCCTTCGGGGTCGCCGTAGTCGCCCCCGGATCCGTTCGGTTGCACATGGAGCAGGTGGAGAGGCTCGCCGAACCGTTGCGCGACGGAGGCTGCCCAGCGCGCGGCACCCAGCGCGCTGTCCGATCCGTCGATGCCCGCCACGATTCCGCGTCTGATCGATGCTGTGCTCATGGTGGTGACTCCTTGGACTCCCATCCAGTGTGAGCCAGATCCCACGATCTTGTCAGCATTCCGCACGCGAGGCGGATCAGTCTCCGACGGCGTGCTTTCCGCGTTGCACGATCTTCGGGTCGGGGTCGAACACCACCTGCCGGTCCTTGTCGTCGTAGTCGAACCTGTTCAGGAAGTGCCGCATCGCGTTGATGCGTGCGCGCTTCTTGTCGTTGGATTTGATCGTGGTCCACGGCGCGTGGTCGGTGTCCGTCCGTCGGAACATCTCCTCCTTCGCCTCGGTGTACTTCTCCCACTTGTCCAGTGACTCGAGGTCCATGTTCGACAGCTTCCAGCGGCGGACCGGATCGAGCTGGCGGATCGCGAACCGGGTGCGCTGCTCGTTGCGGGTCACCGAGAACCAGAACTTGGTCAGGGAGATCCCGGCGTCGATGATCAGCTGCTCGAACAGCGGCACGTGCGTCATGAAGTTCTCGTACTCGTCGTCGGTGCAGAAGCCCATCACCCGTTCCACACCGGCGCGGTTGTACCAGGACCGGTCGAACAAGACGAGCTCACCGGCCGTGGGGAAGTGGGCGATGTATCGCTGCAGGTACCACTGTCCGCTCTCGCGTTCGGACGGTTTGCTCAGCGCGACCACCCGGGCGTGCCGCACGTTGATGTACTCCTGGAAGCGTTTGATCGTGCCGCCCTTGCCGGCGGCGTCACGGCCTTCGAACACGATGATGTGCTTGGAACCGTTCTCGAGCGACCAGGACTGGAACTTCAGGAGCTCGATCTGCAGCAGGTACTTCTCGACCTCGTAGGTCGCGCGGTCCATGCGGTGGTCGTACGGGTAGTTCTCCCGCCAGGTGTCGACGGCGCGGCCGTCGATGTCGATGAGATCGGGGTCTTCGCCGTGGTCGTCGCGCACGGAGAACCCCTCGGTGCGGAGCCGGTCGATGTAGTGGCGCAATTCGCTCTGCACGGGAGTCTCCTGGTCCTCGGTGCAACGGGGAACGGCATCCGTTGTAACCGTTGCAGATGAACCAGGGTAGAACGACACGCGGCCGCGCGGGCTCAGGCGCTGCGCAGCACCCGGGTGCGCTCGGTGTCCGCGAGTGCCTCGTGGTACCGGCGCTCGACGAGGAATCCGACGGCGTTGCCGGTGGCGAGGGGAGCGGCGAACCGGACGTCGGGGAAGGCGGACCGCGCGGCGTCGCAGGTGCGGTCCCACAGGAGACCGGGAGCGAGCAGCCACGGCGCGACGACGAGCCGGCGGGCACCGGCCTCGCGGAGTTCGGTGAGCGCGTCGACGACACCGGGGGCCGACGTCGCGAAGCATGCCCGCACGTGGGTCCAGGAGGTGCCGTCGAGCAGTCGTGGCGCGACGGCGGCGGTTGCCGCGTCGGCGCCGGGTCGCCGGGAACCGACCGCGCACATCGCGATTCCCACGGACGGGTCGAGGCGCGAGACGCCGGTCGCGGCCACGTGGTCCCGTGCCGCCGCGGTCAGCAGACGGTCGGCGCCGAGGACGTCGGTGCACACCACATCGAGACGGGGGTGCCGGACGCGGGCGTCGGCGAGGATACCGGGCAGATCCACGCGCGCGTGGAATGCGCTGCCCAGCAACAGCGGAACGACGACCACGCGCCGATGCCCCTCGGCGGCGACGGCGTCGAGGGCCTGCCGCACCGAGGGCGCGTTGAGATCCAGGAATGCCAGGCGCACGGACCAGCCGGGTCGTCGCGCCCGCAACGCCGCGAGCGCGGCAGCCATGGCCTGCGCGGAGCGCGGGTCACGGCTGCCGTGCGCGACGGCGATCACCGGGATCATGCCGGGACGGATTCCCCGAGCTCGATCTGAGCCAGACCGTTGCCCACCAGGCCGGCGGCGAGCGTGTTCCCACCCGCCGGATCGACGAGCAGGAAGCTGCCGGTGCGGCGGTTCACGGTGTAGTCGTCGGCCGGGATCGGCTCCGCGACGCGCACCGAGATGCGGGCGATCTCGTTGAGCTCCACCGTGTCCGGGTGGGGGATCGACGTCAGGTTCTGCTCGTCGAAACGCTCCTCGAGCGCGCCGACGATGGCCTGGGTCGTGCGGGTGCCGTGCTTGAGCAGCAGCCGGGCGCCGGGGCGCAGCGGCTTCTCGGCGAGCCAGCACACGGTCGCCTCGAACTCGCCGAGCGGCTCGGGTGCCTTCTCGGGAGACGCGATGAGGTCACCGCGGGAGATGTCGACGTCGTCGGCCAGGATCAGTGTGACCGAGCGACCCGCGTGCGCGACGTCGAGTTCGCCGTCCGCGGTGTCGATGCGCTCGACGGTGGTGCGGATGCCCGAGGGCAGCACGACGACCTCGTCGCCGGGACGCACCGAACCGGACGCGATCTGCCCGGCGTAGCCGCGGTAGTCGGGGTACTCGGCGGTGCGGGGGCGGATCACGTACTGGACCGCGAAGCGCAGGCCGGACTCGTGACGGCCGTGCACGTCGGCGTCGACGGGGACGGACTCGAGGTGCTCGATGAGCGTCGGGCCGTCGTAGTACGGGGTGTTCTCCGAGCGGGTCGCGACGTTGTCGCCGTGCAGTGCGGAGACCGGGATCTCCTGCACGTCCTCGGGCGCCCAGCCCAGCGACGAGGTCAGCTCGTTGAACTCGGCGGAGATCTGCGCGAACACCGTCGCCGGATCCTCGACGAGGTCGATCTTGTTCACCGCGAGCACCAGCTTCGGCACACCGAGCAGCGCGAGGACGGCGGCGTGCTTGCGGGTCTGCGAGATCACACCCTTGCGGGCGTCGACGAGCAGCACCACGAGCTGCGCGGTGGACGCACCGGAGACGGTGTTGCGGGTGTACTGGACGTGGCCCGGGGTGTCCGCGAGCACGAAGCTGCGCTTCGGGGTCGCGAAGTACCGGTAGGCGACGTCGATGGTGATGCCCTGTTCGCGTTCGGCGCGCAGGCCGTCGACGAGCAGAGACAGGTCGGGGGTGTCGAGGCCCTTGTCGACCGAAGCGCGGGTGACCGCGTCGATCTGGTCGGCCAGGACGGACTTGGTGTCGTACAGCAGGCGGCCCACCAGGGTGGACTTGCCGTCGTCGACGCTGCCCGCTGTAGCGAGTCGAAGCAGGTCGCTCATGATCAGAAATAGCCCTCTCGCTTGCGGTCTTCCATGGCCGCTTCGGAAACTCGGTCGTCACCGCGGGTCGCACCGCGCTCGGTCAGGCGGGACGCGGCGACCTCGGCGAGGATCTCCTCGTTGGTCGAGGCCTCGGACAGGATCGCGCCGGTGGTGGACCCGTCGCCGACGGTGCGGTACCGCACCGAACGGGTCTCGAGTTCCTCGCCCTCGGCGGGGCCGCCCCACACGCCGGGGGTCATCCACATGCCGTCGCGCCGGTACACCGGACGCTGGTGCGCGTAGTAGATGCTCGCGAGCTCGACGTCGTCGCGGGCGATGTACCGCCAGATGTCGAGTTCGGTGAAGTTGCTGAGCGGGAACACCCGGACGTGCTCGCCGGGAGCGTGCTTGCCGTTGTACAGGTTCCACAGCTCGGGACGCTGACGCTTCGGATCCCACTGCCCGAATGCGTTGCGCAGCGAGAAGATCCGCTCTTTGGCGCGGGCGCGTTCCTCGTCGCGGCGGCCGCCGCCGAACACCGCGTCGAAGCGGTTCTCGGAGATGGCGTCGAGCAGCGGAACGGTCTGCAGCGGGTTGCGGATGCCGTCGGGCCGCTCGGTGAGGCGGCCGTCGGCGAGGTAGTCCTCGACCTTCGCGACGTGCAGGCGCAGGTTGTACTTCTCGACGACGTGGTCGCGGAAGGCCAGAACCTCGGGCAGGTTGTGTCCCGTGTCGACGTGCAGCAGCGCGAACGGCAGCGGCGCGGGCCAGAAGGCCTTGAGCGCGAGGTGCAGCAGCACCGTCGAGTCCTTGCCGCCGGAGAACAGGATCACCGGACGTTCGAACTCGCCGGCGACCTCACGGAAGACGTGGATCGCCTCCGACTCGAGCGCGTCGAGAGTGTCGAACTTGTTGCCGTCCAACTTGATTCGGGATTCCGAAAGGTTCGTGTCGATGAGTGTCATGAGGAGTGCAACCCGCATTCGGTCTTGGCTCGGCCGGCCCACCGTCCGCTGCGCGGATCGGCTCCGGGAAGTGGTTTGACGGTGCAGGGGGCGCATCCGATGGACGGATAGCCCTCGTCGACCAGGGGATTGACGAGAATCCCGTGCTCGTCGATGTAGTTCTGCATGTCCTCGTCCGACCACGCGGCGATCGGGTTGATCTTCACCAACCCGAACGCCTCGTCGAACGAGACGAGCGGCGCGTTGGCCCGAGTCGGGGCCTCGACCCGGCGGATGCCGGTGACCCACGCGCGGTAACCCTTCAGGGTTTCCTTCAGCGGCACCACCTTCCGCAACCGGCAGCACTCGTTCGGATCACGCGCGAACAGATCCTTGCCGAGCAACTCGTCCTGCTCGGCCACCGAGTGCGCCGCCTTCGCCTCGACGAGATTCACCCCGTACACCTGGGTGACGGCGTCCCGGGTGCCGAGCGTCTCGGCGAAGTGGTACCCGGTGTCGAGGAACAGCACGTCCACGCCCGGCCGCACCTGCGCGGCGAGATGCACGAGCACCCCGTCCTGCATGTTCGACGCGACGACGTAGCCGCTGCGGTCGCCGCTCACTGCGGAACCGAAGGTCTCCTCGGTCCATTGCAGCAATTCCAGTGCCGAGGCGCCTTCGAGGCTCGCAGCCCCCTGCGCGGCGAGAATTCGAAGGTCCTCGGTGGTCTCTGTGGTGGTCATCGAAGGTCCGCCTCCTCTGCGCGCACGGCCCACTGAGCGAACCGCTCACCCTCGGACCGCTGTTTGACGAAGTTGCGCACCACTCGCTCGATGTAGTCGCCGAGCTCGGTGCTGTTCACCTTGTGCTGCCGCAGTTTCCGGCCGAAACCGCTGTCCAGGCCGAGGCTGCCGCCGAGATGCACCTGGTAGCCCTCGACCTGGTTGCCCTCGCCGTCGTCGACGAGCTGGCCCTTGAACCCGATGTCCGCGATCTGCGACCGGCCGCACGAATTCGGGCAGCCGTTGATGTTGATGGTGATCGGGACGTCGAGCTGCGCGTTGATGTCCGCGAGCCGCTCCTCGAGTTCCGGTGCGAGCACCTGGGAACGCTTGCGGGTCTCGACGAACGACAGCTTGCAGAACTCGATGCCGCTGCACGCCAGCAGATTCCGCCGCCACGCGGACGGACGGGCCTGCAGGCCGAGCGGTTCGAGCTCGGCGATGAGCTCGTCGACCTTGTCGTCGGGGACGTCGAGGACGATCAGCTTCTGGTACGGGGTGAAACGGATCCGGTCCGAACCGATCCGCTCGACCGCATCGGCGACCTTCGTCAGGATGGTGCCGGACACGCGGCCCGCGATGGGGGAGAACCCGACGGCGTTGAGGCCGTTGCGCAGCTTCTGCACGCCGACGTGATCGATGGGGCGGGCGGGCTGTTCCGGCGCAGGGCCGTCGATCAGCGGGCGCTTCAGGTACTCCGTCTCGAGAACTTCGCGGAACTTCTCGATGCCCCAGTCCTTGATGAGGAACTTCAGGCGGGCCTTGGACCGCAGCCGGCGGTAACCGTAGTCGCGGAACACCGCGACGACGCCTTCCCACACGTCCGGAACCTCGTCGAGCGGGATCCAGGCGCCGACCCGCTGCGCGAGCATCGGGTTCGTGGACAGACCGCCACCGACCCACAGGTCGAAGCCGGGACCGTGCTCGGGGTGCTCGACGCCGATGAACGCGACGTCGTTGATCTCGTGCACGACGTCCTGCTGTCCGGAGATCGCGGTCTTGAACTTGCGCGGCAGGTTCGAGTACTGCGGGTCGCCGATGTAGCGACGGACGATCTCGTCGATCGCCGGGGTGCCGTCGATGATCTCGTCGAGGGACTCACCGGCGAGCGGGGAACCGAGCACCACGCGCGGGCAGTCGCCGCACGCCTCGGTGGTCTTCAGGCCCACCGACTCGAGGCGCCGCCAGATCTCCGGGACGTTCTCGACCTCGATCCAGTGGTACTGGACGTTCTGCCGGTCGGACAGGTCGGCGGTGTCGCGGCCGAACTCGGTGGAGATGCCGCCGATGGTGCGCACCTGCTCGACGTTGAGCGCGCCGCCGTCGCAGCGCACCCGCATCATGAAGTACTTGGCCTCGAGCAGATCGATGTTCTCGTCACCGGTGTAGGTGCCGTCGTAGCCCTGCTCACGCTGGGTGTAGAGACCCCACCAGCGGAACCGGCCGCGCAGATCGGACTTGTCGATGCTGTCGAAACCCTGGTGCGCGTAGATCTCCTCGATCCGGCGGCGCACGTTGAGCGGATTGTCGTCCTTCTTGGTCTGCTCGTTGGCGTTGAGCGGCTCGCGGTAACCGAGAGCCCACTGGCCTTCGGCCCGGCGCTTGGCCGGGCGTGCCGCCCGCGGCCGTGCGGGAGCGGCGGGATCTCCGGCGGGGGAGACGTCGGTGGTCGACGACATGCAGGGACTCCTGGGATTTGGCGAGGGACCGGGTCGGGGACGTCGCTGTGGGCTGTACTTCGCGCAGACATGCCTCGACCCGGCAGGATCTGGGGGCTTGCCGGGGGTGGTGCCGGCCGGCGGCAGTAGGTGACTGACTACCGACAGTCGGCGCAGGAACAGACGGCACAAGGCTGACAGCAGGACGCGCAGACGCGCTTGAAGTCGACGTGGCGGCGAGCCACGAGTCGCACTCCGAGTCCGGTCATGGCGACCATTGTGCCATGTCACGGGGGCGAAGCCGAATCCTGGACGACATTTCCACCCAAATCGCGGGAAATACCGAGGTCACCGCACCGCGGCCGGTCGGCGGCCCGCCCGGCTCTGGAACACTGGAAGCCGTGAGCGAGACGAGAACGGGCAACGCAACCGCGACCGACGACGGATTCGAACTCCCGGCCGCGGCCCGCGCCGGAGTCGGCAGCAGGCCGTTCGGGGTGTACGTGCACGTGCCCTTCTGCGCGACCCGCTGCGGCTACTGCGACTTCAACACGTACACCGCGGGCGAGCTGGGGTCGTCGGCGTCCCCGCAGTCCTGGCTCGCGGGCCTGCGGCGTGAACTCGACATCGCCGCGGACATGCTCGGCGCACCCGCCGCGGACACCGTGTTCGTCGGTGGCGGCACCCCGTCGCTGCTCGGCGCGGACGGCCTCGCCGACGTGCTCGGCGCCGTCCGATCCAGCTTCGGGGTCGCCCCCGGCGCCGAGGTGACCACCGAATCCAACCCGGAATCGACCGGACCCGAGTTCTTCGCCCGGATTCGCGACGCCGGTTACACCCGCGTGTCGTTGGGCATGCAATCCGCCGCCTCGCACGTACTGGCCGTGCTCGACCGCACCCACACCCCGGGACGGCCCGTCGCGGCGGCTCGGGAGGCCCGCGCCGCCGGGTTCGAGCACGTCAACCTCGACCTCATCTACGGCACCCCCGGCGAACGCGACGAGGACCTCGACCGGTCCCTCGACGCCGTGCTCGAGGCCGGCGTCGACCATGTGTCCGCGTACGCGCTGATCGTCGAGGACGGCACCGCCCTCGCGCGGAAGGTGCGCCGCGGGGAACTGCCCGCACCCGACGACGACATCCTCGCGGCCCGCTACGAACGCATCGATTCGCGGCTCGAGGAAGCCGGGCTGACCTGGTACGAAGTGTCCAACTGGGCGCGAGCCGGCGACCCGTCCGCGCGGTGCGCGCACAATCTCGGGTACTGGGACGGCGGCGACTGGTGGGGCGCGGGCCCCGGCGCGCACAGCCACGTCGGTGGAGTGCGCTGGTGGAACGTCAAACATCCCGCCCGCTACGCCGACACCCTCGCCCAGGGACGGCTACCGGTCGGCGGCAGCGAGCAACTCACCGCCGACGACACCCACACCGAACTCGTCATGCTCACCGTCCGGCTGCGCACCGGCCTGCCGTGGGCGGCACTGGGCGCGTCGGAACGGGACGCCGCACGGACGGTCGTCGCGGACGGGCTCGCCGATCTGCGCGGCGATCACCTGGTGCTCACCGACCGGGGCCGGCTTCTCGCCGACGCGGTGGTCCGCTCGATCCTCGTCTAGCTGCCGTTTCGCCCGTCGGGCAGGCCGGTGTCGAGGTCGATCCAGCTCGCCTCGGTGCTCGGAACCCCCGTGCCGGGAACTCCCGAACCCGGGATCTCGGCACCCGGACCGAGCGAACCGCCCGGAGTCAGCGCGTCGTAGTCGAACACCCGCGCGTGCATGACGGTGCGGTTGCGCAGCGCCGACCGCACCGCGCGATGCAGGCCGTCCTCGAGATACAGGACGCCCTGCCACTGCACGGCATGCGGGAACAGATCGCCGTAGAAGGTGGAATCCTCCGACAGCAGCCGATCGAGTTCGAGGACCTTCGTGGTGGTGACGATCTCGTCGAGCCGAACCTGCCGAGGTGGGATCCGAGACCAGTCGCGCAGCGACAGGCCGTGATCGGGATACGGTTTGCCGTCCCGGACACCCTTGAAAATCATGAATCCACAGTACGACGGACCCACGGCACCGCCGTCGCCTCGGGACAGTGCGCCGCGGCGACTAGACTGGAACGACGAGGCACACTGCGCGCGGCGCCGCGTGCGGGTCGCGCGTGGGCCCGAACCGTGAAGTGTGGCGACAGATACGGAGGTGGGCGGGGATGTCGAGCACCGAGGAACGGCGATTCCAGGTGTTGCGCGCGATCGTTGCGGACTATGTCGCCACCAAGGAACCCATCGGATCGAAGACGCTCGTCGAGCGGCACAACCTCGGCGTGTCCAGCGCGACCGTCCGCAACGACATGGCCGTACTCGAGGCCGAGGGATACATCACCCAGCCGCACACGAGCTCGGGACGCGTGCCCACCGACAAGGGATACCGCCAGTTCGTCGATCGGATCGCCGACGTCAAACCGCTCTCGGCAGCCGAACGCCGCGCGATCCTCCAGTTCCTCGAATCCGGTGTCGATCTCGACGACGTGCTGCGCCGCGGGGTGCGGTTGCTCGCACAGCTGACCCGGCAGGTCGCGGTCGTGCAGTACCCGACGCTGTCGGCATCGTCGGTGCGTCACCTCGAGGTCGTCGCACTGACCCCGGCCCGGCTGCTGCTGGTGCTCATCACCGATTCGGGCCGGGTCGATCAGCGCATCGTCGAACTCGGCGATGTCGTCGACGACGAGGACCTGTCCCGACTGCGCGAGCTGCTCGGCTCGGCGCTGTGCGGCAAGCGGCTCGCCGCGGCGTCGATCGCCGTGTCGGAACTGGCCGAGGAGGCCCCCGACGATCTGCGCGACGCGGTGATCCGCTGCGCGACGGTCCTCGTCGAGACGCTCGTCGAGCATCCCGAGGAGCGACTGGTGCTCGGCGGCACCGCCAACCTGACCCGCAACGCCGCCGACTTCGACGGTCACGCGGGGGTGCCCGGGTCGCTGCGTGCCGTCCTCGAGGCCCTCGAGGAGCAGGTCGTGGTGCTCAAGCTGCTCGCGGCCAGCCAGGACGCGGGTCGGGTGACCGTCCGGATCGGCGAGGAGACGCAGGTCGCGGAGATGCGCGGGACGTCGGTGGTGTCCACCGGCTACGGCGCCGCCGGTACCGTATTCGGCGGCCTCGGTGTGCTGGGCCCCACTCGGATGGACTATCCGGGAACCATCGCGTCGGTTGCGGCCGTTGCGAGATACATCGGTGAGGTGCTCGGCGAACGCTGAGCACCGTTCATGTGTGTAGAGAAGTAAGGACGAGAACCTAACGTGGCACGGGACTACTACGCGACGCTCGGCGTGTCGAAGAACGCGACCGACCAGGAGATCAAGCGCGCGTACCGCAAGCTGGCGCGTGAGCATCACCCGGATGTGAACCCGGACGAGTCGGCGCAGAAGCGCTTCCAGGAGATCTCCGCGGCCTACGAGGTGCTGTCGGATCCGGAGAAGCGGCGCATCGTCGACCTCGGCGGCGATCCGCTGGCGTCCGGAGGCGGCGGTGCGGGCGGCTTCGCCGGCGCCGGGTTCGGTGGTCTCGGCGACGTATTCGAGGCGTTCTTCGGTGGCGGCGCGGGCGGCGGCGCGCGCGGGCCTCGCGGTCGCGTGCAGCCCGGTGCCGATTCGCTGCTGCGTACGCGCCTGACGCTCGAGGAATGCGCGACCGGTGTCACCAAGACCATCACCGTCGACACCGCGATCCTGTGCGACGGCTGCGCCGGATCGGGCACCAACGGCGATTCGAAGCCGGTCGTCTGCGCGACCTGTGGCGGCGCCGGCGAGGTCCAGTCCGTGCAGCGTTCGTTCCTCGGCCAGGTCATGACGTCCCGTCCGTGCCCGACCTGCCGCGGTGCAGGCGAGACCATCCCGGACCCGTGCCGCAAGTGCGGCGGCGACGGCCGCGTGCGGTCGCGCCGCGACATCACCGTCAAGGTGCCCGCCGGCGTCGGCAACGGCATGCGCATCCGCCTCGCCGCGCAGGGTGAGGTCGGTCCCGGCGGCGGCCCCGCCGGCGACCTGTACGTCGAGGTGATCGAGCAGCAGCACGACGTGTTCGTCCGCGACGGCGACGATCTGCACTGCACGATCCGGGTGCCGATGATCGACGCGGCGCTGGGCACCACCGTCACCGTCGACACGATCCTCGACGGCCCCACCGAGATCACGGTGGACGCCGGCACACAGCCCGGCTCGGTCGCGGTGCTGCGCGGACACGGCATGCCGAAGCTGCGGTCGGGCACCCGCGGCGATCTGCACGCCCACCTCGAGGTCGTCGTGCCGACCAAGCTGGACCACAAGACGACCAAGCTGCTCGAGGACCTGCGTCGCCACAACGAGCGCGACCGCGCCGAGGTCGTGTCCAACAGCTCGCAGCACTCCGGGGGCCTGTTCTCCCGGCTGCGCGACGCGTTCAGCGCCCGCTAGGCGACGGCGGTGGCTGCGACCCTGTTCTATCTGGACCCCCTGCCCGGCACCGGTGAGGTCGCCGTGCTCGACGGCAAGGAAGGCCGGCACGCGGCGACGGTCCGGCGCATCGCGGTCGGGGAGCGGCTCGTGCTGTCCGACGGTCGCGGCGGTGTCGCCGACGTCGAGGTGAGTGCCGTGACGAAGGACCGGCTCGAGGCGACCGTCCTGGATCGCCGGGAGCTGGCCGCACCGTCCCCGTCGGTCACCGTCGTGCAGGCGCTGCCCAAGTCGGAGCGGTCGGAGCTGGCCGTCGAACTCGCCACCGAAGCGGGCGCGGACGCGTTCGTGCCGTGGCAGGCCGCGCGGTGCGTCGCGCGCTGGGACGGCCCCAAGGCCGACAAGGGTGTGGCCCGCTGGCAGGCGGTCGCGGTCGCGGCGGCCAAGCAGTCCCGCCGGGCACACATTCCGCCCGTCGCGCCGGTCACCCGCACCGCCGGAGTCGTGGCGCTCGTCCGCGAGACGGTCGCGCGCGGCGGAGTCGTCGCGGTGCTGCACGAGTCGGCGACCGCACCGTTCGCGTCGCTGCCGCTCGCGGACGCGTCCGAGCTGGTGCTCGTCGTCGGGCCCGAAGGAGGTCTCGACGACAGCGAGGTCGCGACGTTGACGGAGGCGGGGGCGACGCCCGTGCTGCTCGGCCCGACGGTGCTGCGCACGTCCACGGCCGCCGCGGTGGCGCTCGGGGCGATCGGAGTGCTGTCCGGTCGCTGGGGCGCACGCCCGCTCGACTAGCGTTTCGGCCATGTCGCGTACCCGCATCGCCTACGGCTCGGAACCCCAGCAGTTCGGTCATCTCTACCTCCCGGACGGTGCGGCCGGGAACGGACCGGTGCCGGTCGTGATGGTGATCCACGGCGGGTACTGGAGCGGCAACTACCACCTCAACCTGGGCACGCCCCTCGCGACGGAACTGGCCCGGCGCGGCGTCGCCGCGTGGAACATCGAATACCGCCGTCTCGGCGCGGGCGGACGGTGGCCGGAGATGTCCGCCGACGTCGTCGCCGCGCTCGACGCGACCGCGACGCTGGTGGCGGACCACGCCCGCGCCGCGGGCATCGAAGTCGACCCGACGCAGGTGCGGGTCGTCGGGCACTCGGCCGGCGGCCAGCTCGCGGTGTGGCTCGCGGGTGAGGACACGGCGGTGCGGCCGTCGCTGGTGGTCGGTCAGGCCGCGGCCTTGGACCTGGCGTCGGCGGGGGAGCGGGGCCGGCGCGTCGACTATCTCGAGGACCTGTTCGGCGAGCCGTTCGAGGACAACCCGCACGTGTATCGGTCGGCGTCGCCGCGGCATCGCGTGCCGATCGGCCGGCCGATCGTGCTGGTCCACGGATCCGAGGACGAGCAGGTGCCCGCGAAGGTCGCGGCGCGTTACGCCGACGCTGCCCGCGAGGCCGGTGACGAAGTGGCCCTGCACGTCGTCGACGGGGAGGACCACTTCGCGTTCCTGAACAAGGACAGCGTCTGCTGGAAGCTGTCGCTGGACCTACTGCTCGATCAGGCCTGACCGGTCCCGACGGGCACCCGCCCGGGCAGGATCACCGTGACGACGACGGTGCCGACCGCCAGCGCGATGCCCCCGACCAGCGCGGCGTCGACGATCGCGTGGGCGAACGCCGCGCTCGACGCATCGAGCAACGGCTGCGCGTAGGACTTCGCGAACGGATTCGCGGCCAGTTCCTCCGCGACGATCGCGGCACCACCGACCGAATCACCGGCCGCCTCGAGCGCGAGTGCCGCCTTGTCGGCCAGGTCGCCGGTGAGGTTGTTCAGCGGCAGACCGGACAGGAATCCGGCGATCTCGTCGTGGTACGACGTCGCGAGCACCGACCCGAGCAGCGCGATGCCGACGGATCCACCGAACTCGACGGCGGTGTCGTTGAGGCCGCCGGCCGCGCCCAGATCGGTGTCGGGGAATCCGCCCATGATCAGGTCGGTCGCGGGCGGGGTCGCCAGGCCGATGCCGAGACCGACGAGCAGCAGCGACGCCAGGAAGATGTCGTAGCCGGAGGTCGGTTCGAGCGCGGCGAGCAGCAACACTCCGGCGGAGGTCGCGACCATTCCGCATGCCACGAGGATGCGGGCACCGAACCGCGGAACGAGGCGACCGCCCAGCGCGGCGCCGACCGACACCGACCCCGCGAGCGGCAGCAGACGCAGGCCCGTCTCGAGCGGTCCGTAGCCGAGCACGAACTGGAACTGCTGGGCGACGAAGTAGATGAGCCCGAAGGTTGCGAAGAACAGCAGCAGCACCGAGATGCACGCGCCGCCGACCGCGCGGTCGGCGACCCGCCGCAGGTTCAGCAGCGGCTGCGGGTGCCGCAACTCCCACGCGACGAATGCGACCGCCGCGACGACCGACGTCCCGAGCGCCCCGAGTGCGGAGAGGCTCCAGCCGAAGTGGAAGCCGTCGATGATCGCGTAGACGACGCCACCGACGGCGACCACGGACAGGGCGCCGCCGATCCAGTCGACGCGGGTGAGGCCGTCGGCCTTCGAGGCCGGAACCAGCGCGAGGGATGCGACCGCGGCGAACGCGGCGATGGGAACGTTGATCAGGAACGTCGATCCCCACGAATGGCTCTCGAGGAGCCACCCGGCCAGCAGCGGCCCGAGTGCGATGGCGAGACCGGACGTCGCGGCCCATGCGGCGATCGCGCGGGCCCGCTCGGAAGCCGGGAACATGGCCACCAGCAGAGACAGGGTCGCGGGCATGATCACGGCAGCGCCGGTGCCCATGACGATGCGCGCGACGATCACCGCGGTCGCGCTGTCGGCGAGGCTGCCTGCGATCGCGCCGGCCGCGAAGATCGCCAGGCCGGCCAGGAGCGCGGCTCGGCGGCCGTAGCGGTCGCCGAGCACGCCGCACAGCAGCATCAGCGCCGCGTAGGGGACGGTGTAGCCGTCGATGATCCACTGCATGTCGGCGCTGGTGAGGGCGAGTTCGCGGAGCATGCTCGGCGCCGCGACGATGAGCGCGGTGTTGGCCATGACGACGATCAGCAGGCTCAGGCACAGCACCGCCAACCCCGCCCAGCGGCGTGGATAGGGCGGTGCGGGTGTGGACGCCGCGTGACCGGTGACTGTCGTCATGGACCTCTCCTCCGGGTGATCTCGAACACCAATTGCACAACTGTGTGCAACCTAGATTTCTGCACACGGGTGTGCAACTAAACTTGATCGAGGTCACAGATGTTCGGTGGAAGAGGTGTGCAACGTGCAGGAACCCGTCGCGCGACAGGCGAATTCGCACACGCCACCGGCACGGACCCGGACGAACGCCAACCGGCGCCGCATCCTCGACGCGGCGATGGAGTCCTTCGCAGCCGATCCCGACGCGAGCATGGATGACGTCGCCCGTGCCGCCGGCGTCGTCCGGCGCACGGTCTACGCGCACTTCCCGAACCGCGATGCCCTCGTCGACGGCATCGCCGCCGACGCCGCCGCGGAACTGGCCGCCGCGGTCGACCTCGCCGAACCCGAGGATCCCGACGTGGCGCTGGCTGTCGGTGCGCTCCGGACCTGGCCGGTCGGGGACCGGTACCGGTTGCTGCTGTCCTTCGCCCGCAAGGAAGTGGGCGAACAATGTATCGCCGACCTCGTCGCGCCGCTGCGCACCCGCACGCTCGACATCGTCGAACGCGGACGCGCCGCGGGGATTTTCTCCGACTATCTGCCGTCGGTCGTGCTGGTCGGGATGATGGAAGGCCTCACGATGGCGACCCTCGAACAGGCCAATCTGGGCCTGGTCCGCGACTCGGGCGAGAGCATCGCGCTGGGTGTGCTGGTGCTGGCCGGGGTTTCCCCGGAACGGGCCGCCCGGGTCGTCGAACAGGCCCGCCGGTGGCTGCACGAGCACGCCCCCGACCAGGCCCGGGGGTAATGCGGTGAATGTCGGTACTGCCCAGGGCTAGACTGGCACGATCACGACGACCGTCGTGTGGGAGCCGAACGGAAAGCAGGCCGTACCGTCCACGTGAGTGAATCAGACGACATCCGCGACTCCGCGGAACCTGAACGGACCATCGTCCGATCCAGTCTCGACCTGCCGCCGGAAGCGGCGGCTCCGCTGCTCGGGGCGGCCGACGAGAATCTCGTCGCGCTCGAGCGCGTGCTCGATGCGGACATCCACGTGCGCGGCAATTCGGTCACCCTCACCGGGACTCCCGCCGAGGTCGCCCTCGCGGAACGGGTCCTCGGCGAACTCGTCACGATCGTCGGCCGTGGCCAGCCGCTGACCCCCGACGCCGTGCGCCGCACCGTGGGCATGCTCACCCAGGGGCTGTCCGAATCGCCGGCCGACGTGCTGAGCCTGGACATCCTGTCGCGGCGCGGCAAGACGATCCGGCCCAAGACGCTCAATCAGAAGCGCTACGTCGACGCGATCGATGCCAACACCATCGTCTTCGGCGTCGGCCCCGCCGGTACCGGCAAGACCTATCTCGCGATGGCGAAGGCCGTGCAGGCCTTGCAGACCAAGCAGGTCACCCGCATCATCCTGACCCGCCCGGCCGTCGAGGCCGGTGAACGCCTCGGCTTCCTGCCGGGGACCCTGCACGAGAAGATCGACCCTTATCTGCGTCCGCTGCACGACGCGCTGCACGACATGATGGATCCGGAGGCGATCCCGAAGCTCATGCAGGCCGGCGTCATCGAGGTCGCGCCGCTGGCGTATATGCGTGGCCGGGCGCAGCCGTTGTCCACCAAGGTCCTCACGCCCGAGGGGTTCCGTCCGATCGGCGACGTGAAGGTCGGCGACGAGGTGATCGGTTCGGACGGTCGGCCGACCGAAGTGCTCGGCGTCTACCCGCAGGGATTCAAGGACATCGTGCGGGTGACTACCCAGGACGGGGCGTCCACCCTCTGCTCGACCGATCACCTGTGGTCGGTCTACACCCGCAGCGATCGCAGGCGCGGCAAGGGGCCGCGGGTGCTCGAGGCCAAGGAGATGATCGGCAATCTCCGTGCCGCGCACTACCACCGCTACGAGATTCCGATGCTCGCCGCGCCGGTCGAGTTCGCTCCCGTGCCGGTGCCGCTGGATCCGTACGCGCTGGGCCTGATGCTCGGGGACTGCTGCATGGCCGGCGTGGCTACGCCGAGCTTCACCACTGCCGACCCGGAGCTGGTCGAGGCAGTCTGGGGCACGAAGTCGCCGACCAAGTTCGTGCCGAAGGAGTACCTGCACAATTCGGCCGACGTGCGCCTCGCCGTCTTACAGGGTCTTCTCGACTCCGATGGTGGACCGGTCATTCAGACCGGTCGGACGTGCCGAGTGCAGTACGCGACTGTGTCGGATCAACTGCGCGACGACGTCCTCTTCCTCGTGCAGTCGTTGGGCGGCGTCGCATACAGCCGCACCCGGCCTGCCGAAGGTCGGAAGCCCGGAAACGCCCGCGGCCGCGACGTCGAGTACCGGCACGACGCGCACATCGTCGACATCCGTCTGCCCGAAGGATGCGTGCCGTTCCGGCTCCGAAGGAAAGCAGAGAAGTACGCGGAGAACAGCCCCAAGACACCTCGGCGGTACATCGAGAGCATCGAATCCGCCGGTACCGAGGAGGCGGTCTGCATCAGGGTCGCCGCTGCCGACTCGCTGTACGTCACAGAGGATTTCCTACTGACGCACAACACCCTGAACGACGCCTTCATCATCCTCGACGAGGCCCAGAACACCACCGCCGAGCAGATGAAGATGTTCCTGACCCGCCTCGGCTTCGGCTCGAAAATCGTTGTCACCGGCGACATCACCCAGGTCGACCTGCCCGGTGGTGCTCGTTCGGGCCTGCGCGCCGCCACCGAGATCCTCGACGACATCGACGGAATCCACTTCGCGACGCTCGACAGCAGCGATGTGGTGCGACACAAGCTCGTGTCCGACATCGTCGACGCCTACGGCCGCTACGAAGCCCAGCGTTCCGGCGAGGTCGCCCTCGGCAACCGGGCACAGCGGCGCTCCACGCAGCACCGGGTGCAGCGCCGATGAGCCATCCCCACTTCCGAATCCCGTCAGCAGTGCAGAAGGAACGACACCGATGAGCATCGAGATCTCCAACGAATCCGGGATGGACGTCGTCGAGGAGAACCTGCTCGACGTCGCCCGCTTCGTGATCGCGCGGATGGACGTGCACCCCGCGGCGGAGCTGTCGATGGTGCTCGTCGACTCCGATGCCATGGCCGATCTGCACATGCGGTGGATGGACCTGCCGGGTCCCACCGACGTGATGTCGTTCCCGATGGACGAACTCGAACCGGGCGGTCGCCCGGACGCACCCGAACCGGGTCCGTCGATGCTCGGTGACATCGTGCTGTGCCCGTCGTTCGCGGCGGATCAGGCCGCCAAGGCCGGGCATTCCCTCGACCACGAACTCGCCCTGCTCACCGTGCACGGCATGCTGCACCTCCTCGGCTACGACCACGCCGAACCCGAGGAGGAGAAGGAGATGTTCGGTCTCCAGAACCAGCTCCTCGAGGAGTGGTACGAGGAACTGCGCCGCGCCGAACACGAGGCCCGGCTCGCCGCCCGCGACCAGCAGCTGCTCGGCAAGGTCGGTCTGTCCGACAATCCCGAGCAGTAGCGGGGCCGTCGTGGGAGCAAACGCATGAGCGCCCTCGCACTCGTGGCGATCGCGGTCGTCCTGGTGCCGCTCGGCGGGCTGTTCGCCGCCGTCGATTCCGCGCTGAACACCGTCTCCGCCGCGCGCGTCGACGAACTCGCCAAGGACGAACGGCCGGGAGCACAGCGGCTGAGGCAGATCCTCGAGGATCGCCCCCGCTACGTCAATCTCATGGTCCTGCTTCGGATCCTGTGCGAGATCACCGCGACGGTGGTGCTCGCCGGGGCACTGCTCGAGGTCCTGGACCGCACGTGGGCGCTGGTCGTGAGCGCCACGGTCATGGTGCTCGTCGACTACGTCGTCATCGGGGTCGGGCCGCGCACGCTCGGCCGCCAGCACGCCTATCCGATCGCACTGGCCGCGACGATCCCGCTGCGGTTCCTCGGCGTGCTGTTCGGCCCGATCGGCCGGCTGCTCATCCTCATCGGCAATGCCCTCACCCCGGGCCGCGGCTTCCGGAACGGCCCGTTCGCCAACGAGATCGAACTGCGCGAACTCGTCGACCTGGCGCAGGAACGCGGCGTCGTCGCCGACGACGAACGCCGCATGATCCAGTCGGTGTTCGATCTCGGCGACACCACCGCCCGCGAAGTGATGGTGCCGCGCCCGGAGATGGTGTGGATCGAGGAGGACAAGACGGCGGGGCAGGCGACTTCGCTCGCCGTGCGCAGCGGTCACTCCCGCATCCCGGTCATCGGCGAGAACGTCGACGACATCCGTGGCGTCGTCTACCTCAAGGACCTCGTCCAGCAGACCTACTACTCGCGCGACGGCGGACGCAGCGTCAAGGTCGCCGACGTGATGCGGCCTGCGGTCTTCGTCCCGGATTCGAAACGGCTCGACGACCTGCTCGCGGAGATGCAGCGCGACCGCAACCACATGGCGGTGCTCGTCGACGAATACGGCGGCATCGCGGGACTGGTCACCATCGAGGACGTCATCGAGGAGATCGTCGGGGAGATCGCCGACGAATACGACGCCGACGAGACCCCCGATGTCGAGGACCTCGGCGACGGCACCTACCGGGTGTCCGCGCGTCTGCCCGTCGAGGACCTCGGTGAACTGTTCGACATCGAAATCGACGATGACGAGGTCGACACCGTCGGTGGTCTCCTGGGCTTCGAACTCGGCCGGGTGCCGCTGCCGGGTTCGGAGGTCACCACCCGCGGGCTGATCCTGCGTGGCGAAGGCGGTCCGAACGCGCGCGGTCGGGTGCGGATCAACACCGTGCACGTCCAGCGCGCCCCGGCCGACGAGCCCGAGCCCGAAACCGCCGAGGAATCCGAACGATGACCCACACCCAGGAGCTTGCATGACCGACACCGACTTCCGTTCCGGCTTCGTGTGTTTCGTGGGCCGTCCGAACACCGGCAAGTCCACGCTCACCAACGCTCTGGTCGGCAGCAAGATCGCCATCACCTCGTCGCGGCCGCAGACCACCCGGCACACCATCCGCGGGATCGTGCACCGCGACCACGCACAGCTGATCCTCGTCGACACTCCGGGTCTGCACCGGCCTCGTACGCTGCTCGGGCAGCGGCTCAACGACCTTGTGCGCGATACCTATTCGGAGGTCGACGCGATCTGCCTGTGCATTCCCGCCGACGAGAAGATCGGCCCCGGTGACCGGTGGATCCTCGATCAGGTGCGCAACGTCGCGCCGCGCACGACGCTCATCGGCGTCGTCACCAAGATCGACAAGGTCGGTAAGGAACAGGTCGCCGCGCAGTTGCTGGCGGTGTCGAAGCTGCTCGGTCCCGACGCCGAGGTCGTGCCGGTGTCGGCGGCGTCCGGGGAACAGGTCGAGGTGCTCGTCGACGTGCTCGCCTCGCACATGGAACCCGGCCCGGCCTTCTATCCGGACGGCGAGCTCACCGACGAGCCCGAGGAAACCCTCATGGCCGAGCTCATCCGCGAGGCCGCGCTCGAGGGCCTCGGCGACGAACTTCCGCACTCGCTGGCCGTCGTCATCGAAGAGGTGGTCGAGCGTGAAGGCCGCACCGAGAAGCAGGGCGAGATGCTCGACGTGCACGCCCTGCTGTACGTGGAGCGGCCGAGCCAGAAGGGCATCGTCATCGGCAAGGGCGGCGCGCGACTGCGCGAGGTCGGTACCGCGGCCCGTAAGCAGATCGAGAAGCTTCTCGGCGTGAAGATCTATCTCGACCTGCACGTGAAGGTCGCCAAGGACTGGCAGCGCGACCCCAAGCAGCTCGGGCGGCTCGGCTTCTGACACGCCCGGTCCGGCTCCGCCCCGCCCCGCTCGAACCCCGAGAAGGTACGGTCGTTCGGGTGCGTCACTAAATTTGACGCATCCGAGAGAACACCGATCAGTGACCGAAGTCGCTTCACGGGGGAAGAGACCATGGGCAGGAAATCGGGAACCGAGCTCGCGGCGCGTGACGCCGTGTATGTCTACGGGGACCGCGCGAGCCGGGGAGACACTCCCAGCGTCATGACGCATTTCTACGTCTTCGACACACGGCAGGGGAGTACGCCGATCGCGACCCACGCCGAGGCCGTCGACTGGATCCTCGAGCGCACCCACCGGACCCCCGCGCTGCGCAGGCGCCTGCAGCGGGTGCCGTGGGACCTCGGCTATCCGTACTGGGTCGAGGCCGCCGTCGACCCGGATCACCACATCGACTTCCGCCGGATCGGGCACACGACCCGCCCCCACCTGCACCGGCTGTTCGCCTCGCTCGCGGAACAGCCCCTCGACTTCGGCCGCCCCCTCTGGAAACTCCACGTGCTGTCCGACGTGCGGGGCGTCGGCGACCTCCCGGACCACGCGACCGTCGTCGTGCTGCGGGTCCACCACTCGATAGCCGACGGAAAGGGCGCGGTGCAGATCGCGCGCGCCCTGTTCGACGACCCGGCTGCGGAACCCTCCCGGGGCGGCACCCCGGTCCCGGTTCCCGGCCCGGTCGCGGCGGTCCGGAAACTGCCCGGCGACTACGTGCGCTACGCGGGGGCGGTTCGCCGGTGGATGAGGGGCCGACGGTCGCTCCGTGCGCTGGTCGCCTCCGGTGAGATCGCCCAGCCCGGGACCCCACGCCCGCGCACCCGGTTCAACGTCGTGGACGACAGCACCCGCCTGTTCGGCCGGGTCCGGTTCGAGCTGCGGGACGTCCGGGCGCTCGGGCATGCCACCGGGACGACCGTCAACGACGTGATGCTGACGGTGGTCTCGGACGCGGTGGGCACCTACCTCGCGGAGCGGGGTGAGACGCCGGCGGCCTCGCTGGCCGCCCATGTTCCGATCTCGGTCGGGGCCAGGTCCGGTCTGGTGGCCGAGAACAAGATCAGCGATCTGCACGTCGATCTGCACACCGACCGGACCGATCCGCTGACGCGGCTGCATCTGATCCACGAGTCGGTGGCCCGCGAGAAGGACCGGGTGTGGCGACCGGAGTGGATCGCCGTCGAATCGTCACTCGACGCGGTGCCGTCCCTGTGCATGCGGTACTCGCTGTGGCGGGCCGTGCGCAAGGCGGTCGTGTCGACCTGCGGCCGTGCCGGGGCGACGAACACCGGCCTGTCGAACGTGCCACGTGGCTCCGCCGACGCCCTGCGGTTCGGGGACAGTCCCGCCGTGGGCGGATTCAGCGTGCCCTGCCTCAACCGGCTCGTCGGCCTGATGCACTCGGTCGTGACGCTCGGTGACGCACTCGACCTGACCTTCTCGACGAAGCAGGCGGTGATGCCGGACCCCGAGGCGTACGAGCATCTGCTGGAGGGCGCCTTCGACCGCCTGTGGTCGGCCGTTCCCGCGACCGCGTCGGCGTTGTAGCGGTCTACGACTGCGGGTGAGCCCCGCCGGTGAGGACGGCGCCCTGCAGCAGCAACAACACCGACGTCGACAGGTCGCTGCCACCGCCGGTCGACAAGCGCCGCAACTGAAGTCCGGCGACGGTCGCGACCAGGGTCGGCGCGACCGCCGCGGGATCCGGCAGCCCGAGTTCGGTGAGGATCGCGACCGTCAGCTCGTCGTACGCCGCCCAGCAGCGGTCCGCGGCGGCGCGGAGTTCGGGGTCGCGGCCGGCCTGGACGTACAACTCGAACGGCGCGATCCGCTCGGCGGAGAACGCGAGGTCCTCGGCGACGCGTTCGGCGAGTCCGGCGGCCTCGGCGAGCGAAACACCTTGATTGCGATGGGATTCGGCGATCTCGCGCAGCCGGGTCGTCTCCTCGGCGACGAACGTCTCGAGCGCCGCCCGCAGCAGGTCGGGCTGGCTCGGGAAGTGGTAGGTGATCGAGCCGAGCGAGACGTTCGCGTGCGCGGCGATGCGCCGGTTGGTGACTCCGGCGACGCCGTCGGTTCCGATCAGATGCAGGGTCGAGGCGACGATGCGGTCGCGGACGGACGTGGACACCGTCACCACCAGCGTTCCGGGATCGCCTCGTGCCAGCGCAGCGACGACTCCAATTGGGCGGCAAGGGAAATCAGCAGCGGTTCGGAGTTCGCGGGACCGAGCAGCTGGGCGCCGATGGGCAGGCCCGCGTCGGTGAAACCGGCCGGCACGTTGATCCCCGGCCAGCCGAGCACGTTCCACGGCCACGCGTAGGGGCATGCGGCGGTGATGACCTTGTCGGTCTGCCAGCCGCCGATGTCGTCGATCGCTTCGATCGGGAGCGGGGGCATCGCCGTGGTGGGGGCCAGGGCCACGTCGAACCCCTCGAAGATCGCGCCGACCCGCCGTCGCAACCGCGGTTCGTGGGCGCGTGCCGCGCGCAGCGGTGCACCGCCGAGCAGGCGTCCGGTGCGGGCGTTGGCACGGGTGCGGACGTCGGCGAGGGACGGGTCGGGAAGCCGGTGCAGCCAGTCGTCGAGACCGGCCATCGAGCGGGGCAGGAAGTTCAGGCCGAACGTGATGCCGTAGTCGGGGTCGGCGACGGTGACCTCGTGGCCGAGGTCGCGGAGGGCCCGGGCGATCGAATCGACGCCGACGCGGACCTCGGGGGTGAGGTGGGTGCGTGTCGCGGTGAACGGGGTGCGCAGCGCCAGCGCGATGCGCAGACGTCCGGGGTCCCGGTCGACGGCGTCGGTGACGGTGACCGGATCGACGTGGTGGCGGTCGCCGGGGTGGTTGCCGGACACCGCGTCGAACAGCAGGGCGGCGTCGACGACGGTGCGCGCGAGGACGCCGTGGGTGGTCAGCCCGTTGAACGCCTCGGGGTCGGGCCACATCGAGATCCGCCCGCGTTGCGGTTTGATGCCGACCAGGTGGCTCCACGCGGCGGGGATGCGGACGGAACCGGCGCCGTCGGAGCCGAGGGCGGCCGAGACGAGCCCGGCGGCCACCGCGGCGGCGCTGCCTCCGGAGGACCCGCCCGGCGTGTGCTCGCGCGACCACGGGTTGCGGGTGTGCCCGAACGCGATGCCGCCGGTGAGCGGCCACTGGCCCAGTTCGGGCGAGTGGGTCTTGCCGACGATGACGGCCCCGGCTTCGCGCAGGCGTCGTACGACCTCGGCGTCGTAGTCCTGGGGCGGGAATTCGCCGGCGCAGCCGAAGGCCGTGGGTTCGCCGGCGATGTCGGTGTCGTCCTTGACCGCGATCGGCACTCCGAGCAGCGGGTGACGGTCGCCGCACGCACGTCGGCGGTCGGCCTCGGCGGCCTCGGCGAGCGCGGCTTCGCGTCGGACCACCCGGAACGCGTTGAGCGTGCCCTGCGTGGCCTCGATCCGCTCGAGCGCGGCCCGGGTCAGTTGCACCGACGTGACGGTGCCGTCCGCGAGCGCGGCGGCTTCGGCGGCGAGTCCGGCCGCGCGGGTGTCTTCCCTGGAAGTGGTCATCGAACGCCCCCTGTTCGTTCGAACGAACAATAACGCGTTCCAGTTGGGCGGGCAAGCCCGCCCGTGTGCCTTTGTGGCGGTCCCGGGCGCCGGAAAGGCGCACGACCCCTCGCCTGTCCGCCCCGCATGAAAGACTCACGGAGTGAGGTTGTATCGGGACAACGCGGTGGTGCTCCGCCAGCACAAATTGGGTGAGGCGGATCGCATCGTCACCCTGCTCACTCGCCGTCACGGGCTGGTGCGAGCCGTCGCGAAGGGCGTGCGCCGCACCCGATCGAAGTTCGGTGCCCGGCTCGAACCGTTCGCGCACATCGACGTTCAGCTGCATCCCGGCCGCTCGCTCGACATCGTCACGCAGGTACAGACCCTCGACGCCTTCGCGGCCGACATCGTCGACGACTACAGCCGGTACACGACCGCCTGCGCGATCCTCGAAACCGCCGAGCGGCTCGCCGGCGAGGAACGTGCCCCGGCGCCGCGCCTGCACGCGCTGACCGTCGGTGCGCTGCGTGCCCTGTGCGACCGGATCCGCCCACCGGAGCTGATCCTCGACGCCTACCTGCTGCGAGCCATGACCTACGCCGGTTGGGCGCCCGCGATCGGCCGTTGCGCCCGCTGCGACCGGCCCGGTCCGCACACCGCGTTCCACGTCGCCGCCGGGGGAGCGGTCTGCGTGCATTGCCGGCCGCCCGGCGCGGCTACCCCGGCACCGGGTGTCCTCGCCCTGATGGACGCCCTGAACCACGGGCGGTGGGACGGCACCGAGACCGCCGACCCGGCGGTGCGCAGCCAGGCCAGCGGCCTGATCGCCGCGCACCTGCAGTGGCACCTCGAACGGCGGCTGCGCACGCTACCGCTCGTCGAGCGTTCCACCGACCGTCCGGCAGCCGGTGCTGTAGGGCGTGACGCCGGTGCTGTAGGGCGTGACGCCGGTGCCGTGGGGCCCGACGCCGATGCTGTCAGGCAGGATGAAGACCGTGATTCGACGACGCGCCCCGCAAGCATCGCCTGACCGCGCGATCCGGCCACCGGCCCCCCACCCGTCCGGTGCCCGGCCCCCGATCCTGCAGCCCGAGTTGATCCCCCGGCACGTCGCGCTCGTCATGGACGGCAACGGCCGCTGGGCGCAGGAACGCGGACTGCCGCGCACCGCCGGACACGAACGCGGTGAGGCCGTGCTCATGGACACCGTCGAAGGCTGCATCGAGATCGGTGTCAAATGGCTCTCGGCGTACGCGTTCTCCACGGAGAACTGGAAGCGCAGCCCCGAGGAGGTGCGCTTTCTCATGGGCTTCAACCGCGACGTGATCCGCCGCCGCCGCGACGAGATGCACGAGATGGGCGTGCGGGTGCGCTGGGCGGGCCGCCGGCCCCGGCTGTGGCGCAGCGTCATCAAGGAACTCGAGATCGCCGAGGAACTCACCAAGGACAACGACGTGATGACCCTGGTCATGTGCGTCAACTACGGCGGACGTGCCGAGATCGCCGACGCCGCGCGCGAGATCGCGCGACGCGTCGCGGCGGGTGAGATCGACCCCGAGAAGATCACCGAGGCGACGATCGAACGGTACCTCGACGAACCCGACATGCCCGACGTGGACCTGTTCTTGCGCCCGTCCGGCGAGCAGCGCACGTCGAACTTCCTGTTGTGGCAGGCCGCCTACGCCGAGTTCGTGTTCCAGGACAAGAACTTCCCCGACTTCGACCGCCGCGACCTGTGGGCCGCGTGCGTCGAATACGCCTCCCGTGACCGCAGGTTCGGTGGAGTCAAGTGAACGAACTGCGGGATCGGATCGGCGCGGCCCTCGCCTCGTTCGTCGACTTGCACGAGCCGTCGGTCGACGGTGACGACTCGTTCGGATTCGACTACGCGGGCGTGCCCTGTGCCCTGCGGGTGGTCACGCTCACCGAGGGGCTCGACGTCGTGTCGCTGACGAGCGTGCTCGGGTGGGACCTCGCCCTCGACGACGATCTGCGGGCCCGCATCGCGTCCGCGGCGGACGCGGTGCAGTTCGGATCGGTGCACGCGGTCGAGCGGGAGACCGACGCCGACGTGGTGCTGCGCTATTCCTTCCCGGTGACCGGACTGGGCGACACGGCTCTGACGACGATGCTGCTGCTGGTGCTCGGCGGTGCGGCCGACGCGCGCACCGCGATCGTCGAACCCGAAGCCGGAACCGAGGGGGAGCGGTGAGCAAGAAGAACGGGCGCAAGAAGGGTGCGAACAAGAAGCGGGCGGGTGCCGAGGTTGTGAGCACCGGGACCGCGGGCGGCGCGCAGTCGCTCGAGGAATTGTGGGCCGTGCCGGTGGACACCGAGGACGACGACGCATTGCGCGACGCGGTTCGACGGATCCTGGCGGACGTGCTCGACGAGGCGCCGGAACCGGACGAGGACGGCGACCTACCGATCTGGCTCGGTGATGTGATCACCTACGCGTCCGTCGACGCCGAGGACGCCGTCGTGGAACTGCGCACGTTCCTGGCCGAAAGGATCGCCGGACGGACCCGTGCCGCCGAGGTGCTCGGCGACCTCCAGTCCGAGTGGCCGGACTTCAAGTTCGTGCTGCACAAGGACCGGGTGACGGCCGAGCAGCGTGTCCCCGCGTCGCCGTTGGTCCCGATGCACCTGATCCGTGCGGTCGGGGCGATCGTGCCGCTCGTCGAGGAGGCCCGCGTGCTGGCGTCCCGCCTCGGTGGCGAAGCGTGCGTGTTCGACGGCGAGGCCACCGGAACCGATCGTGCGGTCGGCGGAAACCTGCTCGCCGACGCCGGGTGCGACTGCGGAAACTGCGCCTGCGGCTGAGCCTCGGCCGGATACGTCCGGCTCAGCGCGACTGCTCGCCGTCCGCAGCGGCGCAGTCGCGGCACGTGCCGAAGATCTCGATGGTGTGGCTGACATCGGCGAACCCGTTGGATTCGGCGATCTCGTGGGACCAGCGCTCGACCTCCGGTCCGTCCACCTCGACGGTGAATCCGCAGGTGCGGCACACCAGGTGGTGATGGTGGCCCGACGAACAGCGCCGGTACAGCGACTCGCCGGTGTCGGTGCGCAGCACGTCGACGCTGCCGGCTTCCGCGAGCGACTGGAGGGTCCGGTACACGGTGGTCAGTCCGATGCCGTCTCCGCGCTTGCGCAGTGCGTCGTGCAGGTCCTGCGCCGACCGGAACTCCTCGATGTCCTCGAGCAGGGCCACGATCGCGCTGCGCTGCCTGGTGGAACGGACCCCGACGACGGGCTTGCGGGCAGAGGTCACGGCGAGGTCAACCTTCCTGAACGTGGGCGATGGCGTCGACGACGATGTGGGCGAGATGGTCGTCGGCGAGGCGGTACAGCACTTCGCGGCCGGACCGTTCCCCGCGCACGACCCCGGCCGACTTGAGCACCCGCAGGTGCTGGCTGATCAGCGGTTGCGTCACGCCGAGCGCCCCGACCAGTTCGTGCACGCAGCGTTCGGATTCGCGCAGTTGCAGCACGATGGCGATGCGGACCGGCGCGGACAGCGCGCGCAACAGTTCGCCGGCGAGCGTGAGCGTGTGGTGTGACGGAGGCGTGAGGTGTTCGTCCCGGCACTCGTGCTTGTCGATGGGGACGCTCAACGGTTCTCCTTCGACGGGCGGTAGTGTTAATGCAAACCGATTCCATTTTGATATGCACGAATGTGCATGTCAACCGGCTCGGAATTCGACCTGCAGGAGCGGAGCGATAGGCTTACCGGCGACGTATGTTGCGAACCACGCATCGAAGATGGAGAGAACCCGAGTGGCACCCAAATCCAAGATCGATACCGTCGCCAACCTCGCCAAGCGCCGGGGCCTGGTCTACCCGTGCGGTGAGATCTACGGCGGTACGAAGTCGGCCTGGGACTACGGGCCGCTCGGCGTGGAGCTCAAGGAGAACATCAAGAAGCAGTGGTGGCGCAACATGGTCACCAGCCGCGAGGACGTCGTCGGCCTCGACTCCTCGGTGATCCTGCCGCGCCAGGTGTGGGTCGCCTCCGGCCACGTCGGTGTGTTCAACGACCCGCTGGTCGAGTGCCTGAGCTGTCACAAGCGGCACCGGCAGGACCACCTGCAGGAGGGTTACGCCGAGAAGAACAAGCTCGACGATCCCGACTCGGTGCCGATGTCCGACATTCCGTGCCCGGACTGCGGCACCAAGGGTCAGTGGACCGAGCCGCGCGACTTCAACATGATGCTGAAGACGTACCTCGGCCCGATCGAAAGCGAAGAGGGCCTGCACTACCTGCGCCCGGAGACCGCCCAGGGCATCTTCGTGAACTTCGCGAACGTGCTCACCACCTCGCGCAAGAAGCCGCCGTTCGGCATCGGCCAGATCGGCAAGAGCTTCCGCAACGAGATCACCCCGGGCAACTTCATCTTCCGGACCCGCGAGTTCGAGCAGATGGAGATGGAGTTCTTCGTCAAGCCGGGCGAGGACGAGGAATGGCACCAGTACTGGATCGACTACCGGATGGACTGGTACACGGGGCTGGGCATCAACAAGGACAACCTGCGCCTGTACGAGCACCCGCAGGACAAGCTGTCGCACTACTCGAAGCGCACCGTCGACATCGAGTACCGCTTCCACTTCCAGGGCAGCGAGTGGGGTGAGCTCGAGGGCGTCGCCAACCGCACCGACTTCGACCTCGCGACGCACGCGAAGCACTCGGGCACCGACCTGAGCTACTTCGATCAGACGACGAACGAGCGCTACACGCCGTACGTCATCGAGCCGGCGGCGGGTCTGACCCGGTCACTGATGGCCTTCCTCGTCGACGCGTACACCGAGGACGAGGCTCCGAACGCCAAGGGCGGTGTCGACAAGCGCACCGTGCTGCGCCTGGACCGCCGGCTCGCTCCGGTCAAGGCCGCGGTGCTGCCCCTGAGCCGCAACGCCGACCTGAGTCCCAAGGCCAAGGACCTCGCCGCCCAGCTGCGCCGCAACTGGAACGTCGAGTTCGACGACGCCGGTGCCATCGGCCGCCGCTACCGTCGCCAAGACGAGATCGGTACCCCGTTCTGCATCACCGTCGACTTCGACACGCTCGAGGACCAGGCCGTCACGATCCGCGAGCGCGACACCATGGCGCAGGAGCGCGTCGCGCTCGATCAGGTCGAGGGCTACCTCGCCCAGCGCCTGATCGGCGCCTGACCCGCCGAGCGGGGACTTCGTGCCGGCCGGGCCGGGAGGTGATCGCACTCCCGGCCCGGTCCGGATGGTCGACTCCTCACGTGGGCGGCGGCGTGCGGCGTTAGCCTGAATAGGCAATCCGCCGAGCCGGCGAACTCGTCGCACGCAGTGCCTGGAGTAGAGATGACCGATACCGGCCGCACCACAAGCTCGACCGTTACCGACCCACCGACGGACGCCTCCAATGCGGATCTCGTCCGATGGGCGATCGGTCGAATCAACGCCGAGGACATCGACAGTCTGCGCAACCGTCTCTGGACGGCCGAGTCCGTCGTGTACTTCCCGACCGGGTCGTGTCGCGGTGCCACCGAGATCGGCGCCTACTTCGACCGCGTCTACTCCGCGGTGACCGACTTCGCCATGGAGATCTCGGCGATCGCCGAGTCCGGTGACGACGTCCTGGTCCACTGGCGTCTGAGCGGCCGCCACACCGGCACCCTCTTCGGGGTCGCCGGTACCGGGCGGCACGTCGAGCTCGAGGGTTTCGACCACTTCGTCCTCGCAGGCGGCAAGGTCGTCACCAACACGGTGCGCTACGACCAGATGGAGTTCGCCCGCCAGATCAAGATGTTGCCGCCCGACGGATCGATTCCGGATCGCGTGACGAAGGCAATCTTCAATGCCGCTACGCGGATAGCGCGTCTCGCGCGTCGTCGTTAGCGGCCCCGAGCAACCACCGGTTCGGCGAGACCCTGTCCCTCGCACACGGTCTGGAGCCGCGCGAGTGTCGCGTCGAGGCCGGGGCCGAGCCTCGGGCCGGGTGTGAAGGTAGCCGGGAGATGCCGCATCCCCTGGATGATGCCGATCGTCTCGTAGTGCACGGCCTCGTCTGCAGCGCAACGGAAGTCGGGAATCCGATCGAGGACGGCCAGAAGCATCCGCTTGAACACCGTGCGGGCCACGTTCGATCCGATGCATCGGTGGATGCCCAGCCCGAAACTGAAGTGCCGGTTACCTTTCCGTTCGAGGTCGACGGTGTCGGGATCTTCGAACAGCGACGGGTCGCGATTGGCCATCGCCCACGACAGCCACAGTCGCTCACCTTCGCGGAGGTCGACACCGGCGTATTCGTAGTCGGCGCAGATGGTTCGGCCGTCTCCCGGGGTCGGTGTGAAATACCGCAGGAACTCCTCGGTCGCCGAATCGAGCAGGGTGCCGCGCTCGCGGTCGAGACGGGCACGTTCATCCGGATGCTCCGAAAGCCACTCGAACGCATGGGCGGTCAGGGCCGTCGTCGTGTCGAATCCGCCGCCGATCAACAGGTTCAGCATCCCGAGGATCTCGATGTCCGGCGGCGTCTGCCCGTCGACCTCGGCGCGGACGAGTGCGTCGACCAGCCCCGGCCGCGGCGACTCCCGCACCTCGAGGATCGTGGCGAACAGATCCGTGCCCATCGCCCGGTGCAGTTCGAGGACCCGGTCGCGATCCGGCGAATCCGGCGGCGTGTACAGCGCCGCGTGGGCGGGTTCGCTGTAGACCTCCCACTTGTGCAGCGGAATCCCCAGCATCGCCAAGGTCAGCACGGCCGGAACGATGTTCGCGAGGTCGTCGACGAAATCGATGTGCCCGCTCGCGATCTTCTCGTCCAGGCACGCGTGGGTGACCTCGTCGACGAACGGGATCCAGCGCGCGACCGCAGCCGGTGACAGATACGGGTTGAGGATCTGCCGGTACGCCTGGTGTTCGGGTGGATCCATCTCGAGGATGCCCGAGCGGATCGGGTTCTCCGCGTGCGGGATCGTGATACCCACATAGCCGCGCCGGACCCCGTTCACGTCGTTGTCGTTGGAGACGACCTGCGACCGCGCCAGGTGGAAGACCTCCTCGGCGCCCGCGGCGACCCAGTGCCCGCCGTGGGTGTCGGTCCACGCCAGGGGACAGTGCGCCTGCATCTCCTTGGTGATCGCTTCGAACCGGTCGCGGTACTCCGGCGCGTGCCGATCGAAATGGAACCGCTTCTTCCCCTGCTCGGTGTTCGTCACGACCACAGCCCCCCGTCGGCGATGGGCAGAAGGCTAGCAGTGCCGTCGCCGACGGGAACCGGATTCGCTGACTTCGGTCAGAAACGTCCGCCGCTGCTGCGGCCGATGCGGCCCGAGCTGCTGGGCCCGCCGAACGAACCGGGTCCGCGACCGCCGCCCCCGCGGTAGCCGCCGCGCCGCGAGTGGCCGCCCCCGCCCCCGCCGCGCAGGATGCTGTCGATCAGGATGCCGCCGAGGATCGCGCCGGTCATGTCGTTGCCCGAGCTGCGCGGCTGCTGACGCTGCTCCCACTGCCGCACGTCGCTCTGCGCGGCCCACAACGCCTTCGCGCCCAGCTGTGTCGCGGCCTGCGCGTGCTGCAACGCCTGCGCCGTATCGGTCGAGGCGAGCTGCTGCGCCGCCTGCAGGTGCCGTTGTGCCTCCGACAGCCGGGTGCGGGCCTCGGCGCCGACCGCGCCGCGCCGCGTGCCGATGAAGTCGGCCGCGGACGTGACCTGCGACTGCGCGGCCGTCAGATCCTGCTGCAGCTTCTGCCGGGTGCGCTCGGCCTGTTCCTGCGCCTCGCGGGTGCGGGCGAGCACCGCGTCGAGCGTGGCGTCGGCCTCGGCGACGCGGGTGAAACTGCCCAGGGGGTCGGACGCCTGCGCGGCACGCGCGTGGGCGAGAGCCTCGGTCGCCGCGGCCTTCGCCTTCGCCAGGTCCGCACCGCCGCTCGCCGCGAGCTGTTCGGCGGCGGCGACACCCTGCTCCAGGTCCGCGATCGCCGCGGGCAGCGTCGCCATCGCGTGCCGGATGTCGGCCTCCGCGTGATCGACACCGTCGAGCAGCGTCGACGCCTGCGTCAGCGCGCCCTCGGCCGCCCGGATCGCACCGACCGCCGGACCCTGCTTCCCGACCGGCAACGCGACAGCGTCGCGACCGTCGGCGATGGACTTCTCGGCGAACGCGAGCTGCTCACGCGCGAGCGCGGTGTTCTGCGCGACCGGCGCGAGCGTCTCGGCGGGGAACTCGGCTCGCAGCGCGGTCAGCACCGCCTCGGACGCGGGCACCCGCGCGGTGAGGGTCACGACCTGCTGGGTGAGCGCGTCGAGGCGGGCCGGGGCGTCGAGCAGCAGATCACGCATCCCGTCGAATTCGGTGACCCGCGCGTCGAGTTCGCGTCCGGCGCGCCCGCACGTGGAGATCAGATCGACGAGCATGTCGCGGCGTTGCTGCGGGGTCTCGGGAATCGCGTCGTCGAGGCGCTGCCGGATCTCGAAGGCTTTCGCGAGCGCGGCCTGGGCCTGGGCGAAGGCCGTCGCGAACGGGGCGACGGCCTGCTCGCCGAACTCGCCGCGCGCCAGCTCGAGTTCCTCGGCGCTGGTGCGCACCGCGTTGTCGGTGTCGACGAGGATGTCCTTCGCGCGGGCGTCGAGGACGTCGAGCGGCAGTGCCGCCAGCGCGGCGGTGTCGGTCGGGTCGATCCCGGCCGCGGCCTGGGCACCGGCCTCGGCACGCTTGCGCTTCGACCGCCGCGTGTACAGGTAGACGCCCCCCGCTCCGGCTACGACGACACCGCCACCGACGATCAGCGGCGTCATCGACGCGGGGGAGAGCGCGTCGTCCAGGCCCTCGGCCGCGGCGATGGCGGCACCGGCCCAGTCCTCCTCCACCAGTCGCGGCCGCACCTGGTTCGTGGCGATCGACTCGACCTCCGCGTCGGAGACGTCGGTCACGTCGTTCGACACCCAGAAGCTGTAATCGCGGTCGGTGGTGGCGACGGCCAACAGCGCCGTCTTCGGCCCGAACCCGCTCGCCTTCGCCGTGGCCTCGGTCCAGTCGGCGCCGGACATCCCGGAGAAGCTCGGTACGTACGCGACCCACAACTGCACCTGGTGCTCGCCGTACAACCGGTCCAGTGCCGACTGGACCTCGGCCTTCGCGTTCGCGTCCAGCACGCCGGAGGAGTCGGTGATCTGCCCGGGCAGGCGCAGCGGGGTGTCGGCGGACGCCGCCCCGGGCCACAACAACAGCACCAGCAGTGCCAGCACAGCGGGCACAGCCGCGAGGATCGGGCGGGGGACCGGTCGGGTGGGTGCCGCAGCGGCAGCGGACGAGTACACGGGCATGGCGTCGAATCTAACGGTCGCGGGAGCGGTGCGCGTGCGCGTGCGTGGCGCGTCGTCGGCCGAACCCGGCGCGGGCGCTGGCAGAATCGTGGGGTGAGTACCGCAGCCCGCCGATCCCGGCCGAACCCGCCGCCCGCCTCGCAGCGTCGCGGCGTCGGTGCGGGTTTCGCACGGTGGACCCGGCGGATCGTGGTCGGCGTGATCCTTGCCGCGATCGCGGTCGTCGCCGGCACCGCGGTGCGGGTCTGGCAGGTCGCCCGGATCGACGACTGGAGCCACGCCGACGCGATCGTCGTCCTCGGTGCCGCCCAGTACTCGGGGACACCGTCGTCGGTGTTCGAAGCCCGGCTCGAACAGGCCGTGCAGCTGTACGAGAACGGGGTGTCCGACACGGTCGTGACCGTCGGCGGCAAGCAGGAAGGCGACCTCTACACCGAGGCCGCGGCCGGCAAGAACTATCTGATGTCGCGCGGGGTGCCGGGCGAGGCGATCCTCGCGGTCGAGGAAGGCACCGACACGCTGCTCAGCGTCGAGGCGGTCAGCCGGGAGATGCACGAGCGGGGCATGTCGTCGGCGGTGCTGGTCAGCGATCCGTGGCATTCGCTGCGGACCCGCACCATGGCGCGCGACGCCGGGCTCGAGGCGTGGACCGCCCCGACCCGGACGGGACCGGCGGTGTTCACCCGCGAATCGCAGATCCACGGCATCGCCCGGGAAACCGGAGCCCTGGTCTGGTACCAGTTGACGCACGGCTCGGCGGACTTTCCCTACACCGCCGCGCAGTGAGTTCCGGCGCAGCTGAGGAGGGTGGATGCAGGGCTACACCGAACACGAACTCGAGCGCCGCGTCGTCGAGGCCCCCAAACGGTCGGGAATCGCCGGTGCGGAGGCCGCGGCCGCCGAACGCACCCCGTTCGCGCGGGACCGCGCGCGTGTCCAGCACTGCGCCGCGCTGCGCCGGCTGGCCGACAAGACGCAGGTCGTCGGGCCCCGCGACGGCGACACCCCGCGCACCCGGCTGACCCACTCGATGGAGGTCGCGCAGATCGGCCGGAGCATCGCGGAGGGACTCGGTGCCGACCCCGACCTGGTCGATCTCGCCGGTCTCGCCCACGACATCGGGCACCCGCCGTACGGGCACAACGGTGAACGGGCCCTCGACGAGGTCGCGGCGAGCTGCGGCGGCTTCGAGGGGAACGCGCAGAACCTGCGCATCCTGACCAGCCTGGAACCGAAGATCCTGTACTCGGACGGGCACAGCGCCGGGCTGAACCTCACCCGCGCGACCCTCGACGCGACCCTGAAGTATCCGTGGACCCGCCCCCGGCCCGGCGCGAAGTTCGGTGCGTACGACGACGACGCCGAGGTCCTTGCGTGGATCCGCAAGGGCGCACCGGACCGGAAGAAGTGCCTCGAGGCGCAGATCATGGACTGGTCCGACGACGTCGCCTATTCGGTGCACGACGTCGAGGACGGCGTCATCGACGGCCGCATCGACCTGCGGGTGCTGTCCGACCCGGCGTCCGTGCAGGGACTCGTCGACGTCGGCATGCGCGAGTTCTCCGACCTGATCCCGGACGAACTGGTCGAGGCCGCCGAGCGGCTGTCCCGGATGCCGGTGATCCTCGGCGTCGGCGTCTACGACGGCACTCTCGCCAGTTCGGTTGCGCTGAAGAGACTCACCAGCGAACTCGTCGGCCGCTACGCCACCGCCGCGATCAGCGGCACCCGCGAGGTCACCGGCGGGGAACCGGTCAGCCGCTACGCCGCGGACCTCGTGGTGCCGCCGCTCGTCGCCGCCGAGGTCGCGCTGCTCAAGACCATGGCACTGCAGTTCGTCATGTCCGACGGGGCGCACCGCAAGCGGCAGGAACGCCAGCGTGAACGCATCCACCGGGTCGCCGAATGGTTGCTGCGCACCGCCCCAGTCGGTCTCGATCCGCTGTTCGTCCCGGCATGGGAGGACGCGAAGGACGACGCGGCGCGCGTGCGGGTCGTCGTCGACCAGATCGCCTCGTGCACCGAGTCCCGGCTGGAGCGGATCGACAAGGACAGTCTGGCCGCGCAGGCGGGCTGGGGGTAGCGGTCGGCGAGCGCTTAGACTCGTCCCGTGGCCGGCCGAATTTCCGACAGAGACATCGCGGCCATCCGCGACCGCATTCGCATCGAGGACGTCGTCGGCGACTATGTCGCCCTCAAACGCGGCGGTGCCGACTCGATGAAGGGCCTGTGCCCGTTCCACGACGAGAAGTCCCCGTCGTTCCACGTCCGGCCCAACCACGGCCATTTCCACTGCTTCGGTTGCGGCGAGGGCGGCGACGTCTACTCGTTCCTGCAGAAGATCGAGCACATCAGCTTCGTCGAAGCGGTCGAGCAGTGCGCCGAACGGGTCGGCTACACCATCAACTACGAGGGCGGTGGCCCGTCCGTCCAGCGCGACCGCGGTACCCGTGCCCGGCTGATCGCCGCGAACGCTGCCGCACAGGCCTTCTACGCCGAACAGTTGCGCACCCCGGACGCGCAGGCAGCGCGCGACTACCTGACCGAACGCAACTTCGACGCTGCCGCCGCGCAGATGTTCGGCTGCGGCTACGCGCCCGCGGGGTGGGACGCGCTCACCAAGCACCTGCTGTCGAAGGGTTTCGAGTTCGCCGAACTCGAGGCGGCGGGGTTGTCGAAGCAGGGCCGCCGCGGTCCCATCGACCGCTTCCACCGCCGCCTGCTGTGGCCCATCCGCAATCTCGCCGGCGACGTCATCGGCTTCGGCGCGCGGCGGCTGTTCGACGACGACACCCTCGCCGCGAAGTATGTCAACACCCCGGAAACGGTGTTGTACAAGAAGTCCCAGGTGCTCTTCGGTCTCGATCTCGCGAAACGTGAGATCGCCAAGTCGCATCAGGCGGTGATCGTCGAGGGCTACACCGACGTGATGGCGATGCACCTGGCCGGTGTGAAAACCGCTGTGGCGTCCTGTGGTACGGCCTTCGGCGACGAACACCTGTCGATGCTGCGGCGACTGCTCATGGACGACAGCTACTTCCGCGGCGAGATCATCTACACCTTCGACGGTGACGCGGCCGGGCAGGCCGCGGCGATGAAGGCGTTCGAGGGCGATCAGAAGACCGCAGCCAAGACGTTCGTGGCGATCGCGCCGAAGGGCATGGACCCGTGCGAACTGCGCCAGGCCAGCGGCGACGGGGCCGTACGGGATCTGGTCGCCCGCCGCACCCCGATGTTCGAGTTCGTCGTCCGGTCGATTCTCGCCGAGCACGACCTCGACACCGCGGAAGGTCGCGTGGAGGCGCTGCGCCGCTGCGTGCCGGTCGTCGCCCGCATCAAGGACCGCTCGCTGCGCGACAACTACTCGGTGCAGCTCGCGCACTGGGTGGGCTGGGACGACATCCCGACCGTGCGTCGTCGCGTGCAGGAGGAAGCGCGGCGCGGTAGTCGAGCGCCGGAGGCGAGGACCCGTGCGGCTGCGGCATCGACTTCCGAGCCGCCGGCGTCGGTGCTGCGTCGCCCGCGGCCGAACGATCCGTCGCTGTGGCCGCAACGCGACGCGTTGAAGGCGGCGCTGCAGTATCCGGGGATCGCCGGCACAGTGTTCGACTCACTGCCGGGGGAGACGTTCACCGACCCCGCCTACGCCGCCGTGCGTGAGGCCGTCGCCGCCGCCGGGGGCACCGGAGCCGGGCTCGGGGGCGCCGAATGGGTCGACGCCGTGAGCCGGGCCGCGACCGACCCGGTCGCGCATTCACTGGTCAGCGAGCTCGCCGTCGAGCCGCTGCCCGCCGACGACGAGCGGATGCCGCGCTACATCGGTGGGGTGCTCGCGCGGCTGCAGGAGGTCTGGGTGGGCGAGCAGGTCGCCGAACTCAAGTCCAAGCTGCAGCGCATCTCGCCCGCCACCGAGTCCGACGAATTCCACGCCCTGCTCGGCGATCTCGTGGCGCTCGAGCAGTACCGCCGTAGCCTGCTGGACCAGGCCATCGGCGACGCCACCGGCGAGGGGCTGGCCGGCTGAGCTGCTATCGCTTCAGCTGATCACGCGGAATCATGATCGTGGTCTGCTCGTCGATCGGCTTCATCGGTTCGAGCTTCGGTTGCGGATTGATGGAGTCGGCGAGCTTCTGACGGCCCACCTCGATGGCCTTCTTGGTGACGGGGCTCGCCGCCACGGCCCTGGCGGTCTTGCTGATCTGTTCGTACCGGGCTCGGCCGGCTCGTGTTCCGAGCACATATCCCGCCGCCACCCCGACCAACAATCCGATCAATGTGAGAGTCCTTTCCACCCGTGTCTGCGCGTCGCGTACATCCTGCCCGATCGGGCGCCGCATGCCCACATGCAGGCGATTTGGTACCGCAGAGGGTGAAACGCTACAGTTCTTCTCGCACCGAGGGAAACCGCGGAGCACCGCAGGACAATCCCCTGTAGCTCAATTGGCAGAGCATTCGACTGTTAATCGAACGGTTGCTGGTTCGAGTCCAGCCGGGGGAGCAGAGAAGACCCCCACCCGATCCGGGTGGGGGTCTTTTTCTTTTCAGGGCTCGCGCGACTCTCAGCACAGAACGGTGCCGCCGTCGACGTTGACGATCTGCCCGTTGATCCACGAGCCCTCGTCGGACATCAGATAGGCGACCATGCTCGACACGTCGCGGGCTTCGCCGGCCCGAGTGCTGCGGGACCGGCCGATGAGGGCTTTCAGAAGGTCGGGGTCGGCGCCCGTGCGGATCTCGTCGGTGAGGATCAGACCCGGGGCGACGGCGTTCGCCCGAATGCCCTCGCGACCCCAGCGCGAGGCGACGTGCCGTGTGAGGGCGTTGATCCCGGCCTTGGTGGCGGCGTATGCGGGCCGCTGCGGGTCGCCGGTGAACGACGCGATCGACGACGTGTAGACGATCGCGCCGCCACCGGCCGCGAGCAGGCGGGGAACCGTGTGTCGGGTGACGAGCATGTGGCCGCGCAGATTCACGGCGATCATGCGATCCCAGATGTCCAGGTCGATGTCGACGACGTCGGTATCCTTCGACACCGAGCCCATGTCGCCCGCGTTGATGTGGACCGCGTCGAGCTTTCCGTAGGTGCCGATCGCGGCGTCGACGAGCGCCCGTACCGACTCGTCGATGGAGATGTCGAACTGGACTGCGGTCGCGGCGCCGCCCGCCTCGCCGATGGCAGCGGCGGTCTTCTCGGCCCCGGCCCCGTCCAGGTCGCCCACGACGACCTTTGCGCCCTCCCGGGCCAGTCGGGCGGCGGAGTCGGCGCCCAACCCGGTCGCGGCGCCTGCCACCAGGACGACCTTGTCTTTCAATCCCTCCATCGCACGCCTCTCGTCTGCGGGAACACCGCTGAAAACAATGATTTCAGTAGAGAGAATATCATTCTCGAATTCCCGACCGAGGTTCTGAAGTGGCGAGGAGTGCCCGCGGATCTCGTTGCGAGCCATCGGTGACCCGGTGCGCGAACCTCGCCGCGAAGACGGGTAGCATTCTGGGCGCGCAGCCGGAGACGGCCGTGATGGGGCGGTAGCTCAGTCGGTTAGAGCCGTGGACTCATAATCCATTGGTCGCGGGTTCGAGCCCCGCCCGCCCCACCAATCGATGCAGGTCACGACCGTGCATCGCGGAAACCTCCACGACCTCGCGGTAGTAGCGGCATCCTGTGTGCAGGCGGCACGCCGCGATGAGTCCCGGGCGCCCAGGAGGTCTATCCGATCATGAGGAAACTGATCTACCCGTACGGCGTCTCCTTGGACGGCTACATCAACGACCGCGACGGCAACATCGACTGGACGGACCCGGACGAGGAGCTGCACCAGTTCCACAACGACAGGTTCCGCGAGCTCGAGATCTCGCTGCACGGCCGCCGAATGTACGAGTTGATGGCCGAGTACTGGCCCCACATCCCTGAGGATGCGTCGCCCATCGAGCGTGAGTTCGCCGGACTCTGGACGGAAAAGCGCAAGGTCGTCTTCTCCCGGACGCTCACCGAGGTTCATTGGAACAGCATTCTGGTCGGTGAGAACGCGGTCGAGGAGGTCCGCAGGCTCAAATCCGAAGGTGACGGTGTCATGGAGGTCGGTGGGGCGAACCTCGCGGCCTCGCTGATCCCGCACGGGCTCATCGACGAGTACCAGCTGTTCGTCTCGCCCGTGGTGCTCGGCGGTGGCACACCGCTCTTCCCGCCGCTGGACAAGCGCATCCAGCTCCGGCTAGCAGAGACGAGGCATTTCGCGACCGTGGTGATGCTGCGCTACGTCGCAGACTGAAACTTGTCGGACCCCCTCGATATAGTTCGAACATGCTTTCGATGGGGGTACGAGGGGACGAGGTCGGGGCGCGGCTTGCTGCCCTCGACACCGCTGTCGACGGCCTGCTCGAAGACGATCTGACCGGCCTGTCGAACGACGACCTGGTCGAGTTCTTCCAGCGCTTCGAAACCGTCCTGCGCAAGGCCACTGCCGTCGGGCACCGGGCGATCGTCGAGGCCGTCGAACGGCGGGTCCCGGAAGACCTCGGGTGCCGCTCGATCAACGACTTCCTGGTCGGCACGCTGCGGGTCTCCGGCGCCGACGCAGCGCGCCGCGTCAAGGGTGCGAGGAAGGTGGGGGTGTGGCACGCCGTCGACGGCGGCGGCCTCGAGCCGGACCTGCCCGCCACCGCGGCGGCGGTGCGGGACGGTGCGATCGGACCCGACCATGTCGCGGCCGTCGCGAAGACCATGCGGAAGGTGCCGCGCACGGTCGGGTTCGACGAGATCACCGTTGCCGAGCAGATCCTGGCGGATGCCGCGCGTTCGGTCACCCCCGAAGAAGTCGCCAAGATCGGGGCGCATCTGCTCGCGTATCTGAATCCGGACGGGGACGTGCCCGACGAGAAGGAACGCAAGCGGCGGCGTGGTCTGCGGATCGGCAAGCAGGGAACGGATCTCATGACGCCGATCTCGGGGCTGATCGATCCCGAGACCCGGGCGCTGCTCGAACCGGTGCTGGCGAAACTCGCCCGGCCGGGCATGAACAATCCGGACGATCCCGAATCGCCCTCCGGTGATGTCGAATCCGAGACCCTCGACCGCGATGCGCTGGCGAAGGCCGCGGCCCGCGACACCCGCACCGCGGTGCAGCGCAACCACGACGCGTTGAAAGTCGCCCTGCGGCAACTGCTGTCGTCGGGTGTGCTCGGCAGCCATCGGGGACTTCCGGTGACCGCGATCCTGACCATGACCGTCACGCAACTCGAGGAAGCGACCGGCATCGTGACCACCGCGTCCGGTGGGCTGGTGCCGATCCGGGACGCGCTGCGCATGGCCGAGACCGCGCATCCGGTGCTGGCGATTTTCGATCACCACGGCCGGCCGTTGCATCTCGGTCGCGCGAAACGACTCGCCTCGGCCGATCAGCGGCTGGCGTTGATCGCCGCGTCGGGCGGTTGCACCCGGCCGGGCTGCGATGCTCCGGCGACACTCACGGCGGTGCATCACATCAGAGAGTGGAAGGACGGCGGGCTCACCGACATCACCAACGAGGATCTGGCGTGCGATGCGTGTCATGCGTTGGTGCACGACGGGCACGGTGGTTGGGAAACGCGCGTTGCGTCGGCAGGTTCGGAGTATCCGGGTCGCACGGAGTGGATCCCGCCACCGCACATCGACCCCGAGCAGAGACCTCGGGTCAATCACCGGCATCACCTCGGTGATCTGCTGTCGGCGGCGTTGGCGCACTACCGCGCCCGCCGCGAAACCGAGCTGCGCGAGCATCGCAGGCGGTGGATGCGGGAACCCTCCGGGGACGCGAACGGCGACGCGCCGTAGTGCCGTTGCGGTTCTATTTCTTGAAGCGCCCTGCGAATCCGCGCAGCGGCAGGTCCGCACTCGTAATGATGCCGGGAGGTGCGGCGACCACGGACTTGATCGAGTTCAACACCGGTAGTCCGGTGACGGTCATGCCGATGGACGCGAAGTTCGCCGGATCGGACAGGTCGAAACCCTTGCGGGGGAAGATCATGTGCTTGTTGTAGATGTTCGGATCCCCGGTGATCTGGGTGATGTAGCAGCCCTGGATCTTCCACGCGGGATCGGTGTGCGGAGTCATCTGCCATGCGAGGTGGGTTTCCACCCGCGGCACACCGTCGACCAGCCCCTGGTATTTGATGTAGCTCGCGCCGAGGGAACCTTCCGGCAAGAAGTACCAGCCGAGGTCGACGTCCTTCGTGCACGCTCCGAGTTCGTAGCCGAAGGTCACCTCGTCGAGTTCGAGGTCGAAGGCGTCGGCCATCAGGTAGACCGAGTCGGCGAACACGGCGGTGTACTTGTAGAGCGAGTCCGGGATGGTGGGGTCGTCGATCGGACGCCCGTATCCGACCGCCTTCCACGTGTCGACGGAATGGTGGCACGAGACGTCGACCGATTCGGTAACGGTGACGTTCTCGATCTCGGACACATCGGCGGAGTTGACGATTCCGAGGATCTGGCACAGTCCCGGATTCATTCCCGTGCCGTAGAAGGTGGAGTTGCCGCGTTCGCACGCTGCCTGGATGACCTCGCTGACCTTGCGGCCCGAGGGATGTGGATGGTTCTTGTCGCGGTGGTAGCCGGTGATCCAGTCCGCCGTCGTCACCACATCGATGCCGGCCTCGAGAACCTTCTCGTAGAGATCTTCGTCGGGGAACACCCCGTGGAATGTGAGGACGTCGGGTTCGGCGGCGAGAATCTCCTCGACCGATCCGGTGGCCGTCACGCCGATGGGGCCGATACCCGCGATCTCGCCGGCGTCCCGGCCGAGCTTGTCGGGGGTGTAGCAGTGCAGCCCGACGAGTTCGAGGTCGGGATGGCTGCGGATCCGGCCGATCATCTCCGTGCCGAGGTTGCCGGTCGCAACCTGGAACACCCGGACCTTGTCGGAGGTGCTCATTTCTCGTGGACCTTTCTGTCGGGTGGGTGAAGCCTTTCCGTCGGCCGGGAATTCAGGCCGGGAATTCAGGCCGGGTAGAACTGCGCCGCCCATTCGCGCAGGGCCCGGAAGCCGTCGAATTCCTTACGGGTCAACGCGGGAGGATCGGAATAGCGCTGATGCGCCCAGATGTGGATGTCGGCTTCGAACTGCCCGATGACGAAGTCCGCCATCGTCTTTCCGTACCTGGTCATCTCCGGGCCGTCGTCGCCGGGTTTGCGTCCGATCCACACCGTGAAGCGGACGTCGGAGGTGGATTCGTCGACGGGTGTGACCGCGGGCATCGTGCGGTTGTCGATCATTCCCCAACTCTTGGTGATCGAGCAGCCCAAGCCGGCATTGATCGATTCCACCCCGCTGGCGATCTGGCCCTCGGCCACGTTCTCGTCGAACGAGACGGTGAAGTCGACGTAGGAGACGGGTCCGGAGAAGTCGTGGCGGGTGAATTCGGGGACGAAGGGTGTCTTGTGGACGAACTTGAAATGGGCGAAATCGACCCCGTTCTCCAGGGTGTACTGCGGATGTAGTTCCAGCCCTTGTCGGTACAACGTCGCCGCGGGCACCGGTGGGTAGTAGTCGGCGGCGGTCCTGCCGTCCCCGAACGCCTCGAACATGTCCGGGACCTCGAAGTAGGGCTCGCGCCCTTCGGTGTCGTACCAGATCCATACTGCTTCGTTCCGCTCGACGACGGGATAGCTGCGGATCCGGCGACCTTTGTTCGGGCGGCTTTCGTAGGGGATGCAGACGTTGCGGCCCGCCCGGTCCCATTCCCACCCGTGGAACGGGCACACGAGATTCTCGCCCTCGACGTGGCCTCCGTAGCCGAGGTGGGCGCCGAGATGCTCGCAGTAGGCGTCGAAGACCGCGATCTGCCCGGAAGCCGATCGCCACGCCACCATGTCGCGGCCGAAGTACTTCATCCTGTGAACGGCGCCGGTTCCGATCTCGGCGCTCCAGGCCACTTGGAACCAGCCTGTCGGCTCCATGCACAAGGGTGGCTTCGCCAACTCGGTCCTCCAGCACTCGAAACGAAACGGTGGACGGGACATCGGAAGATCTGTGATCTCCACCACAGGCCGTGAGCGATCGTAGAACCGTGTTCGAAAATATGCAAGAGGGTTCTGTGAAAGTGGTCCCGCTGGTCAGCGCTGTAGACTCGCCGTTCGTGGTGGAGGCGGCGGTGAGCGGGCGACGTGCGAACAAGCGCGGCATCGAGACGCGGGACAGCATGATCAAGGCAGCCATCGCTTCCTTGGCCACAGGCGATCCCGCGGCCGTGTCCGGCAACCGGATCGCCCGGGACATCGGCGCGACCTGGGGGGTGGTGAAGTATCAATTCGGGGATATCGACGGCTTGTGGGCCGCCGTTCTCCGCTACACCGCCGATAAGCGCGGCGATCTGCCGGCGGGAATCAAGCCGGACGGCACGCTGCACGAACGGGTGACCGCTCTGATCGAGGCCATGGCGGTGGGCTTGCGTACGCCGGAATCACTGGCGATCGAAACTCTCCGTGCTGCGCTACCGCGTGACCATGCGGAACTCGAGCGGGACTACCCGCGTACCGCAGCGGAACTTGCTTCATGGAAACCCAACTGGGACAAGGCTGTCGAGCGATCCTTCGCCGACCTCGGCCTCGATCCCATCAAGCTGAGGCAGGTGGCGGCGCTCATTCCGGCAGCGATGCGCGGAATCACCTCGGAGCGGACCTTGGGTACCTACGGGAATCTCGACGATGCCCTTGCCGGGCTGATCGGCGGGATAGTCGCGTATCTCCAGGCGTGACGTGACCCACCGCAACCCACGACATCCGACCTTCCATCCCGAGGTGAATACATGACTCGCTCGACCGACCTGACCGCGACCGAGATCACGCAGAACATCGTTCGCGGGACCGCCGAACTCGAGCGCACCGAACACGGCCTCCTCCCACATCGGCTGCCCGCCTGGGCCCGCCGTCAGTGCGACGACCCGCAGCTGCTCATGGCCGAATCCCAGCCGTCCGGTGTGCGGCTGGTCTTCCGTACCCGCGCGACCGTCGTCGAGCTGGACACACTTCCCACAAGGCGGACGTACATCGGAGCGCCGCCACGTCCGACCGGCGTCTACGACCTGATCGTCGACGGACGACTCGCCGGACAGGCCGGTGCGGAAGGCGGAAACGTCATCCTCGTCGACCTGGCGACCGGCAGCGTCGAACACCGCCCGGGGAACGTCGGTACCGTGCGTTTCGCCGACCTGCCCGCCGCGCCGAAGACGGTCGAGATCTGGTTGCCGCACAACGAAAACACCGAACTGGTCGCGCTGCGCACCGACGCACCCGTCGAGCCGGTGGAGGACGCGGGTCGCCCGGTGTGGCTGCATCACGGCAGCTCGATCAGCCACGGGTCCAACGCCGCAACTCCCTCCGGAATCTGGCCTGCGCTCGCCGCCGCGCGCGGGGGAGTGGAACTGATCAACGTCGGGCTCGCCGGCAGCGCCCTGCTCGACCCGTTCACCGCGCGCACGATGCGTGACACCCCGGCGGACCTGATCAGCGTCAAGATCGGCATCAACGTCGTCAACTCCGACGTGATGCGCCGCCGCGCGTTCGGTCCGGCCGTGCACGGCTTCCTCGACACCATCCGGGACGGGCACCCGACCGCACCGCTGCTCGTCGTCTCGCCGATCCACTGCCCGATCCACGAGGACACTCCCGGGCCCGGAGCATTCGACACCGCGGCCCTCGCCGCCGGGACGCTCGCGTTCGTCGCGACAGGGGATCCGGCCGAGCGTGCAGCCGGGAAGCTGACGCTCACGACGATCCGCGAGGATCTGGCGCGCATCGTCGCGCAGCGTGCAGAGGACGACCCGAACCTCTACTACATGGACGGGACCGATCTCTACGGGGAAGCCGACCATGCGGTGCTGCCGCTGCCGGACCGGCTGCACCCCGACGCCGAAACACACCGGCTCATCGCGGAACGGTTCGCCGAGCGTGCCTTCGCGGGCGGCGGGGTATTCGCGTAACGGGGCAACTCTCCGGGTTGCGTCGACCGCGTCAGTCCGCGACGAGCCGCGCCGCACCGTATAGGCCGGTACCGCGCTCACGTTGCCGGCCGACGACGTAGCGGCCCGGTGCGATGCCCGTGGCGCCGTGCTCGGGGTGGATGAGGTACGCGACACCGGTCACCTCGACGATCCCGAGCGCGAGACCCCGCGGGTCGGCAACCGGCGCGGTCCACGTGCACGCGCCCTCGTCCGCGACGAGCGAATGCGGATTGCCTCCGGCGGCGCTGCGCAGCAACTCGATCCCGGACGCGGGAACCGGAACGGTACGGGTCCACGGTTGGCGTGTCACCACGCCGGCGAGCATCGTGTGCGGGACGACGATGAGATCGCCCTGGGCCTGCGGTCCGTCGACGACCGGCACGGACACCTCGCGATCGAGGTAGTCGAACACATCGATGCCGCTCCAGGCGGTGATATCGGACAGGGTTCGAAAAGCATTCATGGGAATCACCTCGGGGAGTTCAGGTCCGGCGCACGAGCCGGGAATAGTCGGAGCCGCTGATGCCATAGGTCCATCCGGCGGCGTCGAGGGCGGACGGAGCCCACGTGGGGACGGGTAGTCCGTAGCGGCGACGGGTGCCGTCGCGTTCGAGAGATCCGTTGACGGCGAGCAGGATCCGCCCCGGAGAGCCCCAGCCGCCGGGACTGTCGTGCAACTCGAGCAGGCAGCCGGGATTACCGGGATCCTCGGTGCGGTCGACGACGGTGAGCGCTGCCTTCTCGATGTAGGTGTCCCACCCGATGCGCTCGATCGCGCACCGCCGGATCTCGACGTTGCGTTCGCGTCCGATGCGCTCGGCGGTCGGATCGAGCACCACCCAGTCCGGGACGATGGTGCCGTGATGGACGAAAGACCGTGTTCCATCGGGATATTCGAGTGCTGCCCGGTTCGGGTGGTGGAGGCGTCGTTCGCCCTCGGCGCCGCCGGGTGACGGCTCGGTGTGCAGTTCGCAGGGGCGTTCGGTCATCACGCACACCCGCTCGAACGCCCACCACCACCCGGTGGCGCCGACCAGTGCGGCCTGTGCGTCGAGAAGCTCTCTGTCGAGTGCTCCGAAACCGACGAGACCGCATCGCCGGATCGTGTCGTAGTATCCGACCCGGTGCGCTTCCTGCTGCCCGTACCAGCTCACGGTGCCGACAGGTCGGGGAAGTGTTCGCCGGATCGAGGTGGCCACCGCGTCGAAAAGGGTGGTACGCAACGAGTTCCAGACCATCCTCCGGATGAGCTGCTCCGGATTCGGAGACGTCCCGAACCGCGACGACGGATAGCGCCGCCGGATCCGCTCGTCCATCCGACTGCGCGTGGCCGACAACAGCGACGCGATGCGCACGGACGGATGGGTGTCGTCGAGCGCCGAGATCGGTCCCGGGATCGATTGATGCGCAATGAATGTCGATGCAGCTGCGGGTGACGGCACCCACACGAATTCGGGTGGATCGAAACCGGAACGCCGATAGAGTTCCGCAACCGCGTTTTCCGCGACAGAACGATCGGCGGGTCGAGTGCTCAGTCCGTGCGCGAGCCACTGATCGCGCAGTTCTCGGACGTCGGCGATCATGCGATGGGGGCGGAGGCCGCCTTTCCTGTTGTCATGGTTGTCGAGGATGGCACGAAATCACCGGTGGCGCAAGAATCATGCGGGGATCGGCGCGACGGTCGTGATCTCGCCGCCGAGGATCCGCTGCCGATTCTCGGCGAGTCGACGCTCGCCCAGGCGCTGCAACCAGCGCTTCCCGGCCGGTACGCGACCGATCACCTGGTGCTTGGCCACATTCACCGCGATTCGGGCAGCCGGGTACCACGGCGGACGCACCGGAACATTCAGCGCCCGGACCGCGGCGGGGCCGAGCAGGGTGGTCGCGAGGGAGAGCCCACGCTCGTACTCGTAGCGTCGGCGCAGCGGGCCGAACCCGCTTTCACCGGAGGTGAGAGGCAGATCGACCAGCGACTTCGCGAGCAGGAGGCTGTGCTCGTCCGCGGCCGGTGACGCCGAGCCGATGTGATACATCATGCGCAGTCCCTTGCGCAGGTCGAACTGCAGCCAGTGCTCGTCGACGCCCATCAGCCAGCCGACGTAACACCACAGGTGCAGGACGGCCTCGGTCTCCCGGCGGGTGTAGCGCACACCGAGTACCCGCGTGTGGAGCAGGAACGTGATGGAGAACAGGCCCAGGGTGCCGGCCTGGTCGAACTGATTGATGGGGAGACCGCGTTCGGCCGTGTCCCAATCCGTTTCGTGTTCGTGGTGGTAGTTCACGAAGGCGTGCATGAGCCGGACGTGGACGGACAGGATGAACCCGTCGCCGAAGCGCTCGAGCCCGCCCTCCTCGGTGCAGCCGTACCACCACGCACCGGTCTCGGCGATGCGCCGAAGGGTCCGGTCGCCGGTGAGCTTGCCCGAGCCGGTGAGGATCGGCAGCGGTCCGGAATTGTTGTACCCGCCCAGCAGGGAACCGTAGGCGAGGACGTCTGCGGCGTCGGTGCCGACACGGCGCAGGGTCCGGGCGCCGAGGGCGATCTTGTCGCGGTCGACCCAGTCCGGTGTGTCCTCGAGGAGTGCGAAGTAGTCGCGCAGGGGCTGCGGGGCGTCGGGCACGGAGTCGATGCCGTGGTGGAGCGCCTGCCGGAACTGGGCCATCGTGACGGTGCGGTCCTCCCGCATTGCGCGGACCAGTGCCGCGCTCGGTTCGTCCCGCTCGAGCAATGCCCGTCGGAGTCGGTCGGCCTCCTCGGGGTCGGCATCGGGATTCGGCCACGCGAACGGGCGCAGGGGCGCGGTGACGCGCGCGGTGCGCTCACGGTCGCGCATGTAGCGGGTCGGTGCGTATGCCGGGATCGTCACGACACCACCTTCCGACTGACAACTCCCATTGTCAATACTGATCGATCCAGAAGATGCGGTCCTCGACTGTGGGGTGTCCGTCGAACGGGCGATATGCAGCGTGTGGCGACGCTGGAAACATCGGGCCGAAATCTCACCTGCGAATGTACGGAGGCCACGTGTCAGGGAAATCGATCCGACCGAACTTCAGGGCGCGCAGCGTGATTGCTGTTGCCGGAACTGCGGTTGCCGTGGTCGTCGCGGGACCGGCGGTCGCGTCCGCGGCGCCGCTCACGGGAAGCGCCGGCAGCAGCGAGCTCGGCGACGGCATCATCGACTTCGGCAGCAGTGTCGTGAACTTCGGCAGCAGTGTCATCGACTTCGGCAGCAGCATCCTGGGCAGTAGCCCGGGTGGGGGTGGCATCGTGCCGCAGACGCAGCAGTGCAACGAGTCGACCCGGTCGGGCGGTGCGGGAGTCACCGAGACGATCCACCAGATCGGCCGAACCGGTCCGACCGCATTCGTTCTCGAGCACGAGACCTTGAACATCCCGGACCTGATCGAGGTGTTCTACGAGGGTGCACGGGTCCACAGCACCGGCTTCATCGGCGACAACCTCAACGAGGGGACCGGCTCCGTGCTCGTCACTATCCCCGCCGGCGCTGCGACGTCGGTGGTGGTGCGTGTAACCGGTCCCGCCGATACCGCCTGGGACTACACCGTCCACTGCCCGGGCTCCTGATCGACGCTCCCGTAAGGCCTGCGACTCGGTGAACGACTTCCTGCATCTGCCCTGCAACATCTTGTGATGCGCATTTCGGCCGTCCTAAGATTGTCCTTGCCGCCGCTGGGTGTAATGGGTAATACATCAACTGGTGTGAACGGAATTCGTATTCGGGTGTCGCGCATCCGTTCACACCAGCGTGCCGATCTCGATGCCCCGGATCGGTGGCCATTTTTCCGGAATACACGTCTACGTCGGTTGAACTGCGCAGCAGGGGGCAGTCCGGTTCCGGCGGTCGATCGCGGCCGTGTCCCAGCAGCATTCGCGTGACTTTCGACCGACGACGGTGCATTCCGTGACTCCTCGAGGGAGCGCTCGGCCATGTCCCCAATCGTCCCCACCCCGACAGCTCGCCTTTCGATGCGAATTGCTGTGGTCGCATGCGCCGCCTTCGGCGCTTTCGGCCTCCTCGGAGCCACCGTCGCGCAGGCGATTCCCACACCGACTCTGCCACCGACCGGCGGTAACGCCGAGTGGCAGTCTCTCGCGCAGAATTGCTACACGGGCGCGATGAGATCATGTGACTCTCTTGCCGATCAGACCAAGTTCTCGAACGCGCCCGAAGCGCTCGCATACAACGACTACGGATTCTCCTGCGGGGGACGGGTCTACTACGACCCGAACGGTGTGTACATGAGTTGCTACGAGCAGTTCGGATGACGGCTCGGCGGGTTGCCGGCAGGGGTGTTCACCGTGCCGTCGGAATGCCGTGCGAACCGCCCGGTTTCGCGATCGTGTACGACGTCCACGCGATCCCACGGCCATCCACCGAACTCGGTGCGGCGATAGTCGTCGTACGCCTGCTGGAGTTCGGCGGTCGTGTTCATCACGAACGGACCGTGCTGGGCGACGGGTTCGCCGATCGGAACCCCCTGCAGCAGGAGGATCTTCGCGGGTTCGTCGCCGGTCTCCACCACGGTCGCCCGGAGGACGGACTGGGCGAAGCCGTCACCCGCGGTCACGTCGAAGCCTTCGACGACCGCACGTGAGGCGTCGCCGTAGACGTAGAGCACCCGGCGGGTGTCGGCGGTCGCGGGCGCCGGAAGTTCCACCCGCGCGTGCGGTTCCAGGTCGATCAGCCACACCGCGATGTCCGACCGCGGATCAGATGCCCACGAATTGACCGGCGGGGCAACGGGTTCGGCATCGCCGTAGCGTCCCGCGATCACCTTGATCGTGGCCGTGCCGCCGTCCGGGCCGCGGACCGCCACGACGGGGATGTCCTCGTTCCACTGCATCGTGAACTCGGGTGACGCGGCCTTGCCGGTGGCGGGCAGATTCAGCCAGATCTGGAACAGTTCGAACGGATTGTCGGCGTTCTGTTCGAGCAACGGGAACATCTCCGAATGCGAGACGCCGTTGCCCGCGGTCAGCCACTGCACGTCACCCTGCCCGTAGCGCGCGGTCGCGCCGGTAGAGTCGGCGTGGTCGACGTAGCCGCGTTCGACGATGGTGATCGTCTCGAAGCCACGGTGCGGATGCGCGGGAAAACCGGGCACCGTCCGTCCGTGATACATGCTCCAACCCGCTGGGTTGTCGAAGTCGCTGCCGAGATCGTGGCCGTCCACCGACGCCGGGCCGAGGTTCGCGGTTCCGGCAGGGTAGCGGTCGACGTGGTGCATCGCGAACAGGAAGGGATCGAGCGCCTGCCAGGGGCGGCCGAGGCGGAAGACGCTGCCGGTGTGGGAGCCGTGAGAGCGCTGCGTGGTCATGAGAACACTCCGTCCATGTGGTGCCGAGCTTGTGCCCACTACAACCGAACCGAAGGTACTTTCATTCCGAAAGTGGATTGTACTGCGGTTATAGTGGAGTCGTGGCCACAACGAGCGGCAAGGTCCCGCGATCGGACGCCGAATACGCTGCCGTCGCCGCAGCGGCGGCAGCGGCCGTCGCGAGTCGTCCGGGTGGGGCCCGCAGCCTGACCGTCGACGACGTGCTGTGCGGCGAGTCGTCGGTTCGGTCGGCGCTGGACACCATCGGGGGAGCGTGGTCGATCCTGGTCTTGACCGCATTGCGCAGCGGACCGTGCCGATACAGCGAGATCAAACGTGCCGTCCGCGGAATCAGCGATCGCCGGTTGTCGGGCACGCTGCGGGACTTCGTACGCGACGGGCTGACGGAACGGCGGGTGCTGAGCACCATCCCGTCCCACGTGGAGTACGAACTCACTCCGCTGGGGCGGGAGGTGAGCGACTCGGTGAGCACCTTCGTCGTCGACATCATGCGGCTCGCGCCGCGGGTCGCGGCGGCGCGCGCAAAGTCCTGAGTGTCGCCTGGTCTCACGTCGCCGTGATCGTGCCGCCGTGGTTGTCTGGTCGGCGTGACGACGAAGTGGGTGCGGCCGGCGATCGGGGTTCTCGCGTGGATCGCGACGGCGATCGGAGCGATCGGGGTGGCCCTGCATCTCAGTCCGTCGTCGGCGCGTGTGCTCGTGCTCGCCGCATCGGGGGCGCCGTACCTGATGGCCGGCGCGGTCGTCGGGGCGGTCGCCTTCGTGGCACTCCGGCGCCGGATCGGCGGGGCGGTCGCGGGGCTCGTGGTGGCCGGTGCGGTCGTGACCCAGGCGCCACTGCACGTCGGGAGCGCGGCCGCGGTCGACGGCGTCGACGTGCAGGTGATGCAGACGAACATTCTCTTCGGGGGAGCCGACGCTGCCGCCGTGGTGGGTGAGGTCCGCGAGCGGAACGTCGGGATCCTCACGGTCGACGAGTTGTCGCCGGAGGCCGTCGACGCGTTGAGCCGGGAAGGTCTCGACGAGCTGCTGCCGCACCGGTACGTCTCGCCCGCCGTCGGTGCGAACGGAACCGGGATCTGGAGTGCCTACCCGCTGTCAGGCACCGTCGAATACGACGGGTTCGTGATGAGCCAGCTCTCGGCGACCGCCGAAGTTCCCGGTGTCGGACCGGTCGCGGTGTACGCCTTCCATCCCGTGCCGCCGGTCTTCGGTACCCGCGTGTGGGCCGACGAACTGTCCCGGCTGAAGGACATTCTCGAGCGAACCCCCGGGACGCTGCCGGCGATCGTGGGCGCCGACTTCAACGCCACCTTCGACCATGCGCAGTTCCGCGCGCTGCTGTCCGGACGTTTCGGTGATGCCGGCGAACAGGTGGGTGCCGGGAATCTGGTCACCTACCCGACCGACAAGCGGCTCCCACCCGTGGTCGGCATCGACCACATTCTCGTCGCGGGGGGACGGGCGACAGAGGTGACGGCCGTGGACATTCCGGGTGCGGACCACCGTGCGGTAGTAGCCCGGATCGTTCTGGATGCCGACCGGCCGTAGAACAGGCGACGCCGCCCAGGCCCCGGGTTCTCCATCTCGAACGAGACGGGAACCCGGGAACCGTGGCCGGCGTGTGGCTCAGAGGGACAGGATCGACGCCGCCGCCGTTCCCGGCGCGCCGTAGACCTGCGCGAGGCCGACCCGCGGGTTGTTCGGCACCTGACGGTCGCCGGCCTGTCCTCGCAACTGCAGCACGAGCTCGTGGACCTGGCGGATACCGGACGCACCGATCGGTTCGCCGTTGGCGATGAGACCTCCGTCGGTGTTCACGGGCATCGACCCGCCGATCTCGGTGGCACCCTCGGCGAGCAGCTTCTCCTGGTCACCGTCCGCGCACAGTCCCGTCTCGGCCATGTGGATGACCTCGGCGCCGGCATCGGTGTCCTGGAGCTGCGCGACGTCGACGTCCTCGGGGCCGATGCCGGCGGCCTCGTACGCAGCCTTCGCCGCGTACACGGTCGGGGAGACGTCCTCCTCGAGAGCGGCCCAGGTCGCGTGCACTTCGTAGGCACCGTACGTGCGGGTGCGAATGGCGGTGGAGCGCAGGAACACCGGCTTGTTCGAGGTGTACTTCGAGACCAGGTCGCCGCGGCACATGATGACCGCAGCTGCACCCTCGTCGGGAGCGCAGAACATCTTGGCGGTCAGCGGGTAGTTCAGCATCGGCGACTCGAGAATCTCCTCGAGGCTGAACTCGGTGCGGCGGAAGGCCTTCGGATTGAGGCCACCGTTGCGGTAGTTCTTCGCCGCGACCCGGGCCAGCGTCTCGTGCGAGATGTTGTGGTCGATGCAGTACCGGTTGGCCTTCATGCCGAAGAACTTGGTGGTGACGAACTGGCCGTTCTCGGCATACCAGGCGGGCAGGCCGAGCATCGCGGGATCGGCGGTGAACGCGCCGCGCGGATGCTTGTCGGTGCCGACGGCGATGCCGATGTCGTACTTGCCGGAGCGGATACCGTCGGCGGTCTGCTCGATCGCGCTGGCCGACGTGGCGCAGGCGTTGAATACGTTGGTGAAGGGGATGCCGGTCAGGCCCACCAGCCGCGTCACCGAGTCGGTGTTGTCGACCTCGTAGCTGCCGCCGATGCCGAACTGGATGTCCTTCCACGCGACACCCGAATCCTCGAGTGCGAGTTGGATTGCGTCGGCCGCCATCTCGATGGCCGACTTGGTGCCGAATCTGCCGAACGGGTGAAGGCCCACACCGATGATGGCAACGTCGTTCATAGTTTCAGGGACTCCTCGATCAGGTGTGTACGGATCAGATCGGCGCGAACGCCCACGTGACGATCTCGGTTCCGTCCTCGTCGGTGTAGAACGGAACGAACGTGAGCTCGAGCTCCATGCCGGGCTGCAGCTTGGCCGGGTCGGTCTCGGTCACTCGCGCCTCGACGCGCACGACATCGCCGAGCTGGATCAGTCCGAAGACGAACGGCTTGAAGGTGGCCGCGGTTTCGTTGCCCGCGTAGGGCTGCTTCGGGACGAATCCCTGCGTCGTCCAGGCCACCAGCGTGCCGCGCCGGGGGAGCAGCAGATCCGAGATGTTCGCGCCGCTGCAGCGCGGGCAACGCGGCTGCCGCGGCCACGTCGTCGCGGAGCAGTCGTCGCAACGGCTGCCGATGAGCTGCGGATCCTCCGCAGGCCAGGTCGAAACGTCGGGCGCGAGCGCCTTCGTTGTCATGAGCACGTCCTCCGTTGTCCGGTGCCGTCGCGACCGCTTGTCGTCGCATTCCGGCATGCTGCTCACGTTAGACGGAAATGACGTTCTCTACAACGAGAGCGCTGTATTCACACGGTCGCGCCAGTCGGAGGAGTCGTCGGCCGGGGATGACGGCCGGGGATGACGGCCGGTCGGTCGCGGGACTCGAGAGGAGGAGACTCGAGGAATCAGTAGCGCATGCGGCGCCGCCGCGGGGCCCGCTTGCGCCGCTTGTGTCGCGGCTGATCGTCACGGAGTCGCGACTCGGCCACGCGCTTCGGCCGCGCTCCGGAGGTGTAGTAGCTCTCGAGCACGGCGTTCATGTCGGCGATCGCTTGTTCCCTCGCGCGACGGTCCTCGATCCGCAACAACTTCTCGCGCAGATCCACGGCGAAGGCGGCGTATTCGTTCTGCCAGTCCCGGCCGGTCATGTCCGCGCGCGGCTCGGCGGTGCCGAGCGGTTCGGCCGGTCCGCCGGCGTGCAGGCGGTACCGCGCTCCGAGGTCCGGGGCGACCACGGTGAGTGTCGGATCGAGTTCCTGTGCGGCGCCGGCGAGAGCTGCGAGCCCATCGGGTTCGCCGTGGTCGAGGAACACCGCTCCGGAGACGGGTGTGCGGTCACGCAGCCACTCGATCAACTCGTCGTGGTCGGCGTGCGCGGAGTAGGTGTCGATACGCCGGATCTGTGCCCGCACGTCGACGTCGGACCCGGAGATGCGCACGCGCTCGGCGCCGTCCAGGATGATGCGGCCGAGCGAGCCCTGCGCCTGGTAGCCGACGAACAGCACCGTCGAGTCGTGGCGACAGAGATTGTTGCGGAGATGGTGGCGGATCCGTCCCGCCTCGCACATGCCGGACGCGGCGATGATGATCGCACTCGAGAAGGTGTCGATGCGCATCGACTCCTCGGCATCCTGCGTGTACTCGAAAGCGGGGTGGCGGAAGATGTTTCGGCCGTCGAGATCCTCGAGTTCCCCGGCGTACCGGGCGAAGACGTCGGTGGCACGAATCGCCAGCGGTGAATCGACGAACACCGGTACCTGGGCGATGCGGTTCTCGTCGACGAGGTGGGCGATGTCGAGGAGCAGTTCCTGGGTCCGTTCGAGAGCGAACGAGGGAATCACCAGATTGCCACCGCGGCCGAGGGCACGATTGATCTCGTCCTCGAGTACCGCCCGGCGTTCCGCGATGGTGCACCGCGGTCGTGTCCGACCTCCGTACGTCGACTCGCACACCACGTAGTCCAGATGTGACGGTCCCTCCGGATCGGCCTGGAACGCTTTGTGTTCGGGCCCGAGATCCCCCGAGAAGAGCATCCGCACACCGCCCACCTCGAGCTCGACGGACGCCGAACCCAGGATGTGGCCTGCGTTCCACAGGCGGGCGCGGAATCCGGGAACCGGTTCGAACCACTGGTCGAGCGGCACCGGCCGGGTGTGGCGCCAGGCTTCGAGCGCGTCGGCCTCGGTGTATATCGGTGCGAACGGCTTGTGGCCGGCGCGGTCTCGTCGCCGGTTCCGGCGTTCGGCCTCGAATTCCTGGATGCGGCCGGCGTCGGCGAGCATGAACTCGAGCAGGTCGGCGGTTGCGGCCGTGCAATGGATCGGGCCTGCGAAACCTTTGGCCACCAGTTTCGGTAGGAGCCCGCAGTGGTCGATGTGGGCGTGCGTGAGGATGACGGCGTCGACCGAATCCGGATCGAACGGGAACTCCGCGAGGTTGAGTCTCTCGAGGCTCCGGGAGCCCTGGAACAGACCGCAGTCGACGAGGATCCGTCGGCTGTCGAAGGTGACTTCCATGCACGAACCGGTCACGGTCCGGGCGGCACCGTGGAAGGTGATCTCCGGAAATTCTGTCACGGGTTCCTCCACCGCCTGGGCTGCGCGAGGCATCGCGAGTGGATCCACGCTATCCGATGCGACTCGACCCGGTGGTGATGGCCTTCGACACCTCGCGACCGTTCAGTGAGAACCTGTTCCAATTCCAGCCGAATGTGGTTATCGTCACGTGCGGAAGTTCGAATGTGATGGAGGGTGATGTCAGATGAAGACCAAGGGTGCGCTGCTCTGGGGGATCAACGAGCCGTGGTCGGTCGAGGAGATCGAGCTCGGCGATCCCGTTGCGGGCGAAGTGCAGATCCGCATGGAAGCGGCTGGCATGTGCCACTCCGACCATCACATCGTCACCGGTGCCACGCCGATGCCCAGCTACCCTGCGATGGGTGGACACGAGGGTTCCGGTGTCATCACCAAGGTGGGTGAGGGCGTCGTCGGACTCGAGGTCGGCGACCACGTCGTGCTCTCGTTCATTCCGTCGTGTGGGCGGTGCCCGTCGTGTGCGACCGGGCACTCCAACCTGTGCGACCTCGGCGCCGGCCTGCTCAGCGGCCAGGCGATCTCCGACGGCACCTACCGCATCCAGGCCCGCGGGGAGAACGTCATCCCCATGTGCCTGCTCGGTACGTTCTCGCCCTACATGACCGTCAACCAGACCCAGGTCGTCAAGATCGACAAGGACATCCCGTTCGAGCTGGCCGCGCTGGTCGGTTGCGGCGTGCCCACCGGTTGGGGTTCGGCCACCCACATCGCCGACGTCGAGCCCGGCGACTCGATCGCGGTCATCGGCATCGGTGGTGTCGGCATGAGCGCGCTGCAGGGTGCGGTCGCGTCGGGTGCCCGCCACGTCTTCGCCATCGATCCGGTGCCGTGGAAGCGGGAGCGGGCCCTGAAGTTCGGTGCCACGCACGCCTACGCCTCCATCGAAGAAGCCATCGTCCCGATCATGGAGATCACCTGGGGCAAGATGTGCCAGAAGACGATCATCACCGTCGGTGAGATGAAGGGCGAGCTGGTCGACCCCGCGCTGACCATCACGGCCAAGGGTGGTCGGTGCGTCGTCACCGCGATGGGCTTCATGTCCGACATGGACGTCAAGCTGAACTCGTTCCTGTTCGCGATGCTGCAGAAGGAGCTCAAGGGCAACATCTTCGGCGGCTGCAACGTTCGCGTCGACATCCCGAACCTGCTGGATCTCTACAAGTCCGGGCAGCTCAACCTCGCGGACATGGTCACCCGCACCTACAGCCTCGAGGAGATCAACGAGGGCTACCAGGACATGCTCGACGGAAAGAACATCCGCGGCGTCATCCGCTACACCGAAGCAGACTGGTGACAACCGGACTCGCGCCGGTCTTCTAGTCTGGACCGGTGCGCACTCTGGAGCTCGTTTCCCAATGGCCGGTCGACCACGCCGCCGCCGCAGTTCTGACCCGCGGCGGCGTGGTCGGCACCGTCGGTGAGACCGCCGAGGTGTATCCGCTGGCGTCGGTCACCAAGCCGCTCGTTGCGTACGCGGTGCTCGTCGCCGTCGAGGAAGGGGCGATCGAACTCGACCAGCCGGCGGGCCCTCCCGGATCCACGGTCCGTCATCTGCTGGCCCACGCCTCCGGTCTCGCATTCGGGGAGCAGAAGGTCCAGGCCGAACCCGGCCGCAAGCGCATCTACTCGAGCGCCGGATTCGAGGTGCTCGCCGATCTGATCGCCGACGAGACCGGAATCGCGTTTCCGGACTACCTGACCGAGGCCGTGTTCGAACCGCTGGGCATGCGCGAATCCACGCTGCCCGGGCCCGCGGGGCACGGCGGTCACTCGTCGGTCGCCGACCTGTCCCTGTTCGCCGCCGAACTGCTCGCCCCCACACTGATCTCGGAGGAGACGTTCGCGGCCGCGACCTCCGTCCAATTCCCCGGGCTCGACGGTCTCGTGCCCGGTTACGGCATGCACAAGCCCAACGATTGGGGCCTCGGATTCGAGATCAGGGGGCACAAGAGCCCGCATTGGACCGGATCGGCCAACTCGCCTCGCACTTTCGGACATTTCGGGCAGTCCGGCACGTTCCTCTGGGTCGATCCCGAACCGGGCATCGCGTCCGTCGTACTGACGAACCGCGCCTTCGGAGACTGGGCGAAACCCCTGTGGCCCGCGTTTTCCGACGCTGTTTTGGGTGAGATCACAGAAACCTCTCCGGTTCGCTAGCGAAACATCGGTCACAGGGGCAAACTGTTTCGAGTGTCGCCGGGTGCGACCGCCGTGGACGACGGGCGTTGGGGAAGACGTTCTCGTCGAACACGGAGGTGTGTATGCGCGCGTCGAACCAGTTCGCGGATGCGACAACAGGAGTGGTCTACATCCACTCCTCGCCCGCTGCTGTGTGTCCACATATCGAGTGGGCGCTGGCTGCCACCCTCGACAGCCGGCCCGATCCGACGTGGATCGGCCAGCCCGCGGATCCGGGCCTGCTGCGCACCACCGTCAACTGGACCGGCCCGGTGGGCACCGCCGCGAGGATCGTCGACGCCCTGCGGGTGTGGCAGATGCTGCGTTTCGAAGTCACCGAGGATCCCAGCGAAGGTGTCGACGGCGAGCGCTACAGCTACGCTCCAGGCCTCGGATTGTGGCGCGGCAACACCTCGGCCAACGGGGATGTGGTAGTCGGTGAGGGCCGTCTGCGTGCCCTCCTGGCGTCGGGCAACCTGGCCGCCGAACTGCATCGGGCCCTCGGGACCGCGTGGGACGAAGTGCTCGAGCCGTACCGCAGCGGCGGCGACGGCGCCGAGGTCACCTGGCTGCGCCGCAACGTGGGCTGACCCGCTACGGTTCCGAGGATCGAACCTCCCCGAGACGAATACGCCGAAGCCCTTCCGGATCGCGGATCCGGAAGGGCTTCGGTCGTGTCTGCGTCCTACAGGGGAATGTTCTTGTGTTCCCCGCGCGCCGGAGCCGCGGCGGCGAGCGCCGCGGTGAGGGTGCTGCGGGTGGTGGCGGGATCGATCAGTTCGTCGACGACGCCGATGGACATGGCCCGCCCGACACCACCGGCGATCGCCTCGTGTTCGGCGGCGAGACGGTCGTGCAGCGCTTCGCGCTCCTCGTCCGGCGCGGCAGCGAGAGCGCGCTTGTGGAGGATGCCGACGGCGGCCTTGGCGCCCATCACGGCGACCTCGGCCTCGGGCCACGCGAACACGGCGGTCGCGCCGAGCGCACGCGAGTTCATCGCGATGTACGCGCCGCCGTAGATCTTCCGGGTCACCAGCGTCACCCGGGGCACGCGTGCTTCGGCGAAGGCGTGCAGCAGCTTCGCGCCGCGGCGCACGACGCCCTCCCATTCCTGGCCGACACCCGGCAGGTAGCCGGGGACATCGACGACGACGACGAGGGGCACACCGAACGCATTGCACATGCGCACGAACCGCGCGGCCTTCTCGGCGCTCTCCGAGTTGAGACATCCGCCGAGCCGTAGCGGGTTGTTGGCGATGACCCCGACCGTACGACCGCCGAGGCGGCCGAATCCGGTGACGATGCTGCGTGCCCAGTTGACTTGCAGCTCTTCGAAACTCGATTCACCCTCGACGTTGTCGAGGAGTTCGTGGACGATCGGCCGCACGTCGTAGGCGCGCCGCGGGGATTCGGGGAGCAGCGCCCGCAGGTCGGTGTCGCCCCGAGCGGCGAGCTCGATGTCGAACTCAGCCTGATCGGCGAGCATCGACACCAGGCGCCGCGCGCGGTGGAGCGCGTCCTCTTCGTCCTCGGCGGCGATGTGCGCGACACCGGACTTCTTGGTGTGCGTGTCCGGACCACCGAGCGATTCCATGTCGACCTGTTCACCGGTGACGCTGCGCACCACGTCGGGTCCGGTCACGAAGACGCGTGCCTCCGGCGCCATGATGACGATGTCGGTGAGGGCGGGGCCGTAGGCGGCGCCCCCGGCGGCGAAACCGAGGACGACGGAGATCTGGGGGACCCGGCCGGACGCGCGGACCATGGCCTCGAACACGAGGCCGACGGCGTGCAGGGCCTCGACACCCTCGGCGAGGCGAGCGCCCCCGGAGTGCCAGAGGCCGACGACGGGCAGGTCGCGTTCGATGGCGGTGTCGATCGCGGCGACGATGTGCTTGCAGCCCTCGACACCCATGGCGCCACCCATGACGGTGGCGTCGGAGCAGTAGGCGACGGTGCGGATGCCGTCGATGTAGCCGATCGCGGCGAGGACGCCCGACTTGTCACGCGGATGCAGCGTTTCGGTGGTGCCGGCGTCGAACAGATTCTCGAGCCGCGCGAGCGGGTCTCGAGGGTCCACCGCGGTGGTCCGAGTGTCGGCAGGATCCAGGATGGTCATCGGTGCTCCTCGGGAAGGCGGGGTGGTGGGGTGTTCGTGGTGGAGGTGCCGAAGGGGATGGGACTTCCACCACGAACATCGAGCGGGCGTCGGACGGGTCAGGCCCGGCCGAACGCGAGCGCCACGTTGTGCCCACCGAATCCGAACGAGTTGTTCAGCGCGAAATCGAAGTTGCCGTAGCGCGGTTCGCCCTTGACCACGTCGAGATCGATTTCTGGATCCTGATTCTCGAGGTTGAGCGTGGGCGGAATGACTCCGTCCCGCAGGCTCAGGACCGTCAGTACCGCCTCGAGGGCACCGACCGCGCCGATCGAATGTCCGAGCGCGGATTTCGGTGCGTAGATCGCGGCGTGCTTGCCCACGGCCGCACCGATGGCCTTCGCTTCGGCGATGTCACCGATCGGGGTGGCCGTTGCGTGTGCGTTGACATGGGCGATGTCGGACTTGGTGAGTCCGGCGGTCTGGATCGCCCGGGTCATGGCACGGGCAGCACCCGTTCCCTCGGGATCGGGGGCCACGATGTGGTACCCGTCCGAGGTGATTCCTGCGCCGAGGACGCGGGCGTGGATCGTCGCGCCGCGGGCCTTGGCGTGTTCCTCCGATTCGAGGACGAGCATTGCGCCCGCCTCGCCGAAGACGAAACCGTCGCGGTCCTTGTCGAAGGGGCGGGACGCACCCTTCGGGTCGTCGTTGCGGGTGCTCAGCGCGCGCATCATGGCGAAGCTGGCGGTGGCAACCGCATCGAGCTGACCCTCGACACCACCCGTGACGATGATGTCGGCGTCACCGAGCGCGATCATCCGGTACGCGTGGGCGATCGCTTCGGAGCCCGACGAGCACGCCGAGACCGGCGTGATGACCCCGGCGCGGGCGCCGAGTTCGAGACCGACGGTGGCCGACGGGCCGTTCGGCATGACCATCTGCACCGCGAACGGCGACACCTTGCGGTATCCGCCTGCGCGCAGCTTGTCGACGGCGTCGATGAGGGTTTCCCCACCGCCGAGACCGGTACCGATGACGACACCGAGCCGCTCGTGGTCGACCTCCGGGCTGCCGGCGTTCGTCCACACCGTGCGCGCGAGGGTCAGCGCGAGCCGCTCGACGTAGCTCATGCGGCGGATCTCGACGCGGGAGAGTCCTTCGTCGGGGCTGACCTTCAGGGTTCCGCCGATGCGGACCGGGAGGTCGAACTCTTCGACGAATCCGCCGGTGAGTGTGCCGATGCCGCTTTCCCCGGCGAGGAGTCCCTTCCACGTGGCATCCACATCACCGGCGATCGACGTCGTGGCCGCAAGGCTGGTGACGACGACGTTGCGCAACGTAGGAGAGGCGGAAGTCACGGTCGGGCTCACTCGTTGTCGTTCGAGATCTGAACGCCCTCGGCCTCGAGCTTCTGGATGTAGGCGACGATGTCACCCACGGTGCGGAGGTTCGCGAGGTCCTCGTCCGGAACCTTGACGCCGTACTTGTCCTCGGTCTGGACGGCGATCTCGACCATGGAGAGGGAGTCGATGTCGAGATCGTCGACGAAGGACTTCTCGATGGTCACCTCGGAGGGCTCAATACCGGTGACCTCTTCGATGATCTCCGCGAGACCGGCGATGATTTCTTCCTGGCTGGTGGCCACGTCGTGGCTCCCTTCGTGTGTTTCAGTGATGGGGTCTGAACTTCCGGCCGGATGTTTCCGGCCGGGCCCGGGTGCCCGGATCGGGCGTACCCGTGTTGCTGCGCGATGCGCGCGCAGCAAACTAACCGAGTCCGGGCAATTCGGCCAGTGCCGTGAAATCGTCCGCGGACTTGAGCGCCAGGGTGGGGGTGCCGCGCATCTCGCGCTTGGCAATACCCACCAGGGTGCCCGCCGGGGGGAGTTCCACGACGGCCGAGACCTGGGCGGTGCGCAGATGCGCGGTGCACAGGTCCCACCGCACAGGCCGGGTCACCTGTGCGGCCAGCTTGGAGAGTGCGTCCGCTCCGGACGCAACGGGTGTGCCGTCGAAGTTGGACAGCAGGGTGCGGGTCGGTTCGCTGGGAGCGATCTTCGCCGCGGCGTCGGCGACCGCCTCCTGGGCGGGCGCCATGAATCGGGTGTGGAAGGCGCCGGCGACCGGCAGCTGCCGGATCCGTGCCTTCTCGGGCGGGTTCGCGGCCAGTTCCTCGAGCGCCGAGATGCGGCCGGCGGCGACGATCTGTCCGGCGGCGTTCACGTTGGCCGGGGCCAGGTCCAGCTCGGCGAGCCGGGCGAGGACCTCGTCCTCCGCGCCACCGAGGACCGCGGACATGCCGGTCGGCTCGACGGCGCAGGCCTGGGCCATTTCGGCGCCGCGGATCGCGGCGAGCGAGACGGCTTCGTCGGCGGTGATGACGCCGGCGATCGCGGCCGCAGCGAGTTCACCGACCGAGTGCCCTGCGACGACCACGTCGGCCGGGATGAGGCCGCGGGCGTCGAGTTCCTCGAAGGCGAGCAGCGCCGTGGCGACGACGAGGGGCTGGGTGACCGCCGTGTCGGTGATCTCCTCGGCGGTGGCGGTGGTGCCGAGACGTTCGAGGTCGAGCCCGGCCGCCTTCGACCAGACCTGGATGCGATCGCGGGCGCCGGGCTGCTCCAACCAAGGGGCGAGCATGCCGGGTGTCTGGGAGCCCTGACCGGGGGCGAGCAGCGAAATCACGAAGATCAGGGAACACCCTGCGAAGGCCTCCTCGAGATGTCGGCTGGAATGAAGTCTCGAGCAGGGATTTGTAGGGTTTCCACAAAAGCCCATGTCGACCCTGACTATCGATCGACCGGCTGTGTGTGTTACGTGCCCGAATCGCGAAATGTGAATCGTGTGACCGGTGGTGACTGAGTTCGGAGTTTGTTATGGCTTCGAGCCAAACGACCCACTGTTGCGGCGATTCGGAGAACGTATGCATCACGGGGATTCGTGGGGTCCCGGCCGGTCACTTCTGTGATTCGCTTCAACCGATACCGGACAGTATTTGGATGAACAAACAGCTTTCGTGCGCAGGTCTCGACAGCACCCCCACTGTCGAGATATGCGTCGAGCGTGTTCGACAGCGCCGGACCGGCCGCAGCCAGGGGCCCGACGATGTAGTCCTCGAGCGCCTCGATCGCCGCCGCGTCGCCCAGCAGGGCACGCTCGGGCAGCAACTCCGCCGCGTGCACCGGGCGTGGAGCGCCGGGCCATCCCGCCACCGCCTCCATCGCGGCCATCGCCTCGACCGCCGAGACGTGCGCCGATCCCAGCGTCGGGGTGGTCGGACCGATGACGACCGCGTCGTCCGAGAACGCGCGCATCAATTCGTCACGGAACGCCGCCGCCTCCGGCGTGCCGTGCAGGATCCCGCTGACCACCATCACGAGCCGCTCACCCTGCACGACCGCCAGGGCCGCGCGACCGTGCTGCTGCGCGATGGTGTGCACCGTCGTCACCACCGACACGTTCTCGTCCGGCGGGGGAGTTCCCACGATCACCGTCGCGGGGGCGGTCGCGTCCCAGTTCAGGGTCGCCGCGCGCGACTGCATGTCCGCACCGGTGTCGCCGCGCACCACGGCGTCGACGACCAGCGCCTCGAGCCGGGTGTCCCACGCGCCGCGCGATTCGGCGGCGCTCGCGTACACCGACGCGGCCGCGAACCCCAGCTCGCGGCCGTACCGCAGGATCGCCTCGGTCAGGGCCACGAGCTGCTGCTCGTTGCGGGCGAGCGCCGGCAGCCACTGCTCGAAGAACTCCATCGCGGCCCGCACCATGTCGACGGTCTGCCGCAACGTCAGCCGCCGCGCCAGGTCCTGCGGGATCACCTGGTAGGCGTCGGTGCTGAACCGGATGTCGCTCTCCGGGTCGCGCACCCACTCGATGAAATCGACGACCGACGACTGGATGACCAGCTGCACCGTCGCCCGCTGCGAGGCGTCGAGGTCGGCGAAGAACGGCAGCTGTTCCTGCATCACGTGCACGGCCTCGGTGGAGAGCCGGCCGGAGAACTGCTTGACGCGCCGCAGCAGCGCGTCGGGCAACGGGGCGCGTTCCGGACGCGCGGGCGGCACCGGGCGCCCCGTGGGAGCGCCCGGTGCACGTGTCAACCGCGGTGACGCGGAATCCTCGACCATGCGACGAAACTACGCCCGCGGCCGATCGCCCGTTGCAGGACGGGCCGGATCAGGCCACGCCCGGATCCGACGTCTGCTCCGGCGCGGCCGTGACGTCGTCGATCCTGTACTTCGCGGCGGCCTCGACGGCCCGGGCCCGATCGACGGCACCCTCGCGGCCGAGCGCGGCGAGCACCGCGACGACGGTCGATTCGGCGTCGATGTTGAACACGCGGCGCGCGGCGGGACGGGTGTCGGAGAATCCGAAGCCGTCGGCGCCGAGCACCGTGTAGTCACCGGGCACCCACTGCCGGATCTGGTCCGGAACCGCGCGCATCCAGTCGGACACCGCGACGAACGGGCCGGCCGCGTCGGACAGCACCCGCGCGACGTAGGGGACCGGAGCCTCCGCGCCCGGATCGAGCAGCGCCTTGCGGTCGCACTCGATGCCGTCGCGACGCAGCTCGCCCCACGACGTCACCGACCACACGTCCGCGGACACGCCCCACTCCTCGGCGAGCATCTCCTGGGCGCGCAGCGCCTCCGGCATGATCACACCCGACGCGAGGATCTGCGCCTTCGGGCCGGACGCCGCACCGGTCCGGTACAGGTACATGCCCTTGAGCAGCCCGTCGACGTCGAGGTTCGCGGGCTCGGCCGGCTGTACGTACGGCTCGTTGTAGAGGGTGATGTAGTAGAAGACGTCCTCGCCGCCGAACCCGTCGACGCCGGGGGTTCCGCCGTACATGCGGCGCAGACCGTCGCGCACGATGTGGGCGATCTCGTAGGAGAACGCCGGATCGTAGGTGACCGCCGCCGGGTTGGTGGACGCGAGCAGCAGCGAGTGGCCGTCGGCGTGCTGCAGACCCTCACCGGTCAGCGTCGTCCGGCCGGCGGTCGCGCCGAGCACGAAGCCGCGGGCCATCTGGTCGGCCGCGGCCCAGAGGCCGTCGCCGGTGCGCTGGAACCCGAACATCGAGTAGAAGATGTACACCGGGATCATCGGTTCGCCGTGGGTGGCGTACGACGTGCCCACCGCGGTGAACGAGGCGGTCGAGCCGGCCTCGTTGATGCCCTCGTGCAGGATCTGGCCGACCGCGCTCTCCTTGTAGGCGAGCATGAGTTCGGCATCCACCGACGTGTACAGCTGGCCGTTGCGGTTGTAGATCTTCAGCGACGGGAACCACGAGTCCATACCGAACGTGCGGGCCTCGTCGGGGATGATCGGCACGATGCGCGGACCGATCTCCTTGTCGCGCAACAGTTCCTTGAGCACGCGCACGAGCGCCATGGTGGTGGCGACCTGCTGCTTGCCCGAGCCCTTGCGCACCACGTCGTAGGTCTTGGCCTCGGGTAGCTTCAGCGGTGCCGCGGTGGTGCGGCGCTCGGGCAGGAACCCGCCCAGCTGACGGCGCCGGTCCAGCATGTACTGGATCTCGGGGGACTCGAAGCCGGGGTGGTAGTACGGCGGCATCTTCGGGTTCGCCTCGAGTTCGGCGTCCGAGATCGGGATGCGCTGCAGGTCCCGGAAGTACTTGAGGTCCTCGAGCGTCAGCTTCTTCATCTGGTGCGTGGCGTTGCGGCCCTCGAAGTGCTTGCCGAGGGTGTAGCCCTTGATGGTGTGCGCGAGGATCACCGTCGGCTGACCCTTGTGCTCCATCGCCATCTTGTAGGCGGCGTAGATCTTGCGGTAGTCGTGGCCGCCGCGCTTGAGGTTCCAGATCTCCTGGTCCGTCAGGTCCTTGACCAGCTCCTTCGTGCGCGGGTCGCGGCCGAAGAAGTGCTCACGGACGAAGGCGCCGTCGTTGGCCTTGTACGTCTGGTAGTCGCCGTCCGGGGTGACGTTCATCAGGTTGACCAGCGCGCCGTCCTTGTCGGCGTGGAGCAGTGCGTCCCACTCGCGACCCCACACGACCTTGATGACGTTCCAGCCGGCGCCGCGGAAGAACGACTCCAGCTCCTGGATGATCTTGCCGTTGCCGCGCACCGGGCCGTCCAGGCGCTGCAGGTTGCAGTTGACGACGAAGGTCAGGTTGTCCAGGCCCTCGGTCGCGGCGACGTGCGCGAGGCCGCGCGATTCCGGCTCGTCCATCTCGCCGTCGCCGAGGAACGCCCACACGTGCTGGTCGGAGGTGTCCTTGATACCGCGGTCGTGCAGGTAGTGGTTGAACCGCGCCTGGTAGATCGCGTTCATCGGGCCGAGGCCCATCGACACCGTCGGGAACTCCCAGAACTCCGGGAACAGCCGCGGGTGCGGGTACGACGGCAGGCCGCCGCCCAGCGACGCGTGGCTGTGTTCCTGGCGGAATCCGTCCATCCGCTCCGTGGAGATGCGGCCCTCGAGGAAGGCGCGGGCGTAGATGCCGGGGGAGGCGTGGCCCTGGATGAACACCTGGTCGCCGCCGCCCGGATGGTCCTTGCCGCGGAAGAAGTGGTTGAAACCGACCTCGTAGAGCGCGGCGGAGGACGCGTAGGTGGAGATGTGACCGCCGACGCCGATGCCCGGCCGCTGCGCGCGGGTGACCATGATCGCGGCGTTCCAGCGGATGTATGCGCGGAAACGGCGCTCGACTTCTTCGTCACCGGGGAACCACGGTTCGCTCTCGGTGGGAATGGTGTTGACGTAGTCGGTGGAGGTCAGCGCGGGGATCGATACGTGGCGCTCACCGGCGCGCTCGAGCATGCGCAGCATCAGGTAGCGGGCGCGGCTGGGGCCGGCGGCGTCGAGCATGCCGTCGAACGATTCGAGCCACTCGGCGGTCTCGGCCGGATCGATATCCGGGAGGTAGGAGGCCACACCCTCGCGAATGACGCGAACGCGGCTCTCGGTGGCCGGCCCTGTCGAACTCGGCGAGGGCCCCGATCCCTTGGCACCCGGTGTGTCGGCGCCGTCTAGGGATTGAGGTCCGTGGATCAGGTCTGTCAACGTCTGCTCCTCATCGTGGTGGGGCGCGCAGGTGTGGCGCCCACTCCGTTGATCGGCTCTTGTGGGAGCCGACTCATCGACATCTGAACATGATGCACCCCTCATCTTCCCCCATTCGAGCGCGCGGGGCAGCGGCCGGTAGGCCTATTCCTCCCAGGGCGGACGAGAAGGGCGAATCACCCGAACCGGACGGGCGGTGTCCGTGCGGAGTAGCGTGGGGAAAGAAACTCAGGTCTTTCGTTGCGATTCGGCTTGCGCTGAGCGGTCGAACGATGTTCGCTTTGACCAATCGATGCAATCGTCGTCACACCGGCGTTCCGGGCAACCGGGCGCCGGCAACCCAGAAGGAGGGAACCACCGTGGTCGCCGCGGCGGACGCCAAGAACTACGTTCAGAAGCTCGGTATCACCCACGACCACGTGGTTCAGGAACTCGGCTGGGACGAGGACGTGGACGACGAGATCCGCGTCGCCATCGAGGACATCACCGGTTCCGAACTGCTCGACGAGGACTCCGACGAGGTCGTCGACGTGGTCCTGTTGTGGTGGCGGGAAAGCGACGGTGATCTCGTCGACACCCTGATGGACGTGATCGGCCCGCTGTCGGACGACGGGGTCGTCTGGGTGCTGACGCCGAAGACCGGCCGCCCCGACCACGTCGAGCCCAGCGAGATCGCCGAGTCGGCGACCACCGCAGGTCTCACCCAGACGTCGGCCACCAACCTCGGCGACTGGACCGGCAGCCGGCTGGTGCAGCCGAAGGCCGCCCGCCAGAAGCGCTGAGCTCTGCTCACATCGACGCTGAGCTCCGCTCACATCGACGCTGAGCTCCGCTCACATCGACGCTGAGCTCCGCTCACATCGACGCTGAGTTCCGCTCTCCAGTAGTTCCACTACAGCGAAGGATCGAACTGCCCGATGGCTATCGAGGTGGGCGCCGAGGCGCCCGATTTCACCCTGAAGGACCAGAACAACCAGGAAGTGTCGCTGTCGAGCTTCCGCGGCAAGAAGAACGTGCTGCTGGTGTTCTACCCGCTCGCGTTCACCGGTGTGTGCCAGGGCGAGCTGTGCGCGGTGCGCGACGACCTGCCCACCTTCGAGAACGACAACACCGCGATCCTCGCGGTCTCGGTCGGTGCGTCGCCCACCCACAAGATCTGGTCCGCCGAGCAGGGCTACACGTTCCCGCTGCTGTCCGACTTCTGGCCGCACGGTGAGGTCGCGCAGGCATACGGCGTGTTCAACGAGAAGCTCGGCTTCGCGAACCGCGGCACCTTCGTCATCGACAAGGCCGGCATCGTGCGTTTCGCCGAGGAGAACCAGCCCGGCGAGCCCCGTGACCAGGGAGCTTGGGCCAGGGCGCTCGCCGCGCTAGAGTCCTGAGTCGACTCCGGCGGAACTCCGCCGGAGGTCGGGGCGTGTAGCTCAGTGGTAGAGCTCTGGTTTTACACACCAGCGGTCGGGGGTTCGAAACCCTCCGCGCCCACCTTTGCCCCTTGCCTGTTTACGCAGGTGAGGGGCGATTTTTCTACTTCCAGACAGAACCGCTCAAATGGCGGCGGACAGTTTTCGGACAGTCAAGCCGAGATCGCACCCCGTCGCGCACGGTCCAACGCGTCCGCCACGAGGTCGAGATCATCGTCGAACAAGTCGGCATACACGTCGAGTGTCATGGCCGCGGACGCGTGCCCGAGCATCCGCTGCACCGCCTTGACGTGAGCACCGGCCGACACCGCGAGCGATGCCGCTGTGTGACGTAGATCGTGTGGGGTCAGCTCGGGAACCCCGGCGGCCTTCGCGGCGGTCCGGAACCACGACCGTTGCCGCGGCCGCCGCATGAACCCGCCGTCGGTTCCCGGGAACACGAGATCGTGGCGGTCCTTCCCCTCACACAGCGCCGCCAGGTCCTCGACGAGGAACCTCGGTACTGGGATCGACCGTTCCTTCATCGACTTCGTCGTCCCGACCATCACATTCGCCCCGACCTCCACCGCGTTGCGGGAGACGATCAGCCGGCGCCGCAGCAAGTCGAGGTCGCAGACGCGAAGTCCGATCGCCTCACCCCACCTCAGGCCGCAGTACGCCAGCGTCAGCACCAACGCCGACTTGTCCCCGGCGGCACCCGCCATTTTCGCCACCTGTTCGTGGGTGAGATAGATCTTCCGCTTGGGGCGCTTGCGCGGCAGGTTCTCGATCTTCCGGGCCTTGTTCGTCACCAGCTTCCGGTCCCGCACTGCGCGGTCGAGGATGCCGGCGAGCACGGCGTGGGCGCGGATCGTGGTGGTGGCCGAGGCTGCCTTCTTGATGACGACGTCGGGGTCGTTGGGGTCGCGGATCTCGGTGACCAGGTCGGCGATCCACTCTTCGACGTCGCTGATCTCGATGGATGCGATCGGCTTGTTTCCCCACCGCGGTTCGACGTGTGTGCGCCAGGCGGAATCGAGGCCGACATATGCCGATGGCTTGAGGCGTGACTTCTTGGCGGCAAGCCAGGCTGGCGCGAGCTCGGCGACGAGAGTGCGTCCGTCCCTGGGGTCGACGTACTCGCCGTCGGCTTTGCGGACTTCGATGCGGGAGGCGAAGTCTCGGGCGGCCTCGGCGTTGGTGAATCCGGACTTGCTGCCTTGGCTGCCGTCCGGTTTCATGTACCGGACCTTGTAGCGGGTGCCTTTCGTGGTGCTGTACGACTTGACGGTGGCCATCGGTTAGGGCTGCTCTCGCCAAGCGCTCCGAACAGCAGCAGGATCTCCCGTGCCGTCGAACTTGTAATCCTGGTACCGGTCGACGCGGATCTTTCCCAGAGTCTCTTTGCCGTAGAAGTTCCAGACCGACATCGATCCCACCGCCTCTGCGTACGGCGTGACCCGGAGTGCGGTTGCCAGTTCCGTCGCGAAGTCTTTGAACTCGTCGCCGTCCAGCTCGGGCGCGCAGATGTAGAAGATGGCCGACACCATGCTCGGATCCTCTTTCCATTCGAGGGTCTGGGTGGTGACGAACTTGACATGTTCTCGCGACGGGAAGGTCGAGGTGACAGCTTCGAGTTCCGGAACCGGGGTCCCGGCGTAGTCGCTGCAATTGCTCATGTCGATGGAGGATGCTGCGATCGGCGCCGGCGAGCACGAAGCGCGATTGGGAAGTGGTTCGAATTCATATCCGCCGACGGTTAATCCAGTGCGGGCTGCTCCCAGTGAGTCCAGGGCGAATTTGCCGTTGGCTTGGCGCGCGCCGCCCTCTGCTTTCTGGCTGTCCCCACAGTCGACCTGGACGTGCCATCCGCCCACGTCAGAACTCTTGTACAGACGTCGCACTTCTTGAAAGGCGTTGCGCAGCTGCTGATCTGTGTAGTCCTGGGCGACGATCATTACGAGGTAGCCCTCGCGCTCCTCGCGCAGCCAGTATTCGGCGACGTCAGTATTGACGGCTGTCGTTGATGGACGTTCGGAGGTCGTGCTGGGATTGGCCGCTTCGGACGCAACGGCGGTGGCTGTGGTGCTGGCAGGAGTGGCAGTGGGCTCGGCATCGGACGAGCAAGCTGTAAGCGTGAGCGCCCCAGCGAGTGTGGTGGCGAGCGCGTATCTACGCATGGTCTTCCTTCCAGGGGTGATCATTCAGTTGGTCCGGCGAGCGATCTGGCGTTCGACCCACTTCCGTTCGCCGGCGGTCAGGGTGCGTATTCGGGTCAGGAGGATGTCGTGGTCGACCCACAGCTCCTCGGCGGCCTCGTCGTCGGCGCGCCCCTGGCACCACATGAGCGCGTCGACGAGCTCGGGCAGGCGGATCATCCGGCGGGCGGTGAGCTCCTCGACGACGTGTTCCTCGCGGGCCGCGAAGAACGGGTGCGGGGGTACGGGTCCGCGTTCGAGGTGGTTTATCTCGTGTGTGAGGGTGGAGCGCCGTTCTGTCTGCGAGCTGGTCTTGTCGATCTCGATGCCGCCTCGGGTGAGACGGCCGAGATTTCCGTGGGTGGGGCGGTCGACGAAGTGGACGTCAACGTGCGGAAAGTGTTGGTGCAGATGCCTCCATGGATTCCACTTGCGGCGGGACATGGAGGGATTAGAACACTTGTTCGAAGTAACTTCCACGTAACACGCTGATCTTGTAGCAGGTTGCTACACGGGAGATGGCGGTGATTAAGCGCCATCCTCCGGTCCGTCCGGGTCGGGGTGATCCCACGGTTCGCCTTCCAGTCGCCGGCGCTTCCGTTCCCGCGTCTCGCCCTTGCGTGCCGCCAGCTCGTAGCCCTCGGGCTCCTCGACGTCTTCAGGTCCCTCAGCGTCCTCGGGCTCATCGTCGACAAGGCGCAGGCCTGGATCCTCGGCGGGCAAGTCTCCACCCCTGGTGTCGTCTTGGTCGTCACGCCCTTCAAGCATTCCGTCGATGACGCGGAGGATCGCTTCTCGTTGACTACGTGACAGTCGGTGCGCCTTCTGGGGGAGCTTGAAGGGCTCGCGGACAGGTTCGCCGCGGAGCTCCCATGCCTTCTTGACGGTGATGCCGAGTGCATCCGCGATCAGTTCGGCGGTGCCCTCTTCGACGCCCTCGCCCTTCACGAATCGGCTCACGCGGTCGGCGTAGATCCCCGCGGATTCGGCGACCTTTCGCATGCTGCGGCCGGCGAACACTTCTTCCCATTGGGGCGGTAGTCCCGCTCGTTTCTTCGTCACGTCTACGAACCCTGCCTGTAGCTGTCGGTGTTGCCCAACTTCTTGTGTAGACAACGTGTCTACAAATTACCTGGCACAACGGACAACAACCTGGAGCTTCTGTGCCTCGACAGACTCCCGACTTGTAGACACCCCCGTCTACATGTTGTACTGTCGCACACAACGCACAACAAACCGTCTACACTTCGAAAGGCAGGGGAAATGCAGCACTACACAGACGGGAGGTTCTGGGTGAAGCTCATCAGCTCGAAGGCGTTCAGCCAGTACGTCGAGCACCGCGGATTCACGGTCCGTTCCCTTGCGGCGGCAACGGACAAGGAGCTCAAGAAGGCGAAGGCCATGCGCGGCGACAAGCCTGCTGGGTGCTCCCGGTCCCTCATCGGCCACCTGATGTCCGGGCATAGGAACACCTGCTTGCCGCATACCGCTCGCGCGATCGAAAGGGTTCTCGATGCGCCCGCAGGCTCTCTTTTTGTGCCCCAAGTGTTGCCCGTTGTTCGCAACACTGCTGCATAGCTTCCGATCCACTCAACCGAAAGGAGCAGTACGTGACGTCGACTCTCACCCGCGAGATCCCGCTGTCGATCGAGGACACCGCGCGGATGCTCGGCTGGCAGGGGCCCGGCACCCACACCTCGCCCTCGTACAACACCGTCCTCAAGGCCTGCCAGCGCGGCGATCTGCCCGCCTATCAGGCGGACGGACCAAACGGAAAGCGCAAGTGCCGCTGGATGATCCTGCCCTCTGATGCCATCGCATGGCGCAGCGGCAGGCTACCCGCCCGTACGAAGTCGCTCCGATGAGCACCTCGACCGACAAGCGCCCAGCAAAGGAAAAGGCCGCCCCGTATGCGGCGGGACGGCCTGACATCGAAACCCTGGAAGGAAATCGGATGCCTTACAACCTTACCTCAGACGATCTCGAAGTCGAGATCGGCGAGCTGATCGACCACTACCGAGTGGGCGCCCGCAGCACCAACTTCGGAGTTCTCTCCATCCAGCGATTCGCCTGCAACGGCAGCTGGTCGGTGCGCTTGCTCGTCGACGGCCGCTTCACGGGCGAGCACGTCGACATCTGGATCGACACCGACGGGCGCGCCTGGCATGCGATCAACGCCGATGGCCCTGAGCTGGCGACTGCATTGCTGAACGCCCGCAATCGTTTCGTCGAGTCGGCTCCGGTCGAGATGGCGAAGGGGGCCTGACATGTCGATCCTCACCCGGCCTCTCACCGACGCCGAACTCAAGGCCGCCGGCATCGAGCCCGCTCCGATCGCGCACGAGACCTTCACGCAGGTGTTCGCTGTCCACGACGGGGAACTCGAGATCGTCGACGAGGACAAGGGCGACGACACTCCTCCTGGCCCGGCGCGTATCGGTCTCGCCGTGTGGGCCTGGGCGATCACCTTCGGTGGCGCAGTCGGTGCTCTGATCTTCGCCGCGGAGGTGGCGTCGTGACCATCTTCATCGACAGTCCGGTCCGGTCGACGAACCGCGAGCGCCGCACCTGCACCTGCGCAGGCACGGCCCCGGGATTCCCTCAGCACGAGATCGGCTGCGGAACCACAGCCTTCGAGCCCGTGGGCACGCGGTGCTGCGGTTGGGCAGACGGCATCTGCGACGGTTGCCCGAAGGCGGTGGCCTGATGGCGAAGCGACAGAGCGTCCACATCCTTGAGTCTGCGCAGTTCGGTGACACCACGATGCCGGAGTACGTCATCGAACCGGCACGCCGCACCGTCGCCGCCAACGCCCGCAGCGTCGAGGATGCACGCCGGCTCCTTGAGATGCTCGGCCTCATCGAGCCTGTCATCACCGCAGAGGTTGCCGCTGGGCCGGTGAAGTGCCAGCGCCGCTGCGAGCAATGCGGGAAACCGATGCGGAACCAGGGCGAGGACCCGGGCATGTGGCCTGGGACTGTCGCCATCCGCGCCAAGGGCATGTGCGGCCCCTGCTACGACCGCGACCTGCAGGCACGCAATGCGTCGTGAGTGCACCTGCGGTGCAGCCGGGTTCGGGCATGAGCCCGGCTGCACCACGAGGCAGGACACCGACACCGACAACCACCTCGAGCTGTTGCTCGACAACGACCGAGAGGAACTGACATGGCCGTTGCCATGAGCCGGGCGCAGATCGTCGAGACGGCCCGCACCCGCGGTTGCTACCTGCGTATCCGTCACGGCAAGCACATCTCCCAGCCGCTGCCCCCGGGCCGTCCGTGGGCCGTGCAGATCGCCTTCCGCAACGTCATCAACCGTGAGGCGCTGGCAGGTTCGTTTCCCACCCACGAGCAGGCTGTCGAGTTTGCACTCGGCCGGCTCGCCGAGCTGAAGGACTTCGCACGATGAGTGCCGTCGAGAAAACTGTCCGCAACCTTGCCGCGATCGCCGCTGCGAAGAAGTTGCTGGCCGAGGCGGAGGACCGCGAGAAGGCCGCGCTGGCATCGCAGGTCACCCGCGGCACGAACTACGCGTACACGCTGGCAGGGGAGGAGCTCGGGTACGCGACGGTGCCGAAGCCGACGCAGCCGAAGCCGGTCGTGACGATCACCGATGAGGCGCAGGTGTTCCCGTGGCTGGTGGAGGCGTTCGGGCCGGACGTGATCGAGGAGCGTGTGGTGCTCACCGACCAGGGGCGCGCCTCGCTTGAGGCGTACGTCCTCGAGGCGCACAAGGCCGCCGGGTCGGAGGACTACTTCGACCTGCCGGGCGTCTCGGTGTCGGTGCCGCCCGCGAAGGCCCCGACACCGCGGTTCACGCCCGCGAAGAACGTCGTGGAGCTGGTGCGTGGCATGGCCGCCGCCGGCGAGTTGAACCTCGGCGAGGTGCTCGCACTCGAAGGTGGTGCGCAGTGACCGCTCTCAGCTTCGCGCCCGCCACCAAGGAGGCCAGCAAGGCCAGGATCGCCCTCTGCGGTCCGTCGGGTTCCGGCAAGACGTACACCGCCCTTGCGCTCGCGACCGCACTGTCGGATCGCGTCGCGGTGATCGACACCGAGCGAGGTTCCGCCTCGAAGTACGTCGGGCTCAACGGCTGGGCGTTCGACACCGTTCAGCCGGACTCGTACAGCCCACGGTCGCTGGTGGACCTGCTCGGCTTGGCGGCCGGCGGCGGGTACGGCGTCGTCATCATCGATTCGCTCTCGCACTACTGGGAGGGCGCGGACGGGATGCTCGAGCAGGTCGACCGTAAGTCCGGTGCCAACAAGTTCACGTCGGGATGGAAGGACATGCGACCTGAGGAGCGTCGCATGATCGACGCCATCATCTCCTTCCCTGGGCACGTGATCGTCACGCTCCGCACGAAGACGGAGTACGTGATCGTCGAGAACGAGAAGGGCAAGAAGGAGCCGCAGAAGGTCGGTTTGAAGCCGATCCAGCGGGACGGCATCGAGTACGAGTTCGACCTGATCGGTGAGTTGGATGTGCAGAACACGATGCGAGTGACGAAGTCCCGCATTCACACACTCACCAACGTGGTCATCCCTCTGCCCGGTGAGGAGCTTGCCCACCAGATCGACGCTTGGCTGTCGGATGGTGTGCAGGTACCGACGGCGGCCGAGTTCCGCAAGCGCGCTCTGGATCTCACGGGAAACAAGGCTGGTCTGCTCGCGCTGTACGCGGAGGTGAAGGGGCATCGGATGCTCGGTTCTCCGACGACCGACGCCGAAGGCCGGCCGGGTGTGCTCGGCGATCTGATCACCTACCTGGGTTCACAGGCTGCCGCGAAGCTCGCCGCGGTGCCGAACGACTGAACACCTGATCTTGCCGGGTGGCGGTGTGCCGACGGAGTCCTGATCCGGCGCACCAGATGTGCGCACCACACCGCCCCCGGCATCCCTTTGGAGGCAAGGAATGAACCAATCTGAACTGAAGGGGCTGATCGCCGCGGCGCTGATGCCCGGCGCGCCGGAGCTGGTTGCCGACACCGCCGCGAACCTCGCGCGCACAATCCTCGAGCGGCACGAGGTGGTCGAGCTTCCCGCTTCGTCGTTCGAGGATGAGCACGGCGTCACCTGGTCCGACTCGTCCGGTGGCTTCCAGCTCGCGACGGTCGCAGGGCCGGAAGTCTGGGTGGCGGGGGAAATCCTGTCGCCTGACGAGCTGCAGGAGACTGCCGCTGCGCTGCTGGCTGCTCGCCGCCTGGTGCTTGCCGAGCGTGCCGAGGTGCGCAAGACGGCGGGGGTCGTCTGGTGAGCGTCGACATCGTGCTCGAGCTGCCGTACGAGAAGCCTCCGCTGTCGATGAACGACCGCCTGCACTGGCGAAAGAAGGCCGTGATCACCGCGTCGATCCGCGAGGTCACACACATGCTCGCCAGGCAGGCGAAGGTGCCGACCGGCCGCGGCCGCGTCACGGTGTGCCTGCACTACCGGCCGCGCGACAACCGTCGGCGCGACGCCGACAACCTCATGCCGGTGCTCAAGGCAGCATGCGACGGTCTCGTCGACTACGGGCTCACCGCCGACGACACGCCGGAGCTGATGCAGAAGCTCATGCCCGTAATCCACGCAGCAGAGAAGGGCCGCCCCGGCTCCCTCTGGCTCACGATCGGAGATCCCCAGTGACCCAACCCATCAGCGCGTACACCGGAGGAGATCCGGGCGCGGACCCGGCGCACGAATGGAAGCACCACACCCAGGCGAGTGAGACCGCTGCGGATCCGCCTGGTGAAGCTTCCGGTTCGCACCGGCTGACGGTCACGCGCACAACTTCATCGACAGTGGTGAAGTCCGGAGCGGTCGCCGATGCAGTGCGGCGGCGCTGCGATCGTCTCCGCGAGACGGGGACTGTGGCGACGGTCGCTGAGAGCCTGGACGGCTATGTCGTGCGGTTTACCGACGTCGACGGGGCTCGTGTCGTCCTGACCTACCAGGAGGGGAAGTGAAGTCCGCCGTGCGCATCGCCGGTGTCGCTGGCCTGTGCATCGCCGGGTGGCTCACCGTCGCCGCCTGGACCATCGACCGAGCCTCACAAACCCTCTACGAGTGGAGCGACCATGAGTGACCGAGACGAACTTCTCGCTGCGATGAAGGCGCACTCGATGCGGTCCTGGACTGATGGCGTCGGATCTGTATGCGCGTGCGGCTGGGAGGGACGCCTCCTCAGCGCTCACACCGTCGACGAGCTCCTCGCCGCCGGCTACCGCAGGGCCCGCGTAATCACCACCGTGCAGGAGCTCGCCGACATGCGTGACGGCACGGTGATCATCGGCCCGGACGGGCTCGTCGGCGAAAAGCGGGACTTCCCGCTCGATCTGGCCGTCCGCTACGTCAACGGCACCACGGAGACGAACGCGGACATTCCGATGCCCGTCACGGTCCTCTACACCCCCGAGGAGTCACGGTGAGCGACTACTGCCCAGCCCGCCACGACGACACACCCGGCCACGCCTGCCTCTGCGTGAAAGACACCGGCCACCGCCGGGAGCACCTGTGCCTGTGCGGCTACGAGTGGGACGTCTCCCGGAAGATCAGGACCGGCTCGAATCACTGGCAGCTCATCGGCGACACCTGGCGATGGATCACCGGGGAGGCGTCGTGAGTCACGTCGAAACCGTCGAAACCGCCCTCGACCACGCCATCCACGAAAACGACGAACTCCGCGCTGTCATCGACAGCATCCGCGACTACGCCCAGCTCCTGCGGGCGATGGCCGACGAGGTACGGCAACTCGATGCGGTCTACCAGGCCCGCGTATACGACGACATCGCCACAACCCTCGAACGCAAGATTGGAGACAAGCTGTGAGTGATCCGACGACACCCGAAGGCCGCGCCGAACTGCGCGACAAGATCCGCGCCGCATGGCCCGCCCGAGCGCTCACTCACGGCCGCGGAATGCACGTACCGCCCGTGCGCGACGGAGGCAACACAGCGGCGTGCATCGACCTCGCAGTCGAACTCGCCGTCGAACACTTCGCCCCGGCGCCGTGCGTCATGACGCACACCCCGCCGTTCGACTTCGCGCAGTGTGAAACCCACGACGAGACGTTCCCCCTCGGAGAGTCTTGCCGGTTCGATGGGCGCGACATGGTTGAGGTCTTGTTCGAGGCTGTCGACGAGCAGCGCGGCCGGGCCGTGCGCGCCGAGCTCGAGCGGGACCGCGCCGAGGCTGCACTCGCCCGGGTGCGCGAGTACGTCGACGACCTAGCGAACGTGCCGAACGTCGGCTACGACAGCAGCGAGCAGTGGGAGTTGGACACCAGGCGAGAGGTTGCCCGCGAACTACGTGCAGTGCTGGACGGTGACCGGTGACACCCGATCAGCTCCGGCTCCTCGCCGAACTCCATCCCCGCCAAATCCTCGGACTCGCCGACGCACCCGACTACTGGTGCCCACAAATCCGCGACACCCGCGGCGGCGGAACCCCAACCGACCCGGAATGGCACGCCGCCGGCCTCTGGCGCAAAACCTACACATGGGGCATCGCCATCACCCAGCCCGGCGACTACATGGAAGAACGCGGCATCACCGCACCCGAACACACCGTGACCCTCACCTGGCGGCAAATCACGGCCTGGGCAGAAGCGCTGCCCGAGGAACGCCGCATCGCAGCGCGGAAGGCACGCATGTCGATCCACGCCGCCGACGAGAACACCGCGGTCGCAGAGCTCTTCGCGCCAGCCGTCGGGGCTGAACCGGAGATGACGTTGTGGTGACCGAGTGCCCGGTGTGTCGCCGGAGGGTGCACGCGTCCGAGTACACCGGCCGCGTCACCCGGCACGACGACACCGCGGGAAGTACCTGCCCGATGAGCGGGCACCACATCCCGCTCGAACAGCTCGAAAGGAGGGCCGCCTGATGGCGTCCACCGGGAAAGACCACGCCCGCATGAACCTCGGGATCTGGGGCGACGACGACTGGCTCGACTGCACCCCACCCGCGCAGCACCTGTACTTCGTGCTGTGGAACTGGCCGACTCTGTCGTACTGCGGTGCGGGGGACTGGCACCCGGGCCGCATCGCCTCGAAAGCGAAGGGATGGACGCCGGCTGCGGTCGAGCGTGCCGCCGCCGAGTTGTCCCGGGATCTGTTCCTGCTCATCGACGAGACGACAGGGGAGTTCCTGTTGCGGTCGTGGATCAAGCACGACGGCCTGTGGAAGGTGCCGAACATGGCCGTGTCGATGGCGAACGCGCGTGCCGAGTTGGCGTCTCGGACGTTGCGAGGGGTGATCGTGCACGAGGTGTCGAAGGTGCGTGCCACGCATCCGGGGTTGTCGTCGTGGGAGCGGGCCGCGGTGGTGTCGATGCTGGAGCAGAAGGCAGTGGATCCGGCGTCTCTGGAGCCGTTCACCCCGGCCGGTAACCCCAGCTCCAACCCCATTGCTAACCCCTCCGCTAACCCTTGGCCCAACCCCTACGCCAACCCTTCGGTTAACCCCACGCCCAACCCCCCGGCTAACGAAAACCCAAGGGATGGGGTTAACCCCGCGTCCAACCCCGGCCCTACTCCTGCTCCTGCTCCTACTCCAGAAAGAAAGAGTGGTTACGTAAGTACGGAAGGAGACAGCGCGCGCGAAGACGAACCACCCTCCCTGAATTGCATCGACCATCCGGACGGCACCGAGCGGCCGTGCTTCGCCTGCGGCGAGGCCCGCCGCCGGCGCCGCACCTGGGAGGACGAGCGGAAGCGTGTGGCTGCCGAGGCTCGCTCGGAGCAACTCCGTGCTGCGGCCCAGAAGCGCGCCAGAGCGATCGCGGAGTGCTCCCTGTGCGACGAGGACGGTTACGTCGATACGGCCGTCTGCGGACACGCTCAGGCCCCGGAGCGGCGTCCGAGCCTCAAGGACCTGTATCAGCAAGCGAAGGCCGAGAAAACACGCGCCTAGATGAGCGTTGTTGTGTTGCGAACAACGCACAACATTCGCGTATGCTCGAAGCCTGACCGCGAAAAAGCCCCGCCGGAGCGCGAACTCCGCGGGGCACGAACACCGAGGAGACCGCTCGATGTCACTCGCAAACGTTACCGGAGACCTGGTCCCGTTCGCATACGGTGCGACCACGGTCCGGACCATCACCATCGACGGCGAACCCTGGTTCGTCCTGCTCGACCTCTGCGCAGTCCTCGAGATCGCGAACCCGCGCAACGTCGCGGCGCGTCTCGATCCGGATGCCGTCCGCCAGGCGGACGTCACCGACTCGCTCGGTCGCAGGCAATCCACGACGATCGTCAACGAGTCCGGCATGTACGAGGTCGTCATCCGCAGCGACAAACCCGAAGCCGCCGCATTCCGCCGGTGGATCACCACCGACGTCCTCCCGACCATCCGCCGCACGGGCAGCTACAGCACCCAGCCCGCACTCGCCGGCGCCGAGCTCCTCGCGCACGCCGTCATCGAGGCACAGCAGATGCTCGCCGCCAAGGACCAGCGCATCGCCCAACTCGAACCCAAAGCCGAGTTCTACGACGAACTCATGGACGCCGACGGCACCTACTCGATGGCCGCGACCGCGCGCATCCTCGGCTGGGGCCGCAACGTCATGATGGCCCAGATGCGCCGCCTCGGCGTCCTCCAGACCAACAACCTCCCGTACCGGCGATACGACCACCACTTCAAGGTCACGCCCGGCACATACACCAACCGGAAGACCGGCGAGACCGTGCCGACCGCGACCACCTCGGTGCGCCCCAGCGGGCTGGAGTTCCTGCGGAAGAAGCTCGACTCCGTGCGCGAGCCTGTGCAGCGCGAGCTGAACGGAGCGCAGGCATGAGGCTGACCATCACCATCGGCCGCAACACCCCCGCACCCCTCGCGCACGACGACATCCGCGCCATCGTGCGCGAAGAGCTCACGCGACTACTGCGCGTCGACGCCTGCAGGCATCCGCTCGAATGCGAACGGGAGCCAGCCCTTCGCATCACCGATCACCACCACAGCGACACTCTCGATCGCCTCCAGGTGAAGGGCGATGACACTCTCCTTCACCTTGGCCGTCTCGCTCTCGTCGTAGACGAACTCCAACGGGATCGACGGATGCATCCACAAGAAGTCTCGGAACACGTCTCCGTCGCCATCAGTGCCGACGAGGCCCATCGAGAAGCACTTTCCGGTAGGGAACGCGACCGTTACGAGTGCATGAACTTCCGCAAGCACGTGCGGAGCCAATCCGATGCGCTTCCCGTTGTAGACAAGTGTCGCCATGAAACTTCTCCTTCTGCTGATGATGTTGGCGCACACAGCGTAGGAGACCGAGCGGCTGTGGGGGCCCACATGAAGCCCCCACAGCCGTCCACAGCCACTGCCCTGGACGGCGACCAGTGACCGCGCCCAGGACCCGGATCCGGGCGTCCCTGCTCCTCGCCGCACTGTTCGCCGGCGGACTCATCGCCGGAGCCTGCCACCCCACTGAACCGGTTGCCATCGGCGAATACCACGCACCTGTCGACTCCTGGGAAAACCAATGAGCGACATCAACATCACACCGGAGGTCCTCACGCACGATGACGCATACGTCATCGTGCGTGATGGGAGCGGCGCAGTCGGTGGCCTACTGGTCGGCGCTTTCCCGGGTTTCCAAGGCGTTGAGTCGGGTTTCCAGTTCGGCGATTCCGTTCAGCAGGGACTGTGCGAACATGCCGGGCAAGCGAAACCCATTGATGCCAGTGTTGGTCTGGGCGGCGGTGCGAATCTCGATGGCGACTCGTTTCGTGACGGGCAGATCATCGGGGATTTCGCTACCAAAATCGAAGTTGCTCATAGTGCTTCTCCTTCTGCTGATGATGTTGGCGAACACAGCGTAGGAGGCAAACAGGTTACGAGGGGTGCCGACGCGCCTTCCGTGACCGACGCCCGGGACGGCTGCGGCTCGTGACCCGCCTCCCGACGGCCCTCACCGCCTGGGTGCTCATCATCGCCATCGCAGCACTCAGCCTCGCCGCCATTTGAACCCCGGCCCGCACCGACTACTCCCGGTGCGGGCCGGAACCATCCCCACCCACCGCGAGAAAGGCCCCAGCGCATGCCCGCCGCCTACACCAACCTCGACCAGGCCAACGCCCGCATCGACGCACTCGAAGCCGAACTCGCCGCCACCGCCGAAGCCGCCCGCTTCGCCAGCAAGGCCGCCGAGAAAGCCCGCGCCGAAGTCATGGAACTCAAAATGACCGCCAACGCACCCTCCGGCACCGACTACCCACCCGCCGTCGCCGAAACAGTCGCCAAGAACCTAACTCCCGAAGTCCGCGACGCACTCCGCGACATCCTCAACCGGGCCGACGCATGAACGGATACCTCACCCGCGCCGAGATCGCCAAGCTCGACGCCATTCTCCGCACCGTCCCTTGGCTCGCACGCCAACTCAACATCACCACGCTGCGGCAGGATCGCATCAGCGGCGCACCCATCCCCACCATCGTCGCTGGCCCCCCTGGAGTACAACCGCTCCCATACAACGCGCACGCCCGTTCTGTCGCTGACCACCTTCACGCCACCCTGGTCGTCTGGGTGCGACACGTGCTTGAGCAGCGCGGCATGGACTACCACGGCGACTCGACCACGGCCGGCATCGCCCGCTGGCTTCGCACCCACATTGATGCCCTCGCGCTGACCGAGGACTCCGCGCGCGCCCTCACTGACATCCACGGGGCCACCCAGTCGGCCTGGGATGCGATCGACCGGCCCGACGAGAATATCCGTCCAGTTGACCCTGATGCCCTTGAGCGCGCGCGGAACCGGGAACTTCATGCCTCAGCCATCGAGAAGCTCGCCAGAGAACTAGGTGATGAATACCGCGGTCTGACGTACCGGCGTGTGATAACCCTCCGCAACGCCGGGCACTTTCATGCACAGCGCTGCGTAGTACTGACACGCGCCGAGGTCTATCGAGTCGGTGATGTGCTGGATGCGCACCTGGCGCACCCACAGCGTCGGCGTCGTGCTCGGGTTAGTACTCCTTACCGCTGACGACAGCGCCCTCGTGGATTGTAGTGTCGGCTGAATCATCCTCGTGCAAGGCGCCATTAATGATGCCGTGGACGTCCAATTGGCCACCCTTGTTGACTACGTCGCGGTTGCAGATTCCCCGCAGAACGACTCGTCCGCCGGGTGCAATCTCAATACCATCGGCAATGCCGCCGAGGAGAAGAGTTCCGCCGTCTTCAACACGGACAGTCCCGGCGAGGATCCCGGCCAGCGTGTATGTACCCCCAGCGGCGACCACTACATCGCCTTTCGCGACGCCGGACTCTGTCTGATGATCTGAAATCACGCTCATGCGGTGCACACTACTAGGTAGACCGCGTTTGATACGCTCAGCGCGTTGGCGCGAGATGACCCCACCGACAGGGTCACTCGCGCTTCGTCGTTTCCAGACGTCCATCCTCGAAGCGCCACCCCTCGCGAGTGCTCGGATGGACCGCCCACGCCCCGGAATCTCACGCCGGACGAGCGTGGGCGTCAACTTCCCGAGGAGGGCCGAATGAACCACAGGATGGAACGTTCCACCCGCCTCCCATGCGCGCGCGTAGTGGCCCATGGCCGCGTGGACCGATGAGGAGAGCCGGCGCCTTCGCGAACTGCATGAGCAGGGGATGTCGCTGCGGGCGATCGCAGAGGAGATGGGCCGGCCGCAGAGCACGGTGTCTCGGTGGGCGGATCGGCTGGACCTGAGTTTCGACCGGTCGAAGACGAAGAAGGCCACGGAAGCCCGTGTCATCGACACCAAGGCTGCCCGCGTCGAGCTCGAGCAACGGTTGATCGCAGAGGCGAACAAGGTGCTGGACCAGATGTGGGAACCCACGCTGGTGTTCAGCTTCGGCGGTAAGGACAACACATACGAGGAGCACCTGCTTGATCGGCCGACATTCGGCGATCAGAAGGCAATCGTGCAGACCGCGGCCACCGCGCTGAACGCGGCGAACAAGCTCCATGAGATGAACGCCGGCGCCGACGCGGAAGGCGTTGTCAGCGTTCTCGCCGAGGTGCACGCCGCGATCACCGCCATGGCCGACGAAAACCCGGACGAGCCACCCACACCCACAGACGAGGAGCTCGACGCCGAAGAAGAGGGACAGTGACCACCAAGCTCGCCCGACTCGGCCGTCTCACCCCGAAACAGGCATGGTCGATCGGTCGAGCCACCGCAAAGATCTGCATCTGGAATGGCGCAGTCTCAGCCGGCAAGACCATCACCTCACTGTTCAAGTGGATGATGCTCATCCCGACCGCGCCGCAAACCGGCGAGATCGTGATGATCGGCCGGACACGAGACACCGTGTACCGCAACCTGATGACCCAGTTGCAGAACCGGGAGATCTTCGGGGACCTCGCCGACCACGTGCACTACAACCGTGGCGCCCCCACAGCGACGATCCTCGGCCGCACCGTGCACATCCTCGGATCCTCCGACGTGCGCGCCGAAGCCACGATCCGAGGCATGACCATCTCCCTGGCCTACCTCGACGAGGCCACGCTGGTCACCAAGGAATTCTTCGCGATGCTGGTCTCCCGCCTGCGCGTGAAGGGCTTCCGCTGCCAGCTGCTGTGCACCACGAACCCGGATGCACCGAAGCACTGGCTCAAGACCGACTACATGGACCGGGCCCACGATCCCGAGCTGAGCATCGTGGTGTTCAACTTCCGGTTACGGGACAACGCACGCAACCTTGAACGCCCGTACATCCATGGTCTCGAGGCGCAGTACACGGGGCTATGGAAGGCCCGCTTCATCGACGGCGAATGGACGATGGCGGACGGTGTCATCTACGAGATGTTCGACCCGGCCGTGCATGTCGTCGACCAGCTCCCGACGATGCAGCAGCTCCTCGCGATCGGCATCGACGACGGCGTCAACCACCCCGCCGCCGGCATCCTCCTCGGCCTCGGCGCAGACAACCGCCTCTACGCCATGGCCGAGTTCGCGCCACCGGCCGGCACACCCGCCGACCGCGCACGACTGCTACGGCGCTTCGAGAACGAGCACGGCACACCCGACTTCCACTTTGTGGACCCATCGGCGGCCGCGCTGAAGCTGCAGATGAACCGCGAAGGGTTCGTCAACGTCGCGAACGCCGCGAACAGCCACAAGCTGGGCATCGGTGTCGTCGCGTCACTGTTGTCCACGCAGCAGCTCATGATCCACAGCAGCTGCACGAACCTGCTCAACGAGATCCCCGGCTACGTGTGGGATTCGAAGGCTGTCGAGCGTGGCGAGGACGCGCCCGTCAAGGAAAACGACGACTTCTGCGACGCACTGCGCTACGCGGTCGCCACCTCCCAGTTCCAGTGGCGCCACGCCGTGCCGCTACCCGACGACCACCGATTCGACACCGAGGAGACCGCAGCATGACCAGCATCCGCGCGAACATGGCCTGGCCGCCGCCCGAACTGGGCAAGGTCACCGCCCGTGTCGCCGAATGCCGCGTCTGGTGGGGAGGCGACCCCGCCAAGCTCGACGACTTCTACGGAGCCGGCGGCCGCACCTCACCCACCGGCGCCACCCTCAAACGCCGCGCACAAGACGCGTGGGACGCATTCTGGGGCCGCACCCAGCACAACCCCAGCCAGTCCGGGAAACGCCTCCACGCCCCGATCGGCAAGGATATCGCGCAACTCTCGGCCACCTCACTGTTCTCGAAGCCGCCGGTGATCCTCGCCGCCGACGACGAACTCGACACGGTGCAGGCCCGCGTCGACGACCTGTTCAACACCCCCCGATTCCACTCCAGCCTGTACACCGCGGGGGAAACCTCGTCTGCGCTCACTGGTGTGTTCGGCAGGGTGGTGTGGGACGACCAGGTGCAGCAAGGCACGTGGATCGAATGGGTCGACCCCGATCATGCAATCCCCGAATGGTCCAGGGGCCGGCTCAAGTCCGTCACGTTCTTCACCGAACTCGAATCCGATGACCCTCGGGACGTGTGGCGGCACCTCGAACGGTACGAGCGCGGCCGGATCGTGCACGAGCTGTACAAGGGCACCCCACACAACCTCGGCACGCTGCAGGAGCTTGGCGCGCACGAAGCGACCGCGGACATCCGCGTGGAACTTGCTGGGGACGGATACTCGATCGTCGACCTCGGCGTGGACGAGCTTGCTGTCGAGTACGTGCCGAATCAGCTTCCGAACCCTGAGTGGGCGGAGGATCCGCAGCTGCGGAACCTCGGCGCCTCCGACGTCGGCGCGGTCGATCTCGTGCCGCTCTATCACCAGATCGACCGCACCTACAGCTCGCTCATGCGGGACGTGCGCGTCGCTCAGGCACGCATGTTCGCCTCCTCCGAGGTGCTGCAGCACCGCGGCGCCGGCCAGGGCATGTTCTTGCCCGAGGATCAGGAACTGTTCACGCAGGTCGGTACTGGCATCGGTAAAGAGGGCGGCGCTGAGTCCATCTTCCAGTTCCATCAGCCCGCCATCCGGGTGCTCGAGCACGACCAGGTGGGGGAGATGCTGCTGCGTGAGGTGCTGCGCCGCACCGGGTATTCGCCGGTGTCGTTCGGCATGTCCGATGAGGTCGCGCAGACGGCGACCGAGGCCGCGGGCAAGAAGGAATCCACGGTCACCACGACCGAGGGGAAGGCCCGCTACTTCGGTGTCGCCATCCAGCATTTGACCACGGTTGCGCTGCGGATCGACCAGAAGAAGTTCCCGCACCTCGGCGTGGATTTGCACGAGCCGCTCGATGTCGATTGGCCGCCGTTCGCGCAGGAATCCGACCTGTCCCGTGCTCAGACGGTGCAGGCGTGGTCGGTCGCTTCGGCTGCGTCGACGCGCACCAAGGTCCGCTACCTGCATCAGGACTGGACCGAGGAGCAGATCGACGACGAGGTGCAGCTGATCGACGAGGCGAACGTGGTGGAGACGCCGGCGTTCTTCGGCTCGGACACCGGCTTCGGTGGCGACCAGGGCGGCGACGCACAGCCCGAAGGCGAGCAAGCACCCGAGGAGACCGGCGAGGAGGAGTAGCCGATGGCTGAGGCGCACGTCGACCAGGACATGCGAGAGCACGGAACCATCCGATGGTTCAAAGGCGAAGGCCCCATACCCAACCCGCAGCCCTACCTCGGCGACTGTCTGCACATGGGGCAGGGTGTCGTCGGTTGGGGGCCAGACGAACAGCACTACGAGCTGGTGGAGTGCTCCGATTGCGGCGCTCGATCGTGGACGACAACCGAGCGCCAACGCGGCGGCGCTACACCGTGGCTGGTGCCTGGCGAGTAACCCGAGGAGGTAGGCGGTGGCACTCGACCCCGAGGATGCACGCAACATCCCCGCTCACCTCATCGCCCTCTACACCGACGCCGAACTCGCCCTCCTGCGCCTGCTCGCCGAAGCCATCGCCGACGGCATCGACACTGACAACTGGCAACAGGTCCAAGCCTCACGGCAGGTCGAGTTCCGGCAGGCCGCCGAAGCACTCGCCCGGCACCTCCAAGCCGCCATGCCCCAGCTCCTGCAGGACGCCGTGCAGGCCGCAGCCGACCTCGGCGAGCAGGCAGCCGACGAGGACGCCGACCCACAAACACCCGCAGCGGTTAGCGCAGCCGCCGTGGGAACGGCTGCGGCAGTGCCCGGGCGCGCACCGCGTCGCGACCGCGTCCCGGTTCCCCGCACTGTCGCAGCCACACAATCCGCCTGGTCCACCCTCGCCCACGCCACACAGCAGCTCCCCGGAAACGCGGACCGTCTGTACGGGCAGGTGCTCGCACAGATACAGGTCAGATCCCACGAGGCCCCGAAGCTCACCCCGCACACCGGTGGCATCCTCGGCGCACCACGCGCGACCGGCACCCGGCTGGACGCAGCCCAGCAGGCCCTCGACATCCTCACCAAGCGAGGCATCACCGGATTCCGGGACCGCGGCGGCCGAAACTGGTCACTGACCTCGTACGTCGAGATGCTGTCGCGCACAGTGGTGAACGAGGAGCTGCGCGAAGCCCACATCGCCCGGGCCCTCGAGCATGGCCACACGCTGATGGTGGTGTCATCGCATTCGAAGCCGGCACCGCAGTGCCAGCCGTACGAAGGCCAGGTGCTCAGCCTGGACGGCAGCACAGGCACGGTCGAGCTGAAGTCGGCGACGACCGGCCGCCCGGTGCAGGTGCGGATCAAGGCCACGATGCGCGAGGCCATCTCGAAGGGCTTCCGGCATCCGAACTGTGGACATGCCCTCAGCAGGTTTGTGCCGGGTGCGTCACGCACGTTCACGACGAAGCCGGACCCCGAAGGCTATGCGGCGACGCAACAGCAGCGGGCCATGGAACGCGCCATCCGTGACACCCGCCGCCGGCAGGCTGTTGCGGTCACTCCGCAGGCGAAGCGCGAGGCCGCGGCCCGGCTCCGGGCGCAGCGGGAAGCGATCGCCCGGCACGTCGACGAGCATGGCCTGACGCGTCGGCCGCGACGCGAGCAGATCAATCAAGCTCGCTGAGGTTATTCCGGAGCGTCAGGCGGAACGACGTTCCCCATGCAGTTGTGCGATGAGCGGCACTTGTAGAGGCCAGGGCTCTCAGATCTGACCCCACCGTAGTTGTCGGACACCACGTATTCGCGCCACAACAGCTCACCGCACTGGGCACAGGGAACGTTGGTCCGCCGGACTTCCGTTCGAGTAGCCATATCCGCAGCTTACGTGCACTTATGTGCCGCAACACAGACTTCCGCCCTGGGCGGATACCCGACACCGCGACGGTGCGGGGCGACACCGCAGCGCGACGCTGCACACACAAAGGAGCACCATGCGCACCACCACGACACTCACCCTGATCGTCGGCGCCGGATACGGCCTCGACCCGTTCGCCACCTCCGGCCGCTGGCCGAACCGCATGCACCCCCGCCGCGACGATGAGGGACACAGCAACGGCGACGGCGGCCAGACCGGTCATGGCGGCCAGGGCGACGGCACCGGTGGCGACGCAGGTGCCGGCAAGACCAACACCGACGACACCGGCAAGCCCGGCGGCGGTGACGACGAGCAGCTCGGCGAAGGCGGCAAGAAGGCCCTCGACGCCGAACGGGCAGCGCGCAAGGCCGCGGAACAAGAAGTCGCCAAGTACAAGGCGGCAGCCGAGAAGGACCGCCTCGCCAAGCTCGACGACCAGCAACGCGCCGAGGCCGAACGCGACGCCGAGAAGAGCCGCGCCGAGAAGCTCGAAGCCGAGCTCGCCGTCGAACGAGCGGCGCGGAAGCACGGCATCACCGACGACAAGGACCTCGAGCTGTTGGCCGGCGTCCCCGCCGACAAGGTCGAGGCCCTCGCCAAGCGTCTCGCCGCGACCAACGCCAGCGCCAACTCCGCCGGGCGATCCGGCAACGGCGTCGGCGGAAGTAAGTCCACAGCAAGCCCGCTCGACGACCCGAAGAAGTTCGCCGAGAGCCTCGGCAACCGGAAGTCCGGCGTCACCATCTACTAATCCAGGAGAAATTCCGTGACCAACACCATTCTCAAGGCTGCGCAGATCGTGCAGGCCGGGCTCGTCGTGCTCGAACGCGATGTCGTCCTGCCTGGGATCGTCGAGTCCAGCGCCTCGCAGCACTTCTCGGGCCGCAGTCCCGCAAACGACACCGTGTCCATCCGCATCAACGGACGTACGGTCGCCAAGGACTACGCGTGGCGTGACCACACCGCGGCGATCGAGAACTCGGATCTGAACGAGTTCAAGGTCGACGTGAAGCTCGACACCCACCCGTACAACGCGATCGGACTGTCGGACGAGGAACTGTCTCTCGACATCTACGACTTCACCGAGCAGGTCGTTACCCCGCAGACCCGAGCTGTTGCCGAACGTATCGAGGACAAGATCTCCGCGAAGATCAAGGGTGCGACATACCCGTCCGGGTCGAACATCTCCATCTCGACGGACGGGGCGAGCGGACTGGACTTCCACGCCGGAGCGGTCGACGCGCGCAAGGTCCTGAACGACTACCACGTGCCGCAGCAGGGCCGCGTGTTCCTCGTCGGTACCGGTATCGAGGCAATGATCCTCAAGTCCGACCAGTTCCGGAAGTTCGACCAGTCCGGAGACTCGAACGCTCTGCGCAGCGCCACCATCGGAAACATCGCTGGAATGCCGGTCATCGTGTCGCATTCCATCGGTGCATACGAGTCGTACGTGTTCCATCGGTCCGCATTCCAGACGGTGTACCGGGTTCCGGCGTCCCCGCTCGGTGGCGTCGACAGTGCATCCGGGTCGTACGCCGGTATCGCGCTGCGCTGGCTGCGGGACTACGACTCGAGCCACCTGGTGAACCGGTCGATCTTCGACACGTTCTTCGGCATCAGTGTCGTGGAGGACCCGGACGACTACACCGATCCGGATTCGACGTTCTCGCTCAAGCGTGCAGTGAAGATCGTCCTGGGCACCAACGCGTTCACCGTGGACGTCGGCGGCGCGACCGGTGGCACCTTCACACTCACTTTTAACGGCCGCACCACCGGTGCGCTGAACTACAACGCGACCGCAGCGACCATCAAGACCGCGCTGGTTGGCCTCGACGACGGTTTCGGCGCCGACGACATCACCGTCACCGGATCGGCGGGCGAATACACGATCGCGGTCCCGGGCGCACTTTCGGGTAGCGGTGCTTCCCTGACTGGCGGAACCGGCCTCACCGTCACCGCAGTCTGACTGAGCTTGGTGGTTGGTGCGTCAACCGCGTGCCCCGGCAACTCTCGGCACTCACCGCGCGCGAAGGACGACTGGGGGCTTCCACGCCGGGTTCCTTTCGGCCCTTGCAGCGGCGTACCTGCGCACCAACCACCAACCCCCGAGGAGGCTCCATGGCACCCGTCTACGCCACCACCGGTGACCTCGAAACCTGGACCGGCAACCCAGCACCCGACAACGCCGCGGCGCTCCTGCGCGAGGCATCAACGCTCGTCGCGTCCGCGATCATCGCCGATGTCTACCCGACGACAGCGACAGGCCTGCCATCCGAAACGGGCAAGCGCACCGCGGTACGCGAAGCGACCTGCCAACAGGCTGGCTACTGGGCACGGCACAACATCGACCCGACGGCCGGCACTGCCGGGCTCGACGAGGTTGTCACCGCCTCGAGCATCGACGGCGCCTCCGTCTCCACGAACGCTGGAGAGCTCGCCGCGGAGAAGGCGGCCAGCGTCGAGGGTCTCACCTCGTCGGCGCTGCGGATTCTCCGCCTGGCCGGGCTCGGTTCGTCGTGGGTGGACTCGTGGTGACCGACCCGCTGGCGTCGTGGTGGACGTGGCCTGTGCTCGTCGCACGCAAGATCGGCGACGGCCCGTACGGTCCCGCACACGCCGCCCCGGTGGAGGTGCGCGGGAAGGTCACAGCGAAGCGGAAAAAGGTGCTGGCACCGGACGGTTCGGAGGTCATCTCCGAGGCCCGTGTCTCGATGCCCGCCACCACGCCGCTGATCCCGCCCGGGTCGTTGGTGACCCTGCCTCCCGAGTTCGGGGGCCGGACTGCCGAGGTGTTGGCGGAGCAGCTGCACCACGACGGGGCCAGCCGAACCCCGAACTTCTACAGCGTCGACCTCACCTGAGGAGGTGCCGTGAGTCTGAACTTCGATATGGCCCCGATCCGGGCCGCCGCGCAACGCGGCCTCGACGATGCCGCCGAAGTCGTCAAGCAGGAGTCGATCGAGCGCACACCGAAGGAAACCGGCGAGCTGCGCAACGACTGCAAGACAGCGTCGGGGGATCTCGAGGCGGCCGTGTACTACGACCTCGAATACGCGCCCCGCCAGCACGAGGAAGTGGGCTGGCATCACGAGCACGGTGAGGCGAAGTTCCTCGAGAACGCCGTGATCGCGAAGCGGCAGGAGGTGGGGCAGGTCATCGCCCAGGCCATCAGGAGCGCACTGTGAGCGACACGTGGCACCGGCCAGCGCCGGGACCTGACTACTGGAGCTTCCGATGCCTGCGATGCGGGCAACCGGTAGACGCTCACCCGAGTTGGTGGTCCCGACTGTGGCGGAGGTCCCGATGACGACCGCGCGCGCACCCGACACCACCGCCGTAGAAGACGCGCTCGCGGAGCACCTCGCCGCCCTCGGGCTCGTGCGATACGAACCCAACGGCATCTACGGCGCCGGCACGCTCCCCGCGGTGTTCTTCGGCGCGATGCCAGACACCCCGAACGACGCCATCGTCATCAACACCTACAACGACGACCGATCCCGCGACGACGACAACCCGGACTACTACCTGCAGATCCGGGGACGCCGCGCCGGCCGAGATCCTCGCGCCGTCGACCAGCTCATGGACGCCATCTACCGGGCGATCCACGACACCTCCCACCAGATGTGGGGGAGTGTCCGGGTCCTGCTCTGCCGCCGCGTCGTGCGTGCACCACGCGACCCCGACGCGAACGGGCGTTGGACCCGCCCTGATTCGTACTGCATCACTGCCAACCCGTCCTAGGAGGACGACCCCATGACTGCACCCACCCAGGCCCTCGCGTCGACCCTCGCACGCGACTGGATTCTCGAAGCCGAAACCGCTCCCGATGTTTGGACGCGTGTCCGCGGCCTCTCCTCGGTCGCCCCCATCTTCGAGGGCGCCGAGCAGGACGACTCCGACATCGACTCGGAGGGCTTCGCGTCCCAGATCGTCACCGGCCTCGCGTTCCGCATCGAAGGTGGCGGCAAGCGCAAGGGCGAGAACACGTCCGGATTCGTCGACGACCCGGGCCAGAACTTCCTGCGCCAGAAGGGCCGCAAGACTGGCTACGACAACGTCGTGACGGTCCGCATCTACCGGCGCGACGCGCTGCCCGACGCCTACGAAGCCGAGACCACGGTGAAGTGGACCGACTCGCCGGCGTCCGACCCGAACGCGCTGCAGGAGTTCAGCTTCACGCTGTCGGGCCGCGGCAAGCCCCGCGACATCGTCAAGCCGCTCGTTCCGTCCGGTGACCAGAACTTCACCGTCACGATCGGCGGAGCCACTGCGGGCACCTTCACCCTGACGTGGAACACCAAGACCACCGCGCCGATCGCCTTCGATGCAACGTCCGCGGCGATCAAGTCGGCGCTGGCTGCGCTCGACGACGGCTATGTCGCCAGCGATTTCACGGTCACCGGATCGGCGGGTGGCCCGTTCGCCGTCACCGTCCCCGGCGGCGTGCTGACCGGTGACGGCTCCGGCCTGACCGGCGGAGCATTCGCCGTCGCCGCGGCCTGACCGCCCCATGACCACCCGCTGGGAGTGGAGCTGCGCTGCTCCCGGCGGGTGTTTCACCCAACGGAAGGAGTCCGGTGGAGGACCTCGCCACCTTCATGGACCCCGCGCTGCACCTACCGATCGCCGGCCGCGACTACGCGATCCACTGCACTGCCTGGCAGGGGCTACGCGCGCACCAGCTCATCGCCACCCGCCCACGCCTGGACGACGCGCAGGAACGCGCCGAGATCCTCGCGATCCTCGGCGACACCTACCAGCAGATGGTCGACGACGGAATCGGCTGGCCCACCATCGCCCACGCCGGCCGCACCGCCATGCTGTGGTTCGGGCACTCCGAAGCCGCCGGTCAGGCCCACTGGGAGAGCACAGGTGTGCCGGGAAATCCGATACCCCCATCCCCGAAGCAGGCAGGGATGGGGGAGAAGCTCCGCTCGATCTTTCAGCGCCCGGCACCTACGGACCGGATGATCCTGGCGGCGGCCCGTACGACCCCGTAACCGGGGTGCGCGAGTGGTACAACGACGAGCCTGACCGGCCGAAACCTGGCCAGGTCGCACGCACAATCGTCGACTGCCTACATCACTGGACCGACATCGAACTCGACCTGCAAGACAACGGGATCGACCTCGAATCCGGTGTCCTGCACACCCACTCGTGGCGATGGCTGCGCCTGCGCATCACCGCCCTCGCCGCAGATCCAACCTCCCGCCTGCACAAGGCGCTGACGAAAGGCGTGTAGTGGCGCTCAAGGACCTCACCGAAACCGGCTTCGACCCGGACCTCCACCTGCCGATCCGAGGCAAGCGCTACACCGTCCCGGCGCCGGACTACGAGGCAGCGAAGGCCATGCGGGAGATGGTGACAAAGGACGGGATGCCCCCGGTCGAACAGACCCAGCAAGCCATCGACGCCCTCGGGACTGCGTTCGGCGAAATGGTCGCCGACGGCCTGCCCTGGCCGATGATCCTGCACGCCGGCCGCACCGCGATCTTGTGGTTCGGGTTCTCCCCGGACTGGGGCGAAATCCACTGGGCCATGTCGCATCTGCCCCGACAAGCCGACCTCGAGAAGATCCTCGGCCAGCACGCCGAGCTGCTCAAGGCCAGAAAGCAACTGCGCAAGAAGGAGTAGCCCGTGGCACTCGACGTCGGCGAACTCGTAGCCCGCCTCACCCTCGACGACTCCCGCTTCGTCCAAGGCACCGAGCGGGCCCAGCAACAGAGCCAGCGAGCCACCCAGCAGATCTCCAACGGCTTCCAGCAAATCAGCCAGGCAGCGCAGCGCGCCGGCCAAGCCGCCCAGGCCGTCGAGATCAACCGCCGGCTCGAGCAGCAGGCCCGCGACGCAGCCCAGCGCATTCAGGACCTGGAGCGCAACGCACAGCGCGCCGACCAGTCCGTCGACGACATCGTCATGAACACCCAGCTGCTGAACGACGCCCGCCGTGCCGCGCAGCAGATCGAGGAGATCCAGGCTGCCGCACGTCAGGCGGCAGGCGCGGTCGACACCATCGAGCTCGGCAACCGGCTACAGCAGGACCTGCAGGCCGCGCAGCAGGAACTTGAGGACCTGTACCAACAGGCGAGTCAGGGCGGAGGGCCGGCGGGCAGCCGGTCCGGCGGGAACTTCCTGTCCGGGTTCGCTGACGCGGTCGGCAATCTCGGCTCGAAGACCGGCCCGATCGGTGCATCCCTCCTTGGTGTCGCCGCGATCGGCCTCACTGCGGGTGCGGCGCTCGCCGCTGCGATCAAGGACGGCATGTCCGCCGAACTGAACCGGGACCTGTTCCAGGCGCAGACGGGCGTGACGGAAGCGCAGGCCCGGAAATTCGCACAGGCCGCGGGCGAAGCGTACGCCGACACGTTCGGCGAGTCGCTCGAGGCGAACCTCGGCACCGCAAAGGCGGCACTCGGGAGTGGCCTGCTCGATCCGGGCGCGACGCAACGCGATGCGGAGCAGATGATCCGCTCCCTCGACGGTGTCTCCCGCGTCATCGGCGAGGAGATCCCGAGGGTGTCCCGCTCGGCCGCGCAGGCCGTCAAGACCGGGTTCGCCGCCGACGTCAACGACGCATTCGACCTCATCGTCAAGGGCTCTCAGATGGGCCTGAACGTGTCCGAGGACTGGCTCGACACAATCGACGAGTACGGCACCCAGTTCCGGCAACTCGGCCTCACCGGCGCCGAAGCGATGGGACTGATGGGCCAGGCCGTGAAGGCCGGCGCGCGCGACACCGACACCGCAGCGGATGCGCTGAAGGAGTTCGCGATCCGCGCACAGGACGGATCGAAGGCCAGCGCCGAAGGCTACGAACTCCTCGGATTATCGGCAGAGGAGATGACCGCGAAGATCGCGGAGGGCGGCGAGTCTGCCCGTGACGGTCTCGAACTGGTGCTCACGAAGCTGCGCGAGATCGAAGACCCAGTCGAACGGAACGCGGCCGCCGTCGCACTGTTCGGCACCAAGGCCGAGGACCTCGGGCAGGCCATGTACGCCATGGACCTGACAACCGCTGTCCAGTCGATGAACGACTACGAAGGCGCCGCCCGACGCGCCATCGACGTCATGAACGGCAACTCGGCCACCTCTGTAGAGGGCGCAACCCGGGCTGTCAGCATGGCGGCAGATGGACTGAAAGCAGCTCTGGCTGAAGCCTTCGGGCCCCACATCCAGAAGTTCGCAGACACCATCAGCAACAACCGGGCCGGCGTCATCCAGTTCTTCATCGACATCGGCAACAAGGCGTTCGACGGAGCTGAAGCGATCCTGCAGTTCGTAGCGAACGGTATGCGCGGATTCGGAGAATTCGCCAAGTCTGGGTCCGACATGGCGGCGTCCATGCTCGACACGTTCTCTGTGATCGTTGCCGGACTGGATGGCCTGCTCGGGCCGCTCGGTGACCTCATCCCCGGAATGCCCGACTTCGGCGATGTCGCGAAGGATCTGCAGAGCTTCGCCGACAAGGCCCGCGATGGCGGTGTGGCGATCCAGAACGGCATGAACGCTGGGGCTGACGGCATCGAGAACCGCCTGATCCCCGCGGTCGGCGCCGCCCAGGACCGGTTCAACGATTTCGCTGGCGATCTCAAGCTGTCGGCTGCATTCAACGACGAGATCCAGAAGGTCAACGACTCGATTTCCGAAGTCGGAATCGCCATAGACGGCTCGACCGTCAAGATCGAGAACTTCAATGGGGCTCTCGACAAGTCGATTCCGACGCAGGCTCGCCTCGATCAGCAGTTGGCCGGCCTCAAGGAACAGTTCGAGGCGCAGACCCGTACTGGTCTCGAGGCGGGTGCCACGATCGAGGAGCTGACCGGGCAGTACGCCGCAAACCGTGGCGAGCTGATTCAGCAAGCGATGCAGATGGGGCTGACAAATCGGCAGGCCCTCGATCTGATCAACAGCTACGGGCTCGTGCCGAACCTCGTTCAGACGCAGATCCGGCAGCCGGGCATGCCCGAAGCGCACTCAGCGCTCGATGTCCTCCAGGGCAAGATCGAGGAAACGCCCGACGAGAAAGTCATCCTCACCGAAGCGTTGACCCAGGACGCGATCGACGAGCTGAAGCATCTCGGGATCACGGTCAAGGAACTCCCCGACGGGACCGTCGAGGTAGTTGCCGAGACGGACGAGGCCGACCTGACGATGCGGCAGTGGCTTGCCCAGCAGCGCTTCGCTGACGTCCAAGTGCGTGTGCACTACCAGAACCTCCAGGCGCAGAACGATGCGATCGTGTCATCGGCGGCCGCAGCCGCTCAGCGCCAGGCGGAGACTGGGCAATACCAGCGGGTCCATTACGCCGACGGCGGTGTCCGCACGCGCGCCAATGGCATGCTCGACACCGCGCACATCGCTAACGGCCAGGGAAACGGCATCCTCGCCCGCACCCCATTCGGACCGGTCCGATACGCGGAGGGTGAGACCGGGTGGGAGGCCTACATCCCTGGCGCTCTGTCGAAGCGGCCACGCTCCGAACGCATCCTGCAGGAGGTCGCCAAACGCTTCGGATTCGGGCTCATCCGCACCGTGCGCAGCGAGGCCGGGAAGATCTTCAAGGGCGACCCGAAGTCTCTCGACGCCCAGTCCGATCCGACCGGGTGGCGGGCGCTGCTCGGCGGAGACTACTCAGGTCGCACCGCCTCGCTCCTCGGCATCCAGGAGGATCACCCGCTCGTCGACGTCATCCTCAGCGCGCGCAAGGCCATCGCCGAGGGCGACTACGACGGCGCCCTCGCGAACTACGGCATCCACGAGGACAGCCCCATCACGGATCTGCTCCTGCGGCTGAACGAGGGACTGTTCCCGAAGATGGCCGACGGCGGGATCGTCGGGCCATCCGGATTCGACGCTCAGGCGGCGATCGACCGCGCGAAGTCGAAGGCCGGCCGCCCGTACGGGTACGCCACCCTCGACGACTGCTCCGGGCACCTGTCTGACGTGTTCAACGCTGGCACCGGGCAGTCTGTTCGGTTCACGACTGCCTCGGACTTCGCGTCGATGGGCTGGGCTCCCGGCTACGACCCGAATGGATTCTCGATCGGCACCAATGGCGGTGTGGAGATGGACGGCCACATGGCGGGCACTCTGTACGGCGTCAACATCGAGTCCGACGGCAGCAACGGTGTGCAATACGGCGGTGGCGCGGACGGGGCTCTCGACTTCCCGCAGGTGTGGCATTGGCCCGGCGCCACGATGGGCGACGACCCGTCGACCGAGCGTCGCGGCATGACCGGCGAGGACTCGTCGGCGGGGCGCGCTGTCGGCGTCACTGACTCGGGTGCGGTGATGTCCACCGATGGGCAGCGGGTGTTCGTCACGAACTGGCCCGACACCCTCGGCGGCAGCAGCAAGGCCGAGGAGAAGCCTGCCGACGAGCGCAAGCCGATCCTGACCGCCGGACTCAAGGTGTTCGAGAACGGTGGGCTGCGGGCCCCTCAGGACGCGTTCATCGCCGGCGACGGCGCCGAGCTCGTGCACTTCGCCGAGAAGGGCACCGGCGGCGAGGGATACATCCCGCTCGCACCGTCGAAACGCCCCCGGTCGGTGGCGATCACCCGCGAGATCGCCAACCGCTTCGGGTTCGAGCTGGTGCCGATGGCCGACGGTGGCCTCACTGGCTTCGGCGGATATGGCGGCCGCAGCCCCGCATCGTTCGACGTGCCACTCACCCCGGACGGCTGGGCCGGAATGTCCGCGAACAAACGCCGGGCCACGATGTACAACCTCGCCGCCCTCGGGATCGGCGGAGCGTTCGCGCTCGCATCCGGGTTCGACGCAGACGGCCGGTTCACCGGACAGTTCGACACCGGCGCCAACTCGCATCCGGCGCTGGAGAAGGGCTTCCAGATGCTCGTCGAGAAGCTCGAGGAAATCCGGGCCGCTGCCGCCAACCCGGACCCCGTGGACGTGCAGGTCGACGTGGACCGCGGCGCCGGGACCGCCAACCTCTCGATCATGAAGGCAGGGATGTAGATGGCGAGGCGGTACGTCCTCGAATGCGAAAACGGGCAGGTGTGGGACTTCACGTCCCCCACCTGCCCGCTCTCGTTGCGCACCGATCCGACCGGCCTCGAAGGCGCGGAATTCGCGTTCGACGACCAGAAGAACGTCGACCAGGCCGGCGTCACATGGCGGGCGCGCATGGACGAGCCGAACCTGATCGGCCTGGACGTGAAGATCGCCGTACCTGACCCGGCGACCCGGGTACGGACCGCGCAGCAGTGGCGGCATTCCCTGGGCCGCGGCAAGCAGATCCACCGGTTCTGGACGATCACCGACGAGGCCGGACGCCGTTTCCAGGATGTGCGCCTGGCGTCGAAGCTCGGGCCGCTGAACTACACGCTGCTCCGCAACGCCGGGATCGTGCTGTCCGACCCAGTGATGCTGCGCTCGGACGAATCGTGGTGGCGGCGAATCCCGGTCGTGAAGACCTTCACCCCGGCCAACTTCGCGACCGCCGCGGTGCGCACCCACTCCGACGAGCCGGTATGGCCACACCTGCGGATCACCGGCCCGATCACCCTCCCCACGATCGGCTGGATGGGGGAGACCGTGCCGCTGCCGACGATCGCCGCCGGGGACTACCTCGACATCGAGACAGACCCGGACTGGTTCCAGATCAACGACAGCACCGGCGCCGACCGGTCGTGGGTCGGCCGCCGCTGGTACAAGCAGATCCCCGCCGGCCGACTCACCGTGCCGATCGCCATCACCGGCACCGGCACTACCTCAGCAACGAAGGTGGAACTCACCGTGCCCCAGCTGCACTGGACGGCCCTGTGACGGCCGCGTACACGCCCGGCTATCCCCGCCCCACCCGCGACGACGTCACCGGATTCGACATCGAGATCGGCCAGCCGGACGCCCTGTCGTGGAGGCCGCTCGGTGGGTACATGACCGCCGAATTCGAATGGCACTGGTACCTGCCCACTTCGGCGGTGATCCAGATCAAGCCGGATCATCCGATGGCCGCGTACCTGGTGAACTGCCGGCGCCGCGTCATCCACGTGCGCACGTACCGGAACGGCATCCCGTGGGATGGCCGGATCATGCGCGCGAACATCAAGGGCAAGCCCGGGCGTGAGGTCATCACCCTCTACTGCATCAGCAACCTGATGTGGATCCTGCGGGGCCTGGCGTGGGTCAACAACATCACGCCGCCAGAGTTCCAGCTGTCGCTGACCGGGAAGCAGAACGTGAAGTGGGGGCCGCCGGACTTCGTGTTCAAGGCGTACCTCGCCGAGACCATGACCCGGCTGCGAAAGCCCGTGTGCGCGGCACTTCCACTGCGCTACACCGTGCCGACGCTGCCGGATCTCGACGACATCGACACACTCGACGACCTGCTCGACATCGTCGCCGACGCCCTCGATGACTTGTGTGTCCTGCAGGCCCGGTTCACGCAGCTCGATGAGCTGTTCAAGCAGACCGTTGAGACGCAGGAGATGGGTCTGTCGTGTCATCTGTGGACGCCGCTGGACGGGCCATCGCCGCATGTCTTCAACACGACCAGCCTGTCTCAGCTCCAGTCGGTGTTCGACTACACGTCGGACAACTTCCTGAATTTCACCAACCCCGGGAACATTCTGGGGCTGGCTAATCCGGACGACTGGGGAAAGATGACCCGCTCCGGGTATGTGTTCGATACCCACGTCAAGCGGGACATGCGCAAGATCCAGTTCCGGCTGGACTCCACCCAGGTCGAGTACTACGAGCGGGACGTCGAGCACGCCGACGCGCACAAGGTCGCGGTCGGTGGCAAGGCCCCGGAAATCATGAACCAGGCCATCGAGTGGGGCGCCAACTTCGCACTTCAGCTCATCCTCAACGCCCTGTTCCCCGGCCTGAACCTCGGCACGATCCTCGTCGGCGACCTCTTCGACAACGTGTTCTTCGCCTACCAGCAGTTCTGGGATCCGGACCTCGAGGACGACCTCGGGGAGCACGGGTTCGGTGAGGTGTTCGGCGACAACACCGCCGCGTGGTCGCTCGACAGCTTCGCGGTCGGGCAGGCCGAGCTCAAGAAGCACTCCGGCTCCGACGCAGTGAAGATCCAGCTCTCGTCCGGTGCTGCCGGCCGCGGCTACTGCATGGGCGTCGACGACGGCACCGGCCGCCGGTACCGGGTCGGGGACATCGTGACCCTGTGGGATCGCGGCGTCGAGATCGAACAGTGGATCTCGGCGGTGAAGATCACCGACCGCGGTGACGGCCGGATGGTCGAGACCGTCACATTGGGCGAGGACAAGGCCCTGAAGGACGGCTGGGAGCGCGTGATCGCGCATCTGCAGAACTTCGCAGGTACCGCCCGCGGTATCGCCAACAGCGTCTAGGAGGACGCCATGTCATTCCGAAAAGCCTACGGCTACAGCCACAGCGAGAACGGGTGGCGGATGTGCAACCGCGACGAGTGCGTCGTGGCGAACCCGCTGCCGTACACCAACACCGCACCGATCCGAGCCGGTGACGCCGCGACGATCCTCAACGCGTGGATCATCTGGTACCACCGCAACGTCGAACCGCTGACGTCCCCGGTGTGGGGCTGGTCCAACGAGAACGCGGTCGGCAACTCGAACCACCTGTCCGGCACCGCGGTCGACATCAACGCCCCGAAGTACCCGTGGGGTCTGCGGTCGATGCCGGCCGCTCGCATCGCGAAGGTCCGCGAAGGTCTGCGCCTGTTCGAAGGCTCTGTGTTCTGGGGCGCCGACTGGGGCCGTGCAGATGAGATGCACTACCAGATCGGCTGGCGTGAGGGCGATCCCCGCGTTGCGGCGTTCGCTGCCAAACTGAACGCCGGGCACCTCGGGATCTACAGCCCAGGCCCGGCCGCGCCCGCACCGGCGCCCGCACCGACAGTGTCGCGACCGACGATCTCCCGCGGCTCCACCGGCGACCACGTGCGCTACCTGCAGACGCTGCTCAATCGCGCGTACCCGCTGTACTCGCGCCTCGTCGTCGACGGCGACTTCGGCCCCGCAACCGAGAGCGTTGTGCGGGAATTCCAGCGACGCGCAGGCCTGGCCGTCGACGGTGTTGTCGGCCCGGCCACCTGGCGCCGGCTCGGTGTCTCGTGACACGGCTCGCCATCGTGGCCGCCGTCGTTCTGTCCTTCACCCGTTGGGGCCGGTTGCATGCGCGGATCCTGCGCGCTGACCGGTCCGAGCGTTACCCCTCGTAGGAGGCACCCATGTCGGACGGAAACGTCATCGACATCATCACCAGGCAGGTCGTCGAGAAGGTCGCCGCCGAGGTCGACGCCCGGATCGATGCGGGCGTGAAGATCGTCACCGACGAAGCGCACCGCCGGATCGACGGATACCTCGCCGAACTGCCGCGGCCGGTCGAGGCGGAGCTGGTCGCGCAGGAGCCCGCACCCGCCAAGGTGGACGCCCGGAATCGGGCCTGGCGCACCACCGTCCAGGGTGCGGTCGCTACCGTGCTGGTCGCGGTGCTGCTCGCGCTCGCCGAACTGCTCGGCACCGGCACTCTCGACCTCACCACCGGCGGCGCATGGAAGGCCATCGCGGGCACTGTCGGCGGCGCGGCCCTCATGGCCGTTCTTGCGTACGTCCAGCGGCTCGTCAGCCCGCCGAGGGACCGCTGATGGGGGAGTGGCTGCTTGCGTTGTTCTCGCCTGAGCGGATCCAGGCGTTGGGCATCGCGGCGACAAGCCTGTTGACGGCATGGATGACTCGGCAGGCGGCAGTCATCAAGCGGCTCCAAGCCGAGGTCGCCGAACTCAAAGCAGGACGCGCAGAGGACCAGCGGAAGTTCCGTCGAGCGATCTGGCTCATCCGCGACTTGCTGTCGTACGCCACTGCTCTCGAACTGTTGATGGAGCGGCACATCCCGCATGTGACCCCGCCGCAGCGCCCCGAGATCCCCGCCGAGCTGCTCGAGGAGGTGTGACGTGGAGAAGCTCCCACGCAAACGCCCGTCCGGTCACACGGACCCGATGGCGCTGATCGCTCAACACCTGCCAGGGCTCGTAGTCGATCGGATCAATCTGTTCATCCACGATCTCTTGGATCAGATGGACGGCGCGACCGGCGGCATATTCAATCTCGACGATCTCGCCGATCGCCTGTACGGCACCGAGCGTGGCCTGCAGACGAACGTGCCGCGACTCGACAACAGGATTGACCAGATCGTCCTCGAGAACATGCAGGCCCAGCTTGCCACCTACAGCTCAACGGACTGGTGGTACAAGCCCACAGACGCGAAGTTCATCAGGGTCGTAGCGATCGGCGGGGCGTCCGGTGGAGGCCGCGGAAACAACGGTGGAAACGGCGGATACGGCCGCGGCGGACGGGGCGGCTATTCGGGCGGCTGGGCGGTGTGGGAGTTCGACGCGGCAGACGTACCAGCGTCGGTGCTGTGCACGGTCGGCCCGGGCGGCGCCGGCGCCACAACGGACGGCGGGCATGGTGCAGACGGTGGCCTGTCCAGCTTCGGTGACCTGATCGCCGCTACCGGTGGATCGTCTATCAATCAAACGTACGGCGCGGCCGTCAACCCGCTGCACGACTTCACATTCCACATTCGCGGAGGCAACGGTGCATCCCTCGCCATTGCTGGCGGTAACGGCGTGCCCACACCCGGTGGGGACGGTCCGTTCGCACCCGGTGCTCCCATCGCGAACATTCTGGCGACCGGTGACCACGGCCTGCCCGGCGTGTCGGCCCTCGTCGGGCAGCTCGGCCTAGGGTCCGCAGGTTCAGGCGGAAACGGAAAGAACGGGGCAGGCAACGGAGGCAATGGGGGCCCCGGTGGTTGGCCCGGCGCCCCGGGTGGCGGTGGCGGCCACTACGAAATCGGCTTCGCGGGCAACGGCGGCAACGGTGCCGGCGGCGCCATCTTCGTGACCACCCGCTTCTACTGACAGGAGAATCCCATGGGCACAGCAACACTCGTCGACGGGGACCTCGGTGGGCATCCGGGCCCGGCGCGCCTGTACCGCATCGACCCACCGATGGCGGGCGCCGACCACATCGTGATCTACACCCGCCCACCCGCCTACGGGCAGCAGGGCCAGGTCGTGGTCGTCCTCGCCGATGACACCGGCGCGGTCCTCGGTCGTGACGTGCGTCCGCAGGCGGGCACACACGTGTCGCCGAATCCGTCGCACACGCTGGCGCTGCAACTCGCCGGATACGAGGTGGCGGCGTGAGCGGATATACCCCGATCGTCGAGCCGCTGATCCTGACCCGCGGCGCCGACTACGTGCACCGCTACAACCGGCACCCGAACGACCCGCCGTTCCCCGACGGCACGACCGCCGAGATCGTCATCACCGACGGCTCGGAGGTCGGCGCCCCCGTGATCGCGACGTGGCCGGCACTCGAGGTCACCGCGGACTACATCGAGTTCTGGGTGCAGTCCGAGGATGCCGACCTGATCGACGAGGGCCTGACCTACCAGGTGTACCCGCACTATCCGGTCGAACCGCCGGCCACCGACACCCTCGACTTCTGTTGGTACGAGGGCCAGATCGAACGCACACCCCGCTAGGAGACACCCCGTGAAAATGAGCACCGCTGTTCGCGAATCTCTCGCCGTCGAACTGTCCACCCTGGGTGCGACGTTCTCGGCGCACACCGCCGACCCCGGAACGACCGGTGACTCCGAGGTCACCGGCGGCAGCTACGCCCGCAAGACCCTGACGTGGACCGCGGGAGCGTCCGATGGTGACGTGGTCGGGTCCGAACTCGAGTTCGACATTCCCGCGTCGACGACCGTGACGCACCTGTCGTGCTGGAACGGCTCGACGTTTCAGTGGTCGCATCCGCTTGACAGCTCGGCGGTGTTCACCACGGCCGGGAAGCTGCGCGTTCCGGTGACGCTGCGGGTCCCGCAGGGCACGTAGCGTGGGCGCCTCGATCGCGCTGCGCCCGGCGCTGCCGGAGTCGACCGCCTCGGCGCCGGCCGCGAGCACGACGGTGGCCCCGCGCCCGGTCGTCGGCGTCACGATCGCGGCGCGCCCGCAGCTGGCCTCCTCGCAGTCCCCACGACCGCGGCTGCCGGAGACGACCGCGCCCGCCGGGCACATCCAGCCGGCCATCGTCGGTGTGGTCGTGCGCGCGCTGACCGTCGAGATCGACGCCGCGGTGCTGGTGGCGGCGTGGCCGATCCGCTACGCGGTGCTGACCGCGAACGTCGTGGTCGACGCGCAGATGCCGACGACGGTGGTGCCGATCCTCGAGCGCACCCTCATCGTCGAGGCTGCACCTGCCGCGCTGCTGCCGGCCTGGCCGATCCGGTACGCAGCATTGACCGCGCAGGTGCCGGTCGGTGCGCTGCTGCCCGTGCTCGGCGACGAACTCACCCGCCACCTCCTGGCCGAGGTCGCGGTCGAGGTGAGCATCCCCGCCGTGGTGGTCCACACCCGGTCGCTCGTCGTCGAGATCGACGTCGACGTCGACGCCGCGGGGACGGTGGTCCTGGCCCGGGAGCTGGTCGCCGCGGCGGCTGTGACCGCAGTGGCGCCACCTGCCGCAGTGCACACCCGCGCCCTGGTCGCCGAGGTCATACCCGCAGCGCTGGCCCCGGCCGTCCCGGTCCTCGCACGAGTCCTGGTTGCCGAGATTCCCGCCGCCGCACTCATGCCGCCGGTGCCGGTGCACACCCGCGCTGTGGTCGCCGAGGTCGCACCGACCGCGCTCGCACCCGCCACGGTGGTCACGTTCGCGGCGATGGGCGTCGACAAGGTCGGCACCCAGGACCCAGGCCGCAACACCTGGACGCGAGTCACCGGCTGGACCGTGCGCTCCGGCTACCCGGACACCGTCGAATCCGGCGGTGCCCTCATCGCCGAAGGCACCGGCGCGACCACGATCACAGCTCGCGTCACGTTCAACACCGGGGCGATCTTCGTCGAGCGACGAGCCCGTCTGATGGTCAACGGCAGCCAGGTTGCCATCAACACGCAATCGGGTCTCAGCACGGTGAAGGATGTGGGCCTGTCGTTCTCGACGACGCTGTACGACGGCGACCAGGTGTGGGTCGAGGCGTATCACGCGGCGACGACCGCGAACGAGCGGAACGTGCTCGCCGGCGCGACGAACACCTTCCTGTATTGGGACTAGGACGTCGACCCGGCGATTCCGTAACGCTCGGTCTGTTCTGTCCGATATGCCCGGTGGCCGTAGAGACCCACCCCCGATCGGTCTCTACGGCTGCTTAAGCGCCCCGCCTCCCCCCGACGCTGGAGGCGGGGCGCGCTTTCGGCGGTTAAGCAGCGGCTAGCCGACAACCTCAATCATCCGCAGGCCTACCTTCGGGACCACGGTGGAACCACCTATCTGGGTGTCATATGAGTAGGTGCCGGCGACCTCGACGTACATCTTGACGATGTCGCCCTCGACGACGTTGGCGAGAATGGCTGGATCGTAGGCGACTACCAGCGTGTTCTGGTCGTAGGAGTACTTGCTGTCCTGCCACGCGGGGGATGTGTTGGCGAGAAACTTGTCGGTTCCGGTGATGGAATCGAACTGGAAGATGTTGCCGTACAGGACAATCCTTCGGCCTGTCGCAGCGGAGGGGTTCTTCGCGATTAAGGCGAAGTCACGGTCGGTCAGCGTCTCGTAAGACGCGGGATTTCTGCGCGCTTCCTCTTCTGCACGAGCGGCGGCTGCCGCAGCCTCTTGCTCCTGCCGCCGAGCGGCAGCGGCAGCTTCAGCCGCCTGGCGTTCGGCTTCTGCCTCCTCCGGAGTCTGCGTTCTTGGCGCCGCACTGCTCGTGGTCGTGGTCCCACCAGAGGCGCTGCGAGTCGAGGATGAGCTGTCATTGCCGCCGCCAACGAGTCCAATGACAACGAACACCACGACGACTGCACCGACGATCCAGGGCCACTTCGGCTTCTTCTTGGGTGCTTGCGGATCCCCTGCCAGCGGAGCCACGTGCGGCGTGACTGCCACCGGGTTCGATGGCAGCGGATTCTCCGGAAGGGGTCGGGTGACGCCGGTCCATTGCTGTCCGTCCCAGAAGCGCAACTGGGTGGCGTCGGCGGGATCGGGATGCCAGCCGGGGGGAGGGTTCATGCGACTTTCCATTCTGCGAGGTTTGACCGAGTCGCATTTCGTACGTAATGGTTGGTTCGTTACAGTGTTACCGCAGGTCACGGCTATCTTGTGCGGTGCGGGTTCGGTGATGATTCGGCAGAATCCTGCAGCTGGCTGGAGCATCGAATTGCGAACGCCCGTAGGAGGCCGGAGCGTTCGCTCGCGACCTACGCGACTCTCATCGCCAGCCAGCGAAGCGCTCATCACTTGCGCAGCTGCGGCCCCGCTGGTGAGGGGAGGGCGCGTTATCCGCCCAGGGCCAGCAGGACTACCAGGATGATCGTGACCCTGAGCGCAACGGCGACTACCGGGTCGCCGCGCCGTGAGTTCGTGTCACCGAATAGGGGTTCGTCGCGGAGTCGCCGCTTCGGGGTCATTCGGCTCCTGCCGCAATGAAACCTCACTGGTCGGTTTGTCAGCGATGTGTTCCTCGACCACTCGGCGGTCGCTGGCGTGGCGGGGGGTGAGGGGAGGGTCCATGTGCCGCCCAGGCATGCCCCTGTCACTGCCCGGGAGGTACTGGACCCATGTCCAATCATGGCAGGGCAGCCCGCATCTGCGGTAGATCTTCGGGGAAGAAAGACCCCGTCGACGGATGCGGGGGGCGCCGACGGGGTCTGAATCGCCGCGCAGGGGATGGGCGGCGATAGTGTGGAGTCAATCACATCGCTGAGGGGGTCGGGAAATTGCTTTTGCCTAACGAAACTCCCGTTTTCACCCCATGCCGCCGCATGCCGTGAGGGCTCTATAGGGCATCCCGGGCCGTTCGGATAGAACCGCCTGGCCCGCGATCTCGTCCAATCCGGTATGGATGAGCGGCAGCAACGGGTGCGGTATTTGCTTCGCGCGATGGGAATACTCAAGCGCGCCGAGATGCTGGATGCGGGCCGGCGCTTCCCGAGCTCGGAGCTCCACCGGCCCGCGGATCAAACTCTACCGAGCGTCGAACATCTGTGCGAATGTATCGGCATGCAGTCCGTCGAGCGCAGCCCGCGCACCTGCCCGAACGGGCACCCGCTCGGTGCGCACCGGGTGCTTGTCGGATGGGTGCCATGCGACTGCACAACCGGTGCCGGCGGACACCGAACCTACGAGTGTCGGAGGTGCGGCGTCACGATCGTCCGGCCGCCGCACATCGGCCCGCCGCGGCCCGGCGTGAAGTGGTTGTAAGCAGGTGCACGACGCAACCGGTTAGACGCTTGCTTCTGCCGCTTTCGCGACCCGTTCGCCAAGTTCGATCCTTGCGCCGCGGAAATAGTCGATGGGCAGCGTTAGCACGGGGAGCTCCATCGTCCGTGCTTGTTGGTCGATCGCCGGCCGAATATAGGAGACCAGGTAAGGCAGACCGACTTCCTGAACAAACAGCGTGCCGACGTCGTTGATCTGATCCTCAATAAATGGTCCGAGTTCGGCGGGACGTTTGCCGTCTTTCCAGGTGAATTGCGCTGCGCAGTCGACCCTGATGATTGAGTCTTGTCGGACTACCTCGATCTTCAAGCGGACCGCGAACCGGCTTCCCGTGTCTTCGGCCTGCAGATCCGCTTTGACCTCGACGTGCACGGTCGTGTCGTCGTCATCCGTGCTGTCGGTGTCGGGATCGAGCTGGTCATCATCGGATTCGATTCTCTGAGCCGACAGCTCATAGAATCGCATAGCGACGGCGCCAACCCAGTCTTCCATGTCTGCAACGGCGAGCTGTGCTAGCTGGTCAGGCATGTTCGGTGTCCTCCACGATGTATCCCTCGATCACGATGTGCCGCGGGGGTGCTACGACGGTGATCCCGTTTAGATGCGGGGCCATAAATGTTGCGTCAATGTGCCGAACCCGCCGTTTTGCGCCGGATTCAACAAACGCACTCGAGCGCGGCACGACGGAGGGTTTAGTGGCCACCTCGATCCACTTACCATCATGAATGACTCGCTCGCCAGAGGCATCCTCGACGATGTGCCGCACACGCGCACCGACAGCCGCCGCGTATCGACGAATAGTCGACAGATGCGGGTCCGCACCCAGACGTTCGAAGTTCGAAACGGCTGACTTGTTTCGGCCGAGAGTCTTCGCAATGTCGTCCTGCGTGAGGTCCTTGGCGATTCGCAAGGATATGAGGATCTCGATCATGTCGCGATCGGCGCGCACCAGCTCCGCGGAGAGAACCGCGAACGTGCTGGACACATCGATGCCTAACTCAGCTTCCAGCTCCTCGAACATGCCCATGGGTTGAGGTTAACCGCAACTGGGGATCTGTGTCACATCTACGGCAACTCAGCACGTAGACTGTCGCGCCAGTCACCATATCGACGGTCTGCCTCGTCAATGTGATCGTTCTGCGCAGCTTTCCAGTCAGGGTCGTCGCGTCGCTTCGGTCCGTACAGCAAGGCGAGGAGAACGGTCGCTTTTTCCGCTGGCGCGCCGAAGTAGAGTCGGTGCTGTTCGTTTCCCTCGTCCATCTTCAGGTGGCCTAGCTGGTTGGCTGCGCGACGCATCGGCCACTTGAAGCCTCGACCGTCGGGGCCTTTGTCGTATGGCAAGCCTTCTCTGGCTGCCCGCTCCATCAGGTCCCTGAGTTCTGCCCACAATGCGGGATCTTCCCGGACAACGTCGCGAAGTTCGTCGAGGAAGTTCCTCACCCGTTGCCACTCGGTGCGGCCACGGAACAGCTGAAACCACTCATCGTCTTCGCACACACCAACTGTCGCAGTCGTCATCGCACCCCTTCAGACATGAGTCTGAATCATCGCATGATCGCGTGTGAAACTGCAGGATCGGAGGCAGTGTTGCGGTCAAGTCGTCGCGTTACGTGACGAACGCCCCCGTAGGAGCCGGGGGCGTTCGCTCGCGACCTTACGCGACACTCATCGCGAGCCAGCGACGCACTGTCGCCTCCGAGCGACCGATCTCATCGGCGATCGCATAGTTGCTCAACCCTGCCTCGTGGAGCTGGCGCGCGCGATGACGCAGTGCGTCACGCTCATCGACCGGTGCGTCATCGTGGCCGTTGATGGGCGCGGGTTCGGCCGCTGGCACGACTGTGAGCTGCGCTGATGCGGGCGACGCGGGTGCGTCATCACTGTCTATCGGCTCGGCAATAATATTTTCCGGCCGATTCTTGTCATCGGATATCGCAGCACCGGCGAGTGCCCTGGCGCGTACGATCGCCAGGTGCGTCAACGCGAGCGCCGCGACTGGCGGAACGACCGCGACGGCTGCGGCAACCCCGGGATGCACCGGCCCTGGCGGCAGCAGCAGGTGTGCGACGTTCCCGGCGATCGATACCCCGACTGCCGCCCACAGCAGGAACCAGGCGTACCGCCGCGCCGGTCCCGCGTCGAGCGTCACCGCTGCCCGCGTCGCCGCGATGATCAGCCCGTCGACGACGAGCGGCCACACCGCGGCCTGCCAGTCGCCGAGCCCGGACCGCGCCGCGATGTCCGCGAGCGCCGAGTAGGACAGGCACAGTGCCGCGGCGCCGAGCGCATAGATGAGTGCTGCGTCGTCGCGGGACACCCGAACCATCTTCACGTCATCCCCTCCAGTCGATCGAATCCAAGGCCCTCGCAGGGTAGGTCGGGAATCGGACAGATTCCGGACAGTCGGAGAGGGGGAAACCGATGGAACCGGATGGTTGCCGTCATATGAGGACATATCGAGTTCCCAGGCCACCCCGGGTGCGACTCACCTACCTGCGAGAACCGCTGGGGCACGAGTGGTTTCGAAACCCTCCGCGCCCACCTTTGCCCCTTGCCTGTTTACGCAGGTGAGGGGCGATTTTTCTACTTCCAGACAGAACCGCTCAAATGGCGGCGGACAGTTTTCGGACAGTCAAGCCGAGATCGCACCCCGTCGCGCACGGTCCAACGCGTCCGCCACGAGGTCGAGATCATCGTCGAACAAGTCGGCATACACGTCGAGTGTCATGGCCGCGGACGCGTGCCCGAGCATCCGCTGCACCGCCTTGACGTGAGCACCGGCCGACACCGCGAGCGATGCCGCTGTGTGACGTAGATCGTGTGGGGTCAGCTCGGGAACCCCGGCGGCCTTCGCGGCGGTCCGGAACCACGACCGTTGCCGCGGCCGCCGCATGAACCCGCCGTCGGTTCCCGGGAACACGAGATCGTGGCGGTCCTTCCCCTCACACAGCGCCGCCAGGTCCTCGACGAGGAACCTCGGTACTGGGATCGACCGTTCCTTCATCGACTTCGTCGTCCCGACCATCACATTCGCCCCGACCTCCACCGCGTTGCGGGAGACGATCAGCCGGCGCCGCAGCAAGTCGAGGTCGCAGACGCGAAGTCCGATCGCCTCACCCCACCTCAGGCCGCAGTACGCCAGCGTCAGCACCAACGCCGACTTGTCCCCGGCGGCACCCGCCATTTTCGCCACCTGTTCGTGGGTGAGATAGATCTTCCGCTTGGGGCGCTTGCGCGGCAGGTTCTCGATCTTCCGGGCCTTGTTCGTCACCAGCTTCCGGTCCCGCACTGCGCGGTCGAGGATGCCGGCGAGCACGGCGTGGGCGCGGATCGTGGTGGTGGCCGAGGCTGCCTTCTTGATGACGACGTCGGGGTCGTTGGGGTCGCGGATCTCGGTGACCAGGTCGGCGATCCACTCTTCGACGTCGCTGATCTCGATGGATGCGATCGGCTTGTTTCCCCACCGCGGTTCGACGTGTGTGCGCCAGGCGGAATCGAGGCCGACATATGCCGATGGCTTGAGGCGTGACTTCTTGGCGGCAAGCCAGGCTGGCGCGAGCTCGGCGACGAGAGTGCGTCCGTCCCTGGGGTCGACGTACTCGCCGTCGGCTTTGCGGACTTCGATGCGGGAGGCGAAGTCTCGGGCGGCCTCGGCGTTGGTGAATCCGGACTTGCTGCCTTGGCTGCCGTCCGGTTTCATGTACCGGACCTTGTAGCGGGTGCCTTTCGTGGTGCTGTACGACTTGACGGTGGCCATCGGTTAGGGCTGCTCTCGCCAAGCGCTCCGAACAGCAGCAGGATCTCCCGTGCCGTCGAACTTGTAATCCTGGTACCGGTCGACGCGGATCTTTCCCAGAGTCTCTTTGCCGTAGAAGTTCCAGACCGACATCGATCCCACCGCCTCTGCGTACGGCGTGACCCGGAGTGCGGTTGCCAGTTCCGTCGCGAAGTCTTTGAACTCGTCGCCGTCCAGCTCGGGCGCGCAGATGTAGAAGATGGCCGACACCATGCTCGGATCCTCTTTCCATTCGAGGGTCTGGGTGGTGACGAACTTGACATGTTCTCGCGACGGGAAGGTCGAGGTGACAGCTTCGAGTTCCGGAACCGGGGTCCCGGCGTAGTCGCTGCAATTGCTCATGTCGATGGAGGATGCTGCGATCGGCGCCGGCGAGCACGAAGCGCGATTGGGAAGTGGTTCGAATTCATATCCGCCGACGGTTAATCCAGTGCGGGCTGCTCCCAGTGAGTCCAGGGCGAATTTGCCGTTGGCTTGGCGCGCGCCGCCCTCTGCTTTCTGGCTGTCCCCACAGTCGACCTGGACGTGCCATCCGCCCACGTCAGAACTCTTGTACAGACGTCGCACTTCTTGAAAGGCGTTGCGCAGCTGCTGATCTGTGTAGTCCTGGGCGACGATCATTACGAGGTAGCCCTCGCGCTCCTCGCGCAGCCAGTATTCGGCGACGTCAGTATTGACGGCTGTCGTTGATGGACGTTCGGAGGTCGTGCTGGGATTGGCCGCTTCGGACGCAACGGCGGTGGCTGTGGTGCTGGCAGGAGTGGCAGTGGGCTCGGCATCGGACGAGCAAGCTGTAAGCGTGAGCGCCCCAGCGAGTGTGGTGGCGAGCGCGTATCTACGCATGGTCTTCCTTCCAGGGGTGATCATTCAGTTGGTCCGGCGAGCGATCTGGCGTTCGACCCACTTCCGTTCGCCGGCGGTCAGGGTGCGTATTCGGGTCAGGAGGATGTCGTGGTCGACCCACAGCTCCTCGGCGGCCTCGTCGTCGGCGCGCCCCTGGCACCACATGAGCGCGTCGACGAGCTCGGGCAGGCGGATCATCCGGCGGGCGGTGAGCTCCTCGACGACGTGTTCCTCGCGGGCCGCGAAGAACGGGTGCGGGGGTACGGGTCCGCGTTCGAGGTGGTTTATCTCGTGTGTGAGGGTGGAGCGCCGTTCTGTCTGCGAGCTGGTCTTGTCGATCTCGATGCCGCCTCGGGTGAGACGGCCGAGATTTCCGTGGGTGGGGCGGTCGACGAAGTGGACGTCAACGTGCGGAAAGTGTTGGTGCAGATGCCTCCATGGATTCCACTTGCGGCGGGACATGGAGGGATTAGAACACTTGTTCGAAGTAACTTCCACGTAACACGCTGATCTTGTAGCAGGTTGCTACACGGGAGATGGCGGTGATTAAGCGCCATCCTCCGGTCCGTCCGGGTCGGGGTGATCCCACGGTTCGCCTTCCAGTCGCCGGCGCTTCCGTTCCCGCGTCTCGCCCTTGCGTGCCGCCAGCTCGTAGCCCTCGGGCTCCTCGACGTCTTCAGGTCCCTCAGCGTCCTCGGGCTCATCGTCGACAAGGCGCAGGCCTGGATCCTCGGCGGGCAAGTCTCCACCCCTGGTGTCGTCTTGGTCGTCACGCCCTTCAAGCATTCCGTCGATGACGCGGAGGATCGCTTCTCGTTGACTACGTGACAGTCGGTGCGCCTTCTGGGGGAGCTTGAAGGGCTCGCGGACAGGTTCGCCGCGGAGCTCCCATGCCTTCTTGACGGTGATGCCGAGTGCATCCGCGATCAGTTCGGCGGTGCCCTCTTCGACGCCCTCGCCCTTCACGAATCGGCTCACGCGGTCGGCGTAGATCCCCGCGGATTCGGCGACCTTTCGCATGCTGCGGCCGGCGAACACTTCTTCCCATTGGGGCGGTAGTCCCGCTCGTTTCTTCGTCACGTCTACGAACCCTGCCTGTAGCTGTCGGTGTTGCCCAACTTCTTGTGTAGACAACGTGTCTACAAATTACCTGGCACAACGGACAACAACCTGGAGCTTCTGTGCCTCGACAGACTCCCGACTTGTAGACACCCCCGTCTACATGTTGTACTGTCGCACACAACGCACAACAAACCGTCTACACTTCGAAAGGCAGGGGAAATGCAGCACTACACAGACGGGAGGTTCTGGGTGAAGCTCATCAGCTCGAAGGCGTTCAGCCAGTACGTCGAGCACCGCGGATTCACGGTCCGTTCCCTTGCGGCGGCAACGGACAAGGAGCTCAAGAAGGCGAAGGCCATGCGCGGCGACAAGCCTGCTGGGTGCTCCCGGTCCCTCATCGGCCACCTGATGTCCGGGCATAGGAACACCTGCTTGCCGCATACCGCTCGCGCGATCGAAAGGGTTCTCGATGCGCCCGCAGGCTCTCTTTTTGTGCCCCAAGTGTTGCCCGTTGTTCGCAACACTGCTGCATAGCTTCCGATCCACTCAACCGAAAGGAGCAGTACGTGACGTCGACTCTCACCCGCGAGATCCCGCTGTCGATCGAGGACACCGCGCGGATGCTCGGCTGGCAGGGGCCCGGCACCCACACCTCGCCCTCGTACAACACCGTCCTCAAGGCCTGCCAGCGCGGCGATCTGCCCGCCTATCAGGCGGACGGACCAAACGGAAAGCGCAAGTGCCGCTGGATGATCCTGCCCTCTGATGCCATCGCATGGCGCAGCGGCAGGCTACCCGCCCGTACGAAGTCGCTCCGATGAGCACCTCGACCGACAAGCGCCCAGCAAAGGAAAAGGCCGCCCCGTATGCGGCGGGACGGCCTGACATCGAAACCCTGGAAGGAAATCGGATGCCTTACAACCTTACCTCAGACGATCTCGAAGTCGAGATCGGCGAGCTGATCGACCACTACCGAGTGGGCGCCCGCAGCACCAACTTCGGAGTTCTCTCCATCCAGCGATTCGCCTGCAACGGCAGCTGGTCGGTGCGCTTGCTCGTCGACGGCCGCTTCACGGGCGAGCACGTCGACATCTGGATCGACACCGACGGGCGCGCCTGGCATGCGATCAACGCCGATGGCCCTGAGCTGGCGACTGCATTGCTGAACGCCCGCAATCGTTTCGTCGAGTCGGCTCCGGTCGAGATGGCGAAGGGGGCCTGACATGTCGATCCTCACCCGGCCTCTCACCGACGCCGAACTCAAGGCCGCCGGCATCGAGCCCGCTCCGATCGCGCACGAGACCTTCACGCAGGTGTTCGCTGTCCACGACGGGGAACTCGAGATCGTCGACGAGGACAAGGGCGACGACACTCCTCCTGGCCCGGCGCGTATCGGTCTCGCCGTGTGGGCCTGGGCGATCACCTTCGGTGGCGCAGTCGGTGCTCTGATCTTCGCCGCGGAGGTGGCGTCGTGACCATCTTCATCGACAGTCCGGTCCGGTCGACGAACCGCGAGCGCCGCACCTGCACCTGCGCAGGCACGGCCCCGGGATTCCCTCAGCACGAGATCGGCTGCGGAACCACAGCCTTCGAGCCCGTGGGCACGCGGTGCTGCGGTTGGGCAGACGGCATCTGCGACGGTTGCCCGAAGGCGGTGGCCTGATGGCGAAGCGACAGAGCGTCCACATCCTTGAGTCTGCGCAGTTCGGTGACACCACGATGCCGGAGTACGTCATCGAACCGGCACGCCGCACCGTCGCCGCCAACGCCCGCAGCGTCGAGGATGCACGCCGGCTCCTTGAGATGCTCGGCCTCATCGAGCCTGTCATCACCGCAGAGGTTGCCGCTGGGCCGGTGAAGTGCCAGCGCCGCTGCGAGCAATGCGGGAAACCGATGCGGAACCAGGGCGAGGACCCGGGCATGTGGCCTGGGACTGTCGCCATCCGCGCCAAGGGCATGTGCGGCCCCTGCTACGACCGCGACCTGCAGGCACGCAATGCGTCGTGAGTGCACCTGCGGTGCAGCCGGGTTCGGGCATGAGCCCGGCTGCACCACGAGGCAGGACACCGACACCGACAACCACCTCGAGCTGTTGCTCGACAACGACCGAGAGGAACTGACATGGCCGTTGCCATGAGCCGGGCGCAGATCGTCGAGACGGCCCGCACCCGCGGTTGCTACCTGCGTATCCGTCACGGCAAGCACATCTCCCAGCCGCTGCCCCCGGGCCGTCCGTGGGCCGTGCAGATCGCCTTCCGCAACGTCATCAACCGTGAGGCGCTGGCAGGTTCGTTTCCCACCCACGAGCAGGCTGTCGAGTTTGCACTCGGCCGGCTCGCCGAGCTGAAGGACTTCGCACGATGAGTGCCGTCGAGAAAACTGTCCGCAACCTTGCCGCGATCGCCGCTGCGAAGAAGTTGCTGGCCGAGGCGGAGGACCGCGAGAAGGCCGCGCTGGCATCGCAGGTCACCCGCGGCACGAACTACGCGTACACGCTGGCAGGGGAGGAGCTCGGGTACGCGACGGTGCCGAAGCCGACGCAGCCGAAGCCGGTCGTGACGATCACCGATGAGGCGCAGGTGTTCCCGTGGCTGGTGGAGGCGTTCGGGCCGGACGTGATCGAGGAGCGTGTGGTGCTCACCGACCAGGGGCGCGCCTCGCTTGAGGCGTACGTCCTCGAGGCGCACAAGGCCGCCGGGTCGGAGGACTACTTCGACCTGCCGGGCGTCTCGGTGTCGGTGCCGCCCGCGAAGGCCCCGACACCGCGGTTCACGCCCGCGAAGAACGTCGTGGAGCTGGTGCGTGGCATGGCCGCCGCCGGCGAGTTGAACCTCGGCGAGGTGCTCGCACTCGAAGGTGGTGCGCAGTGACCGCTCTCAGCTTCGCGCCCGCCACCAAGGAGGCCAGCAAGGCCAGGATCGCCCTCTGCGGTCCGTCGGGTTCCGGCAAGACGTACACCGCCCTTGCGCTCGCGACCGCACTGTCGGATCGCGTCGCGGTGATCGACACCGAGCGAGGTTCCGCCTCGAAGTACGTCGGGCTCAACGGCTGGGCGTTCGACACCGTTCAGCCGGACTCGTACAGCCCACGGTCGCTGGTGGACCTGCTCGGCTTGGCGGCCGGCGGCGGGTACGGCGTCGTCATCATCGATTCGCTCTCGCACTACTGGGAGGGCGCGGACGGGATGCTCGAGCAGGTCGACCGTAAGTCCGGTGCCAACAAGTTCACGTCGGGATGGAAGGACATGCGACCTGAGGAGCGTCGCATGATCGACGCCATCATCTCCTTCCCTGGGCACGTGATCGTCACGCTCCGCACGAAGACGGAGTACGTGATCGTCGAGAACGAGAAGGGCAAGAAGGAGCCGCAGAAGGTCGGTTTGAAGCCGATCCAGCGGGACGGCATCGAGTACGAGTTCGACCTGATCGGTGAGTTGGATGTGCAGAACACGATGCGAGTGACGAAGTCCCGCATTCACACACTCACCAACGTGGTCATCCCTCTGCCCGGTGAGGAGCTTGCCCACCAGATCGACGCTTGGCTGTCGGATGGTGTGCAGGTACCGACGGCGGCCGAGTTCCGCAAGCGCGCTCTGGATCTCACGGGAAACAAGGCTGGTCTGCTCGCGCTGTACGCGGAGGTGAAGGGGCATCGGATGCTCGGTTCTCCGACGACCGACGCCGAAGGCCGGCCGGGTGTGCTCGGCGATCTGATCACCTACCTGGGTTCACAGGCTGCCGCGAAGCTCGCCGCGGTGCCGAACGACTGAACACCTGATCTTGCCGGGTGGCGGTGTGCCGACGGAGTCCTGATCCGGCGCACCAGATGTGCGCACCACACCGCCCCCGGCATCCCTTTGGAGGCAAGGAATGAACCAATCTGAACTGAAGGGGCTGATCGCCGCGGCGCTGATGCCCGGCGCGCCGGAGCTGGTTGCCGACACCGCCGCGAACCTCGCGCGCACAATCCTCGAGCGGCACGAGGTGGTCGAGCTTCCCGCTTCGTCGTTCGAGGATGAGCACGGCGTCACCTGGTCCGACTCGTCCGGTGGCTTCCAGCTCGCGACGGTCGCAGGGCCGGAAGTCTGGGTGGCGGGGGAAATCCTGTCGCCTGACGAGCTGCAGGAGACTGCCGCTGCGCTGCTGGCTGCTCGCCGCCTGGTGCTTGCCGAGCGTGCCGAGGTGCGCAAGACGGCGGGGGTCGTCTGGTGAGCGTCGACATCGTGCTCGAGCTGCCGTACGAGAAGCCTCCGCTGTCGATGAACGACCGCCTGCACTGGCGAAAGAAGGCCGTGATCACCGCGTCGATCCGCGAGGTCACACACATGCTCGCCAGGCAGGCGAAGGTGCCGACCGGCCGCGGCCGCGTCACGGTGTGCCTGCACTACCGGCCGCGCGACAACCGTCGGCGCGACGCCGACAACCTCATGCCGGTGCTCAAGGCAGCATGCGACGGTCTCGTCGACTACGGGCTCACCGCCGACGACACGCCGGAGCTGATGCAGAAGCTCATGCCCGTAATCCACGCAGCAGAGAAGGGCCGCCCCGGCTCCCTCTGGCTCACGATCGGAGATCCCCAGTGACCCAACCCATCAGCGCGTACACCGGAGGAGATCCGGGCGCGGACCCGGCGCACGAATGGAAGCACCACACCCAGGCGAGTGAGACCGCTGCGGATCCGCCTGGTGAAGCTTCCGGTTCGCACCGGCTGACGGTCACGCGCACAACTTCATCGACAGTGGTGAAGTCCGGAGCGGTCGCCGATGCAGTGCGGCGGCGCTGCGATCGTCTCCGCGAGACGGGGACTGTGGCGACGGTCGCTGAGAGCCTGGACGGCTATGTCGTGCGGTTTACCGACGTCGACGGGGCTCGTGTCGTCCTGACCTACCAGGAGGGGAAGTGAAGTCCGCCGTGCGCATCGCCGGTGTCGCTGGCCTGTGCATCGCCGGGTGGCTCACCGTCGCCGCCTGGACCATCGACCGAGCCTCACAAACCCTCTACGAGTGGAGCGACCATGAGTGACCGAGACGAACTTCTCGCTGCGATGAAGGCGCACTCGATGCGGTCCTGGACTGATGGCGTCGGATCTGTATGCGCGTGCGGCTGGGAGGGACGCCTCCTCAGCGCTCACACCGTCGACGAGCTCCTCGCCGCCGGCTACCGCAGGGCCCGCGTAATCACCACCGTGCAGGAGCTCGCCGACATGCGTGACGGCACGGTGATCATCGGCCCGGACGGGCTCGTCGGCGAAAAGCGGGACTTCCCGCTCGATCTGGCCGTCCGCTACGTCAACGGCACCACGGAGACGAACGCGGACATTCCGATGCCCGTCACGGTCCTCTACACCCCCGAGGAGTCACGGTGAGCGACTACTGCCCAGCCCGCCACGACGACACACCCGGCCACGCCTGCCTCTGCGTGAAAGACACCGGCCACCGCCGGGAGCACCTGTGCCTGTGCGGCTACGAGTGGGACGTCTCCCGGAAGATCAGGACCGGCTCGAATCACTGGCAGCTCATCGGCGACACCTGGCGATGGATCACCGGGGAGGCGTCGTGAGTCACGTCGAAACCGTCGAAACCGCCCTCGACCACGCCATCCACGAAAACGACGAACTCCGCGCTGTCATCGACAGCATCCGCGACTACGCCCAGCTCCTGCGGGCGATGGCCGACGAGGTACGGCAACTCGATGCGGTCTACCAGGCCCGCGTATACGACGACATCGCCACAACCCTCGAACGCAAGATTGGAGACAAGCTGTGAGTGATCCGACGACACCCGAAGGCCGCGCCGAACTGCGCGACAAGATCCGCGCCGCATGGCCCGCCCGAGCGCTCACTCACGGCCGCGGAATGCACGTACCGCCCGTGCGCGACGGAGGCAACACAGCGGCGTGCATCGACCTCGCAGTCGAACTCGCCGTCGAACACTTCGCCCCGGCGCCGTGCGTCATGACGCACACCCCGCCGTTCGACTTCGCGCAGTGTGAAACCCACGACGAGACGTTCCCCCTCGGAGAGTCTTGCCGGTTCGATGGGCGCGACATGGTTGAGGTCTTGTTCGAGGCTGTCGACGAGCAGCGCGGCCGGGCCGTGCGCGCCGAGCTCGAGCGGGACCGCGCCGAGGCTGCACTCGCCCGGGTGCGCGAGTACGTCGACGACCTAGCGAACGTGCCGAACGTCGGCTACGACAGCAGCGAGCAGTGGGAGTTGGACACCAGGCGAGAGGTTGCCCGCGAACTACGTGCAGTGCTGGACGGTGACCGGTGACACCCGATCAGCTCCGGCTCCTCGCCGAACTCCATCCCCGCCAAATCCTCGGACTCGCCGACGCACCCGACTACTGGTGCCCACAAATCCGCGACACCCGCGGCGGCGGAACCCCAACCGACCCGGAATGGCACGCCGCCGGCCTCTGGCGCAAAACCTACACATGGGGCATCGCCATCACCCAGCCCGGCGACTACATGGAAGAACGCGGCATCACCGCACCCGAACACACCGTGACCCTCACCTGGCGGCAAATCACGGCCTGGGCAGAAGCGCTGCCCGAGGAACGCCGCATCGCAGCGCGGAAGGCACGCATGTCGATCCACGCCGCCGACGAGAACACCGCGGTCGCAGAGCTCTTCGCGCCAGCCGTCGGGGCTGAACCGGAGATGACGTTGTGGTGACCGAGTGCCCGGTGTGTCGCCGGAGGGTGCACGCGTCCGAGTACACCGGCCGCGTCACCCGGCACGACGACACCGCGGGAAGTACCTGCCCGATGAGCGGGCACCACATCCCGCTCGAACAGCTCGAAAGGAGGGCCGCCTGATGGCGTCCACCGGGAAAGACCACGCCCGCATGAACCTCGGGATCTGGGGCGACGACGACTGGCTCGACTGCACCCCACCCGCGCAGCACCTGTACTTCGTGCTGTGGAACTGGCCGACTCTGTCGTACTGCGGTGCGGGGGACTGGCACCCGGGCCGCATCGCCTCGAAAGCGAAGGGATGGACGCCGGCTGCGGTCGAGCGTGCCGCCGCCGAGTTGTCCCGGGATCTGTTCCTGCTCATCGACGAGACGACAGGGGAGTTCCTGTTGCGGTCGTGGATCAAGCACGACGGCCTGTGGAAGGTGCCGAACATGGCCGTGTCGATGGCGAACGCGCGTGCCGAGTTGGCGTCTCGGACGTTGCGAGGGGTGATCGTGCACGAGGTGTCGAAGGTGCGTGCCACGCATCCGGGGTTGTCGTCGTGGGAGCGGGCCGCGGTGGTGTCGATGCTGGAGCAGAAGGCAGTGGATCCGGCGTCTCTGGAGCCGTTCACCCCGGCCGGTAACCCCAGCTCCAACCCCATTGCTAACCCCTCCGCTAACCCTTGGCCCAACCCCTACGCCAACCCTTCGGTTAACCCCACGCCCAACCCCCCGGCTAACGAAAACCCAAGGGATGGGGTTAACCCCGCGTCCAACCCCGGCCCTACTCCTGCTCCTGCTCCTACTCCAGAAAGAAAGAGTGGTTACGTAAGTACGGAAGGAGACAGCGCGCGCGAAGACGAACCACCCTCCCTGAATTGCATCGACCATCCGGACGGCACCGAGCGGCCGTGCTTCGCCTGCGGCGAGGCCCGCCGCCGGCGCCGCACCTGGGAGGACGAGCGGAAGCGTGTGGCTGCCGAGGCTCGCTCGGAGCAACTCCGTGCTGCGGCCCAGAAGCGCGCCAGAGCGATCGCGGAGTGCTCCCTGTGCGACGAGGACGGTTACGTCGATACGGCCGTCTGCGGACACGCTCAGGCCCCGGAGCGGCGTCCGAGCCTCAAGGACCTGTATCAGCAAGCGAAGGCCGAGAAAACACGCGCCTAGATGAGCGTTGTTGTGTTGCGAACAACGCACAACATTCGCGTATGCTCGAAGCCTGACCGCGAAAAAGCCCCGCCGGAGCGCGAACTCCGCGGGGCACGAACACCGAGGAGACCGCTCGATGTCACTCGCAAACGTTACCGGAGACCTGGTCCCGTTCGCATACGGTGCGACCACGGTCCGGACCATCACCATCGACGGCGAACCCTGGTTCGTCCTGCTCGACCTCTGCGCAGTCCTCGAGATCGCGAACCCGCGCAACGTCGCGGCGCGTCTCGATCCGGATGCCGTCCGCCAGGCGGACGTCACCGACTCGCTCGGTCGCAGGCAATCCACGACGATCGTCAACGAGTCCGGCATGTACGAGGTCGTCATCCGCAGCGACAAACCCGAAGCCGCCGCATTCCGCCGGTGGATCACCACCGACGTCCTCCCGACCATCCGCCGCACGGGCAGCTACAGCACCCAGCCCGCACTCGCCGGCGCCGAGCTCCTCGCGCACGCCGTCATCGAGGCACAGCAGATGCTCGCCGCCAAGGACCAGCGCATCGCCCAACTCGAACCCAAAGCCGAGTTCTACGACGAACTCATGGACGCCGACGGCACCTACTCGATGGCCGCGACCGCGCGCATCCTCGGCTGGGGCCGCAACGTCATGATGGCCCAGATGCGCCGCCTCGGCGTCCTCCAGACCAACAACCTCCCGTACCGGCGATACGACCACCACTTCAAGGTCACGCCCGGCACATACACCAACCGGAAGACCGGCGAGACCGTGCCGACCGCGACCACCTCGGTGCGCCCCAGCGGGCTGGAGTTCCTGCGGAAGAAGCTCGACTCCGTGCGCGAGCCTGTGCAGCGCGAGCTGAACGGAGCGCAGGCATGAGGCTGACCATCACCATCGGCCGCAACACCCCCGCACCCCTCGCGCACGACGACATCCGCGCCATCGTGCGCGAAGAGCTCACGCGACTACTGCGCGTCGACGCCTGCAGGCATCCGCTCGAATGCGAACGGGAGCCAGCCCTTCGCATCACCGATCACCACCACAGCGACACTCTCGATCGCCTCCAGGTGAAGGGCGATGACACTCTCCTTCACCTTGGCCGTCTCGCTCTCGTCGTAGACGAACTCCAACGGGATCGACGGATGCATCCACAAGAAGTCTCGGAACACGTCTCCGTCGCCATCAGTGCCGACGAGGCCCATCGAGAAGCACTTTCCGGTAGGGAACGCGACCGTTACGAGTGCATGAACTTCCGCAAGCACGTGCGGAGCCAATCCGATGCGCTTCCCGTTGTAGACAAGTGTCGCCATGAAACTTCTCCTTCTGCTGATGATGTTGGCGCACACAGCGTAGGAGACCGAGCGGCTGTGGGGGCCCACATGAAGCCCCCACAGCCGTCCACAGCCACTGCCCTGGACGGCGACCAGTGACCGCGCCCAGGACCCGGATCCGGGCGTCCCTGCTCCTCGCCGCACTGTTCGCCGGCGGACTCATCGCCGGAGCCTGCCACCCCACTGAACCGGTTGCCATCGGCGAATACCACGCACCTGTCGACTCCTGGGAAAACCAATGAGCGACATCAACATCACACCGGAGGTCCTCACGCACGATGACGCATACGTCATCGTGCGTGATGGGAGCGGCGCAGTCGGTGGCCTACTGGTCGGCGCTTTCCCGGGTTTCCAAGGCGTTGAGTCGGGTTTCCAGTTCGGCGATTCCGTTCAGCAGGGACTGTGCGAACATGCCGGGCAAGCGAAACCCATTGATGCCAGTGTTGGTCTGGGCGGCGGTGCGAATCTCGATGGCGACTCGTTTCGTGACGGGCAGATCATCGGGGATTTCGCTACCAAAATCGAAGTTGCTCATAGTGCTTCTCCTTCTGCTGATGATGTTGGCGAACACAGCGTAGGAGGCAAACAGGTTACGAGGGGTGCCGACGCGCCTTCCGTGACCGACGCCCGGGACGGCTGCGGCTCGTGACCCGCCTCCCGACGGCCCTCACCGCCTGGGTGCTCATCATCGCCATCGCAGCACTCAGCCTCGCCGCCATTTGAACCCCGGCCCGCACCGACTACTCCCGGTGCGGGCCGGAACCATCCCCACCCACCGCGAGAAAGGCCCCAGCGCATGCCCGCCGCCTACACCAACCTCGACCAGGCCAACGCCCGCATCGACGCACTCGAAGCCGAACTCGCCGCCACCGCCGAAGCCGCCCGCTTCGCCAGCAAGGCCGCCGAGAAAGCCCGCGCCGAAGTCATGGAACTCAAAATGACCGCCAACGCACCCTCCGGCACCGACTACCCACCCGCCGTCGCCGAAACAGTCGCCAAGAACCTAACTCCCGAAGTCCGCGACGCACTCCGCGACATCCTCAACCGGGCCGACGCATGAACGGATACCTCACCCGCGCCGAGATCGCCAAGCTCGACGCCATTCTCCGCACCGTCCCTTGGCTCGCACGCCAACTCAACATCACCACGCTGCGGCAGGATCGCATCAGCGGCGCACCCATCCCCACCATCGTCGCTGGCCCCCCTGGAGTACAACCGCTCCCATACAACGCGCACGCCCGTTCTGTCGCTGACCACCTTCACGCCACCCTGGTCGTCTGGGTGCGACACGTGCTTGAGCAGCGCGGCATGGACTACCACGGCGACTCGACCACGGCCGGCATCGCCCGCTGGCTTCGCACCCACATTGATGCCCTCGCGCTGACCGAGGACTCCGCGCGCGCCCTCACTGACATCCACGGGGCCACCCAGTCGGCCTGGGATGCGATCGACCGGCCCGACGAGAATATCCGTCCAGTTGACCCTGATGCCCTTGAGCGCGCGCGGAACCGGGAACTTCATGCCTCAGCCATCGAGAAGCTCGCCAGAGAACTAGGTGATGAATACCGCGGTCTGACGTACCGGCGTGTGATAACCCTCCGCAACGCCGGGCACTTTCATGCACAGCGCTGCGTAGTACTGACACGCGCCGAGGTCTATCGAGTCGGTGATGTGCTGGATGCGCACCTGGCGCACCCACAGCGTCGGCGTCGTGCTCGGGTTAGTACTCCTTACCGCTGACGACAGCGCCCTCGTGGATTGTAGTGTCGGCTGAATCATCCTCGTGCAAGGCGCCATTAATGATGCCGTGGACGTCCAATTGGCCACCCTTGTTGACTACGTCGCGGTTGCAGATTCCCCGCAGAACGACTCGTCCGCCGGGTGCAATCTCAATACCATCGGCAATGCCGCCGAGGAGAAGAGTTCCGCCGTCTTCAACACGGACAGTCCCGGCGAGGATCCCGGCCAGCGTGTATGTACCCCCAGCGGCGACCACTACATCGCCTTTCGCGACGCCGGACTCTGTCTGATGATCTGAAATCACGCTCATGCGGTGCACACTACTAGGTAGACCGCGTTTGATACGCTCAGCGCGTTGGCGCGAGATGACCCCACCGACAGGGTCACTCGCGCTTCGTCGTTTCCAGACGTCCATCCTCGAAGCGCCACCCCTCGCGAGTGCTCGGATGGACCGCCCACGCCCCGGAATCTCACGCCGGACGAGCGTGGGCGTCAACTTCCCGAGGAGGGCCGAATGAACCACAGGATGGAACGTTCCACCCGCCTCCCATGCGCGCGCGTAGTGGCCCATGGCCGCGTGGACCGATGAGGAGAGCCGGCGCCTTCGCGAACTGCATGAGCAGGGGATGTCGCTGCGGGCGATCGCAGAGGAGATGGGCCGGCCGCAGAGCACGGTGTCTCGGTGGGCGGATCGGCTGGACCTGAGTTTCGACCGGTCGAAGACGAAGAAGGCCACGGAAGCCCGTGTCATCGACACCAAGGCTGCCCGCGTCGAGCTCGAGCAACGGTTGATCGCAGAGGCGAACAAGGTGCTGGACCAGATGTGGGAACCCACGCTGGTGTTCAGCTTCGGCGGTAAGGACAACACATACGAGGAGCACCTGCTTGATCGGCCGACATTCGGCGATCAGAAGGCAATCGTGCAGACCGCGGCCACCGCGCTGAACGCGGCGAACAAGCTCCATGAGATGAACGCCGGCGCCGACGCGGAAGGCGTTGTCAGCGTTCTCGCCGAGGTGCACGCCGCGATCACCGCCATGGCCGACGAAAACCCGGACGAGCCACCCACACCCACAGACGAGGAGCTCGACGCCGAAGAAGAGGGACAGTGACCACCAAGCTCGCCCGACTCGGCCGTCTCACCCCGAAACAGGCATGGTCGATCGGTCGAGCCACCGCAAAGATCTGCATCTGGAATGGCGCAGTCTCAGCCGGCAAGACCATCACCTCACTGTTCAAGTGGATGATGCTCATCCCGACCGCGCCGCAAACCGGCGAGATCGTGATGATCGGCCGGACACGAGACACCGTGTACCGCAACCTGATGACCCAGTTGCAGAACCGGGAGATCTTCGGGGACCTCGCCGACCACGTGCACTACAACCGTGGCGCCCCCACAGCGACGATCCTCGGCCGCACCGTGCACATCCTCGGATCCTCCGACGTGCGCGCCGAAGCCACGATCCGAGGCATGACCATCTCCCTGGCCTACCTCGACGAGGCCACGCTGGTCACCAAGGAATTCTTCGCGATGCTGGTCTCCCGCCTGCGCGTGAAGGGCTTCCGCTGCCAGCTGCTGTGCACCACGAACCCGGATGCACCGAAGCACTGGCTCAAGACCGACTACATGGACCGGGCCCACGATCCCGAGCTGAGCATCGTGGTGTTCAACTTCCGGTTACGGGACAACGCACGCAACCTTGAACGCCCGTACATCCATGGTCTCGAGGCGCAGTACACGGGGCTATGGAAGGCCCGCTTCATCGACGGCGAATGGACGATGGCGGACGGTGTCATCTACGAGATGTTCGACCCGGCCGTGCATGTCGTCGACCAGCTCCCGACGATGCAGCAGCTCCTCGCGATCGGCATCGACGACGGCGTCAACCACCCCGCCGCCGGCATCCTCCTCGGCCTCGGCGCAGACAACCGCCTCTACGCCATGGCCGAGTTCGCGCCACCGGCCGGCACACCCGCCGACCGCGCACGACTGCTACGGCGCTTCGAGAACGAGCACGGCACACCCGACTTCCACTTTGTGGACCCATCGGCGGCCGCGCTGAAGCTGCAGATGAACCGCGAAGGGTTCGTCAACGTCGCGAACGCCGCGAACAGCCACAAGCTGGGCATCGGTGTCGTCGCGTCACTGTTGTCCACGCAGCAGCTCATGATCCACAGCAGCTGCACGAACCTGCTCAACGAGATCCCCGGCTACGTGTGGGATTCGAAGGCTGTCGAGCGTGGCGAGGACGCGCCCGTCAAGGAAAACGACGACTTCTGCGACGCACTGCGCTACGCGGTCGCCACCTCCCAGTTCCAGTGGCGCCACGCCGTGCCGCTACCCGACGACCACCGATTCGACACCGAGGAGACCGCAGCATGACCAGCATCCGCGCGAACATGGCCTGGCCGCCGCCCGAACTGGGCAAGGTCACCGCCCGTGTCGCCGAATGCCGCGTCTGGTGGGGAGGCGACCCCGCCAAGCTCGACGACTTCTACGGAGCCGGCGGCCGCACCTCACCCACCGGCGCCACCCTCAAACGCCGCGCACAAGACGCGTGGGACGCATTCTGGGGCCGCACCCAGCACAACCCCAGCCAGTCCGGGAAACGCCTCCACGCCCCGATCGGCAAGGATATCGCGCAACTCTCGGCCACCTCACTGTTCTCGAAGCCGCCGGTGATCCTCGCCGCCGACGACGAACTCGACACGGTGCAGGCCCGCGTCGACGACCTGTTCAACACCCCCCGATTCCACTCCAGCCTGTACACCGCGGGGGAAACCTCGTCTGCGCTCACTGGTGTGTTCGGCAGGGTGGTGTGGGACGACCAGGTGCAGCAAGGCACGTGGATCGAATGGGTCGACCCCGATCATGCAATCCCCGAATGGTCCAGGGGCCGGCTCAAGTCCGTCACGTTCTTCACCGAACTCGAATCCGATGACCCTCGGGACGTGTGGCGGCACCTCGAACGGTACGAGCGCGGCCGGATCGTGCACGAGCTGTACAAGGGCACCCCACACAACCTCGGCACGCTGCAGGAGCTTGGCGCGCACGAAGCGACCGCGGACATCCGCGTGGAACTTGCTGGGGACGGATACTCGATCGTCGACCTCGGCGTGGACGAGCTTGCTGTCGAGTACGTGCCGAATCAGCTTCCGAACCCTGAGTGGGCGGAGGATCCGCAGCTGCGGAACCTCGGCGCCTCCGACGTCGGCGCGGTCGATCTCGTGCCGCTCTATCACCAGATCGACCGCACCTACAGCTCGCTCATGCGGGACGTGCGCGTCGCTCAGGCACGCATGTTCGCCTCCTCCGAGGTGCTGCAGCACCGCGGCGCCGGCCAGGGCATGTTCTTGCCCGAGGATCAGGAACTGTTCACGCAGGTCGGTACTGGCATCGGTAAAGAGGGCGGCGCTGAGTCCATCTTCCAGTTCCATCAGCCCGCCATCCGGGTGCTCGAGCACGACCAGGTGGGGGAGATGCTGCTGCGTGAGGTGCTGCGCCGCACCGGGTATTCGCCGGTGTCGTTCGGCATGTCCGATGAGGTCGCGCAGACGGCGACCGAGGCCGCGGGCAAGAAGGAATCCACGGTCACCACGACCGAGGGGAAGGCCCGCTACTTCGGTGTCGCCATCCAGCATTTGACCACGGTTGCGCTGCGGATCGACCAGAAGAAGTTCCCGCACCTCGGCGTGGATTTGCACGAGCCGCTCGATGTCGATTGGCCGCCGTTCGCGCAGGAATCCGACCTGTCCCGTGCTCAGACGGTGCAGGCGTGGTCGGTCGCTTCGGCTGCGTCGACGCGCACCAAGGTCCGCTACCTGCATCAGGACTGGACCGAGGAGCAGATCGACGACGAGGTGCAGCTGATCGACGAGGCGAACGTGGTGGAGACGCCGGCGTTCTTCGGCTCGGACACCGGCTTCGGTGGCGACCAGGGCGGCGACGCACAGCCCGAAGGCGAGCAAGCACCCGAGGAGACCGGCGAGGAGGAGTAGCCGATGGCTGAGGCGCACGTCGACCAGGACATGCGAGAGCACGGAACCATCCGATGGTTCAAAGGCGAAGGCCCCATACCCAACCCGCAGCCCTACCTCGGCGACTGTCTGCACATGGGGCAGGGTGTCGTCGGTTGGGGGCCAGACGAACAGCACTACGAGCTGGTGGAGTGCTCCGATTGCGGCGCTCGATCGTGGACGACAACCGAGCGCCAACGCGGCGGCGCTACACCGTGGCTGGTGCCTGGCGAGTAACCCGAGGAGGTAGGCGGTGGCACTCGACCCCGAGGATGCACGCAACATCCCCGCTCACCTCATCGCCCTCTACACCGACGCCGAACTCGCCCTCCTGCGCCTGCTCGCCGAAGCCATCGCCGACGGCATCGACACTGACAACTGGCAACAGGTCCAAGCCTCACGGCAGGTCGAGTTCCGGCAGGCCGCCGAAGCACTCGCCCGGCACCTCCAAGCCGCCATGCCCCAGCTCCTGCAGGACGCCGTGCAGGCCGCAGCCGACCTCGGCGAGCAGGCAGCCGACGAGGACGCCGACCCACAAACACCCGCAGCGGTTAGCGCAGCCGCCGTGGGAACGGCTGCGGCAGTGCCCGGGCGCGCACCGCGTCGCGACCGCGTCCCGGTTCCCCGCACTGTCGCAGCCACACAATCCGCCTGGTCCACCCTCGCCCACGCCACACAGCAGCTCCCCGGAAACGCGGACCGTCTGTACGGGCAGGTGCTCGCACAGATACAGGTCAGATCCCACGAGGCCCCGAAGCTCACCCCGCACACCGGTGGCATCCTCGGCGCACCACGCGCGACCGGCACCCGGCTGGACGCAGCCCAGCAGGCCCTCGACATCCTCACCAAGCGAGGCATCACCGGATTCCGGGACCGCGGCGGCCGAAACTGGTCACTGACCTCGTACGTCGAGATGCTGTCGCGCACAGTGGTGAACGAGGAGCTGCGCGAAGCCCACATCGCCCGGGCCCTCGAGCATGGCCACACGCTGATGGTGGTGTCATCGCATTCGAAGCCGGCACCGCAGTGCCAGCCGTACGAAGGCCAGGTGCTCAGCCTGGACGGCAGCACAGGCACGGTCGAGCTGAAGTCGGCGACGACCGGCCGCCCGGTGCAGGTGCGGATCAAGGCCACGATGCGCGAGGCCATCTCGAAGGGCTTCCGGCATCCGAACTGTGGACATGCCCTCAGCAGGTTTGTGCCGGGTGCGTCACGCACGTTCACGACGAAGCCGGACCCCGAAGGCTATGCGGCGACGCAACAGCAGCGGGCCATGGAACGCGCCATCCGTGACACCCGCCGCCGGCAGGCTGTTGCGGTCACTCCGCAGGCGAAGCGCGAGGCCGCGGCCCGGCTCCGGGCGCAGCGGGAAGCGATCGCCCGGCACGTCGACGAGCATGGCCTGACGCGTCGGCCGCGACGCGAGCAGATCAATCAAGCTCGCTGAGGTTATTCCGGAGCGTCAGGCGGAACGACGTTCCCCATGCAGTTGTGCGATGAGCGGCACTTGTAGAGGCCAGGGCTCTCAGATCTGACCCCACCGTAGTTGTCGGACACCACGTATTCGCGCCACAACAGCTCACCGCACTGGGCACAGGGAACGTTGGTCCGCCGGACTTCCGTTCGAGTAGCCATATCCGCAGCTTACGTGCACTTATGTGCCGCAACACAGACTTCCGCCCTGGGCGGATACCCGACACCGCGACGGTGCGGGGCGACACCGCAGCGCGACGCTGCACACACAAAGGAGCACCATGCGCACCACCACGACACTCACCCTGATCGTCGGCGCCGGATACGGCCTCGACCCGTTCGCCACCTCCGGCCGCTGGCCGAACCGCATGCACCCCCGCCGCGACGATGAGGGACACAGCAACGGCGACGGCGGCCAGACCGGTCATGGCGGCCAGGGCGACGGCACCGGTGGCGACGCAGGTGCCGGCAAGACCAACACCGACGACACCGGCAAGCCCGGCGGCGGTGACGACGAGCAGCTCGGCGAAGGCGGCAAGAAGGCCCTCGACGCCGAACGGGCAGCGCGCAAGGCCGCGGAACAAGAAGTCGCCAAGTACAAGGCGGCAGCCGAGAAGGACCGCCTCGCCAAGCTCGACGACCAGCAACGCGCCGAGGCCGAACGCGACGCCGAGAAGAGCCGCGCCGAGAAGCTCGAAGCCGAGCTCGCCGTCGAACGAGCGGCGCGGAAGCACGGCATCACCGACGACAAGGACCTCGAGCTGTTGGCCGGCGTCCCCGCCGACAAGGTCGAGGCCCTCGCCAAGCGTCTCGCCGCGACCAACGCCAGCGCCAACTCCGCCGGGCGATCCGGCAACGGCGTCGGCGGAAGTAAGTCCACAGCAAGCCCGCTCGACGACCCGAAGAAGTTCGCCGAGAGCCTCGGCAACCGGAAGTCCGGCGTCACCATCTACTAATCCAGGAGAAATTCCGTGACCAACACCATTCTCAAGGCTGCGCAGATCGTGCAGGCCGGGCTCGTCGTGCTCGAACGCGATGTCGTCCTGCCTGGGATCGTCGAGTCCAGCGCCTCGCAGCACTTCTCGGGCCGCAGTCCCGCAAACGACACCGTGTCCATCCGCATCAACGGACGTACGGTCGCCAAGGACTACGCGTGGCGTGACCACACCGCGGCGATCGAGAACTCGGATCTGAACGAGTTCAAGGTCGACGTGAAGCTCGACACCCACCCGTACAACGCGATCGGACTGTCGGACGAGGAACTGTCTCTCGACATCTACGACTTCACCGAGCAGGTCGTTACCCCGCAGACCCGAGCTGTTGCCGAACGTATCGAGGACAAGATCTCCGCGAAGATCAAGGGTGCGACATACCCGTCCGGGTCGAACATCTCCATCTCGACGGACGGGGCGAGCGGACTGGACTTCCACGCCGGAGCGGTCGACGCGCGCAAGGTCCTGAACGACTACCACGTGCCGCAGCAGGGCCGCGTGTTCCTCGTCGGTACCGGTATCGAGGCAATGATCCTCAAGTCCGACCAGTTCCGGAAGTTCGACCAGTCCGGAGACTCGAACGCTCTGCGCAGCGCCACCATCGGAAACATCGCTGGAATGCCGGTCATCGTGTCGCATTCCATCGGTGCATACGAGTCGTACGTGTTCCATCGGTCCGCATTCCAGACGGTGTACCGGGTTCCGGCGTCCCCGCTCGGTGGCGTCGACAGTGCATCCGGGTCGTACGCCGGTATCGCGCTGCGCTGGCTGCGGGACTACGACTCGAGCCACCTGGTGAACCGGTCGATCTTCGACACGTTCTTCGGCATCAGTGTCGTGGAGGACCCGGACGACTACACCGATCCGGATTCGACGTTCTCGCTCAAGCGTGCAGTGAAGATCGTCCTGGGCACCAACGCGTTCACCGTGGACGTCGGCGGCGCGACCGGTGGCACCTTCACACTCACTTTTAACGGCCGCACCACCGGTGCGCTGAACTACAACGCGACCGCAGCGACCATCAAGACCGCGCTGGTTGGCCTCGACGACGGTTTCGGCGCCGACGACATCACCGTCACCGGATCGGCGGGCGAATACACGATCGCGGTCCCGGGCGCACTTTCGGGTAGCGGTGCTTCCCTGACTGGCGGAACCGGCCTCACCGTCACCGCAGTCTGACTGAGCTTGGTGGTTGGTGCGTCAACCGCGTGCCCCGGCAACTCTCGGCACTCACCGCGCGCGAAGGACGACTGGGGGCTTCCACGCCGGGTTCCTTTCGGCCCTTGCAGCGGCGTACCTGCGCACCAACCACCAACCCCCGAGGAGGCTCCATGGCACCCGTCTACGCCACCACCGGTGACCTCGAAACCTGGACCGGCAACCCAGCACCCGACAACGCCGCGGCGCTCCTGCGCGAGGCATCAACGCTCGTCGCGTCCGCGATCATCGCCGATGTCTACCCGACGACAGCGACAGGCCTGCCATCCGAAACGGGCAAGCGCACCGCGGTACGCGAAGCGACCTGCCAACAGGCTGGCTACTGGGCACGGCACAACATCGACCCGACGGCCGGCACTGCCGGGCTCGACGAGGTTGTCACCGCCTCGAGCATCGACGGCGCCTCCGTCTCCACGAACGCTGGAGAGCTCGCCGCGGAGAAGGCGGCCAGCGTCGAGGGTCTCACCTCGTCGGCGCTGCGGATTCTCCGCCTGGCCGGGCTCGGTTCGTCGTGGGTGGACTCGTGGTGACCGACCCGCTGGCGTCGTGGTGGACGTGGCCTGTGCTCGTCGCACGCAAGATCGGCGACGGCCCGTACGGTCCCGCACACGCCGCCCCGGTGGAGGTGCGCGGGAAGGTCACAGCGAAGCGGAAAAAGGTGCTGGCACCGGACGGTTCGGAGGTCATCTCCGAGGCCCGTGTCTCGATGCCCGCCACCACGCCGCTGATCCCGCCCGGGTCGTTGGTGACCCTGCCTCCCGAGTTCGGGGGCCGGACTGCCGAGGTGTTGGCGGAGCAGCTGCACCACGACGGGGCCAGCCGAACCCCGAACTTCTACAGCGTCGACCTCACCTGAGGAGGTGCCGTGAGTCTGAACTTCGATATGGCCCCGATCCGGGCCGCCGCGCAACGCGGCCTCGACGATGCCGCCGAAGTCGTCAAGCAGGAGTCGATCGAGCGCACACCGAAGGAAACCGGCGAGCTGCGCAACGACTGCAAGACAGCGTCGGGGGATCTCGAGGCGGCCGTGTACTACGACCTCGAATACGCGCCCCGCCAGCACGAGGAAGTGGGCTGGCATCACGAGCACGGTGAGGCGAAGTTCCTCGAGAACGCCGTGATCGCGAAGCGGCAGGAGGTGGGGCAGGTCATCGCCCAGGCCATCAGGAGCGCACTGTGAGCGACACGTGGCACCGGCCAGCGCCGGGACCTGACTACTGGAGCTTCCGATGCCTGCGATGCGGGCAACCGGTAGACGCTCACCCGAGTTGGTGGTCCCGACTGTGGCGGAGGTCCCGATGACGACCGCGCGCGCACCCGACACCACCGCCGTAGAAGACGCGCTCGCGGAGCACCTCGCCGCCCTCGGGCTCGTGCGATACGAACCCAACGGCATCTACGGCGCCGGCACGCTCCCCGCGGTGTTCTTCGGCGCGATGCCAGACACCCCGAACGACGCCATCGTCATCAACACCTACAACGACGACCGATCCCGCGACGACGACAACCCGGACTACTACCTGCAGATCCGGGGACGCCGCGCCGGCCGAGATCCTCGCGCCGTCGACCAGCTCATGGACGCCATCTACCGGGCGATCCACGACACCTCCCACCAGATGTGGGGGAGTGTCCGGGTCCTGCTCTGCCGCCGCGTCGTGCGTGCACCACGCGACCCCGACGCGAACGGGCGTTGGACCCGCCCTGATTCGTACTGCATCACTGCCAACCCGTCCTAGGAGGACGACCCCATGACTGCACCCACCCAGGCCCTCGCGTCGACCCTCGCACGCGACTGGATTCTCGAAGCCGAAACCGCTCCCGATGTTTGGACGCGTGTCCGCGGCCTCTCCTCGGTCGCCCCCATCTTCGAGGGCGCCGAGCAGGACGACTCCGACATCGACTCGGAGGGCTTCGCGTCCCAGATCGTCACCGGCCTCGCGTTCCGCATCGAAGGTGGCGGCAAGCGCAAGGGCGAGAACACGTCCGGATTCGTCGACGACCCGGGCCAGAACTTCCTGCGCCAGAAGGGCCGCAAGACTGGCTACGACAACGTCGTGACGGTCCGCATCTACCGGCGCGACGCGCTGCCCGACGCCTACGAAGCCGAGACCACGGTGAAGTGGACCGACTCGCCGGCGTCCGACCCGAACGCGCTGCAGGAGTTCAGCTTCACGCTGTCGGGCCGCGGCAAGCCCCGCGACATCGTCAAGCCGCTCGTTCCGTCCGGTGACCAGAACTTCACCGTCACGATCGGCGGAGCCACTGCGGGCACCTTCACCCTGACGTGGAACACCAAGACCACCGCGCCGATCGCCTTCGATGCAACGTCCGCGGCGATCAAGTCGGCGCTGGCTGCGCTCGACGACGGCTATGTCGCCAGCGATTTCACGGTCACCGGATCGGCGGGTGGCCCGTTCGCCGTCACCGTCCCCGGCGGCGTGCTGACCGGTGACGGCTCCGGCCTGACCGGCGGAGCATTCGCCGTCGCCGCGGCCTGACCGCCCCATGACCACCCGCTGGGAGTGGAGCTGCGCTGCTCCCGGCGGGTGTTTCACCCAACGGAAGGAGTCCGGTGGAGGACCTCGCCACCTTCATGGACCCCGCGCTGCACCTACCGATCGCCGGCCGCGACTACGCGATCCACTGCACTGCCTGGCAGGGGCTACGCGCGCACCAGCTCATCGCCACCCGCCCACGCCTGGACGACGCGCAGGAACGCGCCGAGATCCTCGCGATCCTCGGCGACACCTACCAGCAGATGGTCGACGACGGAATCGGCTGGCCCACCATCGCCCACGCCGGCCGCACCGCCATGCTGTGGTTCGGGCACTCCGAAGCCGCCGGTCAGGCCCACTGGGAGAGCACAGGTGTGCCGGGAAATCCGATACCCCCATCCCCGAAGCAGGCAGGGATGGGGGAGAAGCTCCGCTCGATCTTTCAGCGCCCGGCACCTACGGACCGGATGATCCTGGCGGCGGCCCGTACGACCCCGTAACCGGGGTGCGCGAGTGGTACAACGACGAGCCTGACCGGCCGAAACCTGGCCAGGTCGCACGCACAATCGTCGACTGCCTACATCACTGGACCGACATCGAACTCGACCTGCAAGACAACGGGATCGACCTCGAATCCGGTGTCCTGCACACCCACTCGTGGCGATGGCTGCGCCTGCGCATCACCGCCCTCGCCGCAGATCCAACCTCCCGCCTGCACAAGGCGCTGACGAAAGGCGTGTAGTGGCGCTCAAGGACCTCACCGAAACCGGCTTCGACCCGGACCTCCACCTGCCGATCCGAGGCAAGCGCTACACCGTCCCGGCGCCGGACTACGAGGCAGCGAAGGCCATGCGGGAGATGGTGACAAAGGACGGGATGCCCCCGGTCGAACAGACCCAGCAAGCCATCGACGCCCTCGGGACTGCGTTCGGCGAAATGGTCGCCGACGGCCTGCCCTGGCCGATGATCCTGCACGCCGGCCGCACCGCGATCTTGTGGTTCGGGTTCTCCCCGGACTGGGGCGAAATCCACTGGGCCATGTCGCATCTGCCCCGACAAGCCGACCTCGAGAAGATCCTCGGCCAGCACGCCGAGCTGCTCAAGGCCAGAAAGCAACTGCGCAAGAAGGAGTAGCCCGTGGCACTCGACGTCGGCGAACTCGTAGCCCGCCTCACCCTCGACGACTCCCGCTTCGTCCAAGGCACCGAGCGGGCCCAGCAACAGAGCCAGCGAGCCACCCAGCAGATCTCCAACGGCTTCCAGCAAATCAGCCAGGCAGCGCAGCGCGCCGGCCAAGCCGCCCAGGCCGTCGAGATCAACCGCCGGCTCGAGCAGCAGGCCCGCGACGCAGCCCAGCGCATTCAGGACCTGGAGCGCAACGCACAGCGCGCCGACCAGTCCGTCGACGACATCGTCATGAACACCCAGCTGCTGAACGACGCCCGCCGTGCCGCGCAGCAGATCGAGGAGATCCAGGCTGCCGCACGTCAGGCGGCAGGCGCGGTCGACACCATCGAGCTCGGCAACCGGCTACAGCAGGACCTGCAGGCCGCGCAGCAGGAACTTGAGGACCTGTACCAACAGGCGAGTCAGGGCGGAGGGCCGGCGGGCAGCCGGTCCGGCGGGAACTTCCTGTCCGGGTTCGCTGACGCGGTCGGCAATCTCGGCTCGAAGACCGGCCCGATCGGTGCATCCCTCCTTGGTGTCGCCGCGATCGGCCTCACTGCGGGTGCGGCGCTCGCCGCTGCGATCAAGGACGGCATGTCCGCCGAACTGAACCGGGACCTGTTCCAGGCGCAGACGGGCGTGACGGAAGCGCAGGCCCGGAAATTCGCACAGGCCGCGGGCGAAGCGTACGCCGACACGTTCGGCGAGTCGCTCGAGGCGAACCTCGGCACCGCAAAGGCGGCACTCGGGAGTGGCCTGCTCGATCCGGGCGCGACGCAACGCGATGCGGAGCAGATGATCCGCTCCCTCGACGGTGTCTCCCGCGTCATCGGCGAGGAGATCCCGAGGGTGTCCCGCTCGGCCGCGCAGGCCGTCAAGACCGGGTTCGCCGCCGACGTCAACGACGCATTCGACCTCATCGTCAAGGGCTCTCAGATGGGCCTGAACGTGTCCGAGGACTGGCTCGACACAATCGACGAGTACGGCACCCAGTTCCGGCAACTCGGCCTCACCGGCGCCGAAGCGATGGGACTGATGGGCCAGGCCGTGAAGGCCGGCGCGCGCGACACCGACACCGCAGCGGATGCGCTGAAGGAGTTCGCGATCCGCGCACAGGACGGATCGAAGGCCAGCGCCGAAGGCTACGAACTCCTCGGATTATCGGCAGAGGAGATGACCGCGAAGATCGCGGAGGGCGGCGAGTCTGCCCGTGACGGTCTCGAACTGGTGCTCACGAAGCTGCGCGAGATCGAAGACCCAGTCGAACGGAACGCGGCCGCCGTCGCACTGTTCGGCACCAAGGCCGAGGACCTCGGGCAGGCCATGTACGCCATGGACCTGACAACCGCTGTCCAGTCGATGAACGACTACGAAGGCGCCGCCCGACGCGCCATCGACGTCATGAACGGCAACTCGGCCACCTCTGTAGAGGGCGCAACCCGGGCTGTCAGCATGGCGGCAGATGGACTGAAAGCAGCTCTGGCTGAAGCCTTCGGGCCCCACATCCAGAAGTTCGCAGACACCATCAGCAACAACCGGGCCGGCGTCATCCAGTTCTTCATCGACATCGGCAACAAGGCGTTCGACGGAGCTGAAGCGATCCTGCAGTTCGTAGCGAACGGTATGCGCGGATTCGGAGAATTCGCCAAGTCTGGGTCCGACATGGCGGCGTCCATGCTCGACACGTTCTCTGTGATCGTTGCCGGACTGGATGGCCTGCTCGGGCCGCTCGGTGACCTCATCCCCGGAATGCCCGACTTCGGCGATGTCGCGAAGGATCTGCAGAGCTTCGCCGACAAGGCCCGCGATGGCGGTGTGGCGATCCAGAACGGCATGAACGCTGGGGCTGACGGCATCGAGAACCGCCTGATCCCCGCGGTCGGCGCCGCCCAGGACCGGTTCAACGATTTCGCTGGCGATCTCAAGCTGTCGGCTGCATTCAACGACGAGATCCAGAAGGTCAACGACTCGATTTCCGAAGTCGGAATCGCCATAGACGGCTCGACCGTCAAGATCGAGAACTTCAATGGGGCTCTCGACAAGTCGATTCCGACGCAGGCTCGCCTCGATCAGCAGTTGGCCGGCCTCAAGGAACAGTTCGAGGCGCAGACCCGTACTGGTCTCGAGGCGGGTGCCACGATCGAGGAGCTGACCGGGCAGTACGCCGCAAACCGTGGCGAGCTGATTCAGCAAGCGATGCAGATGGGGCTGACAAATCGGCAGGCCCTCGATCTGATCAACAGCTACGGGCTCGTGCCGAACCTCGTTCAGACGCAGATCCGGCAGCCGGGCATGCCCGAAGCGCACTCAGCGCTCGATGTCCTCCAGGGCAAGATCGAGGAAACGCCCGACGAGAAAGTCATCCTCACCGAAGCGTTGACCCAGGACGCGATCGACGAGCTGAAGCATCTCGGGATCACGGTCAAGGAACTCCCCGACGGGACCGTCGAGGTAGTTGCCGAGACGGACGAGGCCGACCTGACGATGCGGCAGTGGCTTGCCCAGCAGCGCTTCGCTGACGTCCAAGTGCGTGTGCACTACCAGAACCTCCAGGCGCAGAACGATGCGATCGTGTCATCGGCGGCCGCAGCCGCTCAGCGCCAGGCGGAGACTGGGCAATACCAGCGGGTCCATTACGCCGACGGCGGTGTCCGCACGCGCGCCAATGGCATGCTCGACACCGCGCACATCGCTAACGGCCAGGGAAACGGCATCCTCGCCCGCACCCCATTCGGACCGGTCCGATACGCGGAGGGTGAGACCGGGTGGGAGGCCTACATCCCTGGCGCTCTGTCGAAGCGGCCACGCTCCGAACGCATCCTGCAGGAGGTCGCCAAACGCTTCGGATTCGGGCTCATCCGCACCGTGCGCAGCGAGGCCGGGAAGATCTTCAAGGGCGACCCGAAGTCTCTCGACGCCCAGTCCGATCCGACCGGGTGGCGGGCGCTGCTCGGCGGAGACTACTCAGGTCGCACCGCCTCGCTCCTCGGCATCCAGGAGGATCACCCGCTCGTCGACGTCATCCTCAGCGCGCGCAAGGCCATCGCCGAGGGCGACTACGACGGCGCCCTCGCGAACTACGGCATCCACGAGGACAGCCCCATCACGGATCTGCTCCTGCGGCTGAACGAGGGACTGTTCCCGAAGATGGCCGACGGCGGGATCGTCGGGCCATCCGGATTCGACGCTCAGGCGGCGATCGACCGCGCGAAGTCGAAGGCCGGCCGCCCGTACGGGTACGCCACCCTCGACGACTGCTCCGGGCACCTGTCTGACGTGTTCAACGCTGGCACCGGGCAGTCTGTTCGGTTCACGACTGCCTCGGACTTCGCGTCGATGGGCTGGGCTCCCGGCTACGACCCGAATGGATTCTCGATCGGCACCAATGGCGGTGTGGAGATGGACGGCCACATGGCGGGCACTCTGTACGGCGTCAACATCGAGTCCGACGGCAGCAACGGTGTGCAATACGGCGGTGGCGCGGACGGGGCTCTCGACTTCCCGCAGGTGTGGCATTGGCCCGGCGCCACGATGGGCGACGACCCGTCGACCGAGCGTCGCGGCATGACCGGCGAGGACTCGTCGGCGGGGCGCGCTGTCGGCGTCACTGACTCGGGTGCGGTGATGTCCACCGATGGGCAGCGGGTGTTCGTCACGAACTGGCCCGACACCCTCGGCGGCAGCAGCAAGGCCGAGGAGAAGCCTGCCGACGAGCGCAAGCCGATCCTGACCGCCGGACTCAAGGTGTTCGAGAACGGTGGGCTGCGGGCCCCTCAGGACGCGTTCATCGCCGGCGACGGCGCCGAGCTCGTGCACTTCGCCGAGAAGGGCACCGGCGGCGAGGGATACATCCCGCTCGCACCGTCGAAACGCCCCCGGTCGGTGGCGATCACCCGCGAGATCGCCAACCGCTTCGGGTTCGAGCTGGTGCCGATGGCCGACGGTGGCCTCACTGGCTTCGGCGGATATGGCGGCCGCAGCCCCGCATCGTTCGACGTGCCACTCACCCCGGACGGCTGGGCCGGAATGTCCGCGAACAAACGCCGGGCCACGATGTACAACCTCGCCGCCCTCGGGATCGGCGGAGCGTTCGCGCTCGCATCCGGGTTCGACGCAGACGGCCGGTTCACCGGACAGTTCGACACCGGCGCCAACTCGCATCCGGCGCTGGAGAAGGGCTTCCAGATGCTCGTCGAGAAGCTCGAGGAAATCCGGGCCGCTGCCGCCAACCCGGACCCCGTGGACGTGCAGGTCGACGTGGACCGCGGCGCCGGGACCGCCAACCTCTCGATCATGAAGGCAGGGATGTAGATGGCGAGGCGGTACGTCCTCGAATGCGAAAACGGGCAGGTGTGGGACTTCACGTCCCCCACCTGCCCGCTCTCGTTGCGCACCGATCCGACCGGCCTCGAAGGCGCGGAATTCGCGTTCGACGACCAGAAGAACGTCGACCAGGCCGGCGTCACATGGCGGGCGCGCATGGACGAGCCGAACCTGATCGGCCTGGACGTGAAGATCGCCGTACCTGACCCGGCGACCCGGGTACGGACCGCGCAGCAGTGGCGGCATTCCCTGGGCCGCGGCAAGCAGATCCACCGGTTCTGGACGATCACCGACGAGGCCGGACGCCGTTTCCAGGATGTGCGCCTGGCGTCGAAGCTCGGGCCGCTGAACTACACGCTGCTCCGCAACGCCGGGATCGTGCTGTCCGACCCAGTGATGCTGCGCTCGGACGAATCGTGGTGGCGGCGAATCCCGGTCGTGAAGACCTTCACCCCGGCCAACTTCGCGACCGCCGCGGTGCGCACCCACTCCGACGAGCCGGTATGGCCACACCTGCGGATCACCGGCCCGATCACCCTCCCCACGATCGGCTGGATGGGGGAGACCGTGCCGCTGCCGACGATCGCCGCCGGGGACTACCTCGACATCGAGACAGACCCGGACTGGTTCCAGATCAACGACAGCACCGGCGCCGACCGGTCGTGGGTCGGCCGCCGCTGGTACAAGCAGATCCCCGCCGGCCGACTCACCGTGCCGATCGCCATCACCGGCACCGGCACTACCTCAGCAACGAAGGTGGAACTCACCGTGCCCCAGCTGCACTGGACGGCCCTGTGACGGCCGCGTACACGCCCGGCTATCCCCGCCCCACCCGCGACGACGTCACCGGATTCGACATCGAGATCGGCCAGCCGGACGCCCTGTCGTGGAGGCCGCTCGGTGGGTACATGACCGCCGAATTCGAATGGCACTGGTACCTGCCCACTTCGGCGGTGATCCAGATCAAGCCGGATCATCCGATGGCCGCGTACCTGGTGAACTGCCGGCGCCGCGTCATCCACGTGCGCACGTACCGGAACGGCATCCCGTGGGATGGCCGGATCATGCGCGCGAACATCAAGGGCAAGCCCGGGCGTGAGGTCATCACCCTCTACTGCATCAGCAACCTGATGTGGATCCTGCGGGGCCTGGCGTGGGTCAACAACATCACGCCGCCAGAGTTCCAGCTGTCGCTGACCGGGAAGCAGAACGTGAAGTGGGGGCCGCCGGACTTCGTGTTCAAGGCGTACCTCGCCGAGACCATGACCCGGCTGCGAAAGCCCGTGTGCGCGGCACTTCCACTGCGCTACACCGTGCCGACGCTGCCGGATCTCGACGACATCGACACACTCGACGACCTGCTCGACATCGTCGCCGACGCCCTCGATGACTTGTGTGTCCTGCAGGCCCGGTTCACGCAGCTCGATGAGCTGTTCAAGCAGACCGTTGAGACGCAGGAGATGGGTCTGTCGTGTCATCTGTGGACGCCGCTGGACGGGCCATCGCCGCATGTCTTCAACACGACCAGCCTGTCTCAGCTCCAGTCGGTGTTCGACTACACGTCGGACAACTTCCTGAATTTCACCAACCCCGGGAACATTCTGGGGCTGGCTAATCCGGACGACTGGGGAAAGATGACCCGCTCCGGGTATGTGTTCGATACCCACGTCAAGCGGGACATGCGCAAGATCCAGTTCCGGCTGGACTCCACCCAGGTCGAGTACTACGAGCGGGACGTCGAGCACGCCGACGCGCACAAGGTCGCGGTCGGTGGCAAGGCCCCGGAAATCATGAACCAGGCCATCGAGTGGGGCGCCAACTTCGCACTTCAGCTCATCCTCAACGCCCTGTTCCCCGGCCTGAACCTCGGCACGATCCTCGTCGGCGACCTCTTCGACAACGTGTTCTTCGCCTACCAGCAGTTCTGGGATCCGGACCTCGAGGACGACCTCGGGGAGCACGGGTTCGGTGAGGTGTTCGGCGACAACACCGCCGCGTGGTCGCTCGACAGCTTCGCGGTCGGGCAGGCCGAGCTCAAGAAGCACTCCGGCTCCGACGCAGTGAAGATCCAGCTCTCGTCCGGTGCTGCCGGCCGCGGCTACTGCATGGGCGTCGACGACGGCACCGGCCGCCGGTACCGGGTCGGGGACATCGTGACCCTGTGGGATCGCGGCGTCGAGATCGAACAGTGGATCTCGGCGGTGAAGATCACCGACCGCGGTGACGGCCGGATGGTCGAGACCGTCACATTGGGCGAGGACAAGGCCCTGAAGGACGGCTGGGAGCGCGTGATCGCGCATCTGCAGAACTTCGCAGGTACCGCCCGCGGTATCGCCAACAGCGTCTAGGAGGACGCCATGTCATTCCGAAAAGCCTACGGCTACAGCCACAGCGAGAACGGGTGGCGGATGTGCAACCGCGACGAGTGCGTCGTGGCGAACCCGCTGCCGTACACCAACACCGCACCGATCCGAGCCGGTGACGCCGCGACGATCCTCAACGCGTGGATCATCTGGTACCACCGCAACGTCGAACCGCTGACGTCCCCGGTGTGGGGCTGGTCCAACGAGAACGCGGTCGGCAACTCGAACCACCTGTCCGGCACCGCGGTCGACATCAACGCCCCGAAGTACCCGTGGGGTCTGCGGTCGATGCCGGCCGCTCGCATCGCGAAGGTCCGCGAAGGTCTGCGCCTGTTCGAAGGCTCTGTGTTCTGGGGCGCCGACTGGGGCCGTGCAGATGAGATGCACTACCAGATCGGCTGGCGTGAGGGCGATCCCCGCGTTGCGGCGTTCGCTGCCAAACTGAACGCCGGGCACCTCGGGATCTACAGCCCAGGCCCGGCCGCGCCCGCACCGGCGCCCGCACCGACAGTGTCGCGACCGACGATCTCCCGCGGCTCCACCGGCGACCACGTGCGCTACCTGCAGACGCTGCTCAATCGCGCGTACCCGCTGTACTCGCGCCTCGTCGTCGACGGCGACTTCGGCCCCGCAACCGAGAGCGTTGTGCGGGAATTCCAGCGACGCGCAGGCCTGGCCGTCGACGGTGTTGTCGGCCCGGCCACCTGGCGCCGGCTCGGTGTCTCGTGACACGGCTCGCCATCGTGGCCGCCGTCGTTCTGTCCTTCACCCGTTGGGGCCGGTTGCATGCGCGGATCCTGCGCGCTGACCGGTCCGAGCGTTACCCCTCGTAGGAGGCACCCATGTCGGACGGAAACGTCATCGACATCATCACCAGGCAGGTCGTCGAGAAGGTCGCCGCCGAGGTCGACGCCCGGATCGATGCGGGCGTGAAGATCGTCACCGACGAAGCGCACCGCCGGATCGACGGATACCTCGCCGAACTGCCGCGGCCGGTCGAGGCGGAGCTGGTCGCGCAGGAGCCCGCACCCGCCAAGGTGGACGCCCGGAATCGGGCCTGGCGCACCACCGTCCAGGGTGCGGTCGCTACCGTGCTGGTCGCGGTGCTGCTCGCGCTCGCCGAACTGCTCGGCACCGGCACTCTCGACCTCACCACCGGCGGCGCATGGAAGGCCATCGCGGGCACTGTCGGCGGCGCGGCCCTCATGGCCGTTCTTGCGTACGTCCAGCGGCTCGTCAGCCCGCCGAGGGACCGCTGATGGGGGAGTGGCTGCTTGCGTTGTTCTCGCCTGAGCGGATCCAGGCGTTGGGCATCGCGGCGACAAGCCTGTTGACGGCATGGATGACTCGGCAGGCGGCAGTCATCAAGCGGCTCCAAGCCGAGGTCGCCGAACTCAAAGCAGGACGCGCAGAGGACCAGCGGAAGTTCCGTCGAGCGATCTGGCTCATCCGCGACTTGCTGTCGTACGCCACTGCTCTCGAACTGTTGATGGAGCGGCACATCCCGCATGTGACCCCGCCGCAGCGCCCCGAGATCCCCGCCGAGCTGCTCGAGGAGGTGTGACGTGGAGAAGCTCCCACGCAAACGCCCGTCCGGTCACACGGACCCGATGGCGCTGATCGCTCAACACCTGCCAGGGCTCGTAGTCGATCGGATCAATCTGTTCATCCACGATCTCTTGGATCAGATGGACGGCGCGACCGGCGGCATATTCAATCTCGACGATCTCGCCGATCGCCTGTACGGCACCGAGCGTGGCCTGCAGACGAACGTGCCGCGACTCGACAACAGGATTGACCAGATCGTCCTCGAGAACATGCAGGCCCAGCTTGCCACCTACAGCTCAACGGACTGGTGGTACAAGCCCACAGACGCGAAGTTCATCAGGGTCGTAGCGATCGGCGGGGCGTCCGGTGGAGGCCGCGGAAACAACGGTGGAAACGGCGGATACGGCCGCGGCGGACGGGGCGGCTATTCGGGCGGCTGGGCGGTGTGGGAGTTCGACGCGGCAGACGTACCAGCGTCGGTGCTGTGCACGGTCGGCCCGGGCGGCGCCGGCGCCACAACGGACGGCGGGCATGGTGCAGACGGTGGCCTGTCCAGCTTCGGTGACCTGATCGCCGCTACCGGTGGATCGTCTATCAATCAAACGTACGGCGCGGCCGTCAACCCGCTGCACGACTTCACATTCCACATTCGCGGAGGCAACGGTGCATCCCTCGCCATTGCTGGCGGTAACGGCGTGCCCACACCCGGTGGGGACGGTCCGTTCGCACCCGGTGCTCCCATCGCGAACATTCTGGCGACCGGTGACCACGGCCTGCCCGGCGTGTCGGCCCTCGTCGGGCAGCTCGGCCTAGGGTCCGCAGGTTCAGGCGGAAACGGAAAGAACGGGGCAGGCAACGGAGGCAATGGGGGCCCCGGTGGTTGGCCCGGCGCCCCGGGTGGCGGTGGCGGCCACTACGAAATCGGCTTCGCGGGCAACGGCGGCAACGGTGCCGGCGGCGCCATCTTCGTGACCACCCGCTTCTACTGACAGGAGAATCCCATGGGCACAGCAACACTCGTCGACGGGGACCTCGGTGGGCATCCGGGCCCGGCGCGCCTGTACCGCATCGACCCACCGATGGCGGGCGCCGACCACATCGTGATCTACACCCGCCCACCCGCCTACGGGCAGCAGGGCCAGGTCGTGGTCGTCCTCGCCGATGACACCGGCGCGGTCCTCGGTCGTGACGTGCGTCCGCAGGCGGGCACACACGTGTCGCCGAATCCGTCGCACACGCTGGCGCTGCAACTCGCCGGATACGAGGTGGCGGCGTGAGCGGATATACCCCGATCGTCGAGCCGCTGATCCTGACCCGCGGCGCCGACTACGTGCACCGCTACAACCGGCACCCGAACGACCCGCCGTTCCCCGACGGCACGACCGCCGAGATCGTCATCACCGACGGCTCGGAGGTCGGCGCCCCCGTGATCGCGACGTGGCCGGCACTCGAGGTCACCGCGGACTACATCGAGTTCTGGGTGCAGTCCGAGGATGCCGACCTGATCGACGAGGGCCTGACCTACCAGGTGTACCCGCACTATCCGGTCGAACCGCCGGCCACCGACACCCTCGACTTCTGTTGGTACGAGGGCCAGATCGAACGCACACCCCGCTAGGAGACACCCCGTGAAAATGAGCACCGCTGTTCGCGAATCTCTCGCCGTCGAACTGTCCACCCTGGGTGCGACGTTCTCGGCGCACACCGCCGACCCCGGAACGACCGGTGACTCCGAGGTCACCGGCGGCAGCTACGCCCGCAAGACCCTGACGTGGACCGCGGGAGCGTCCGATGGTGACGTGGTCGGGTCCGAACTCGAGTTCGACATTCCCGCGTCGACGACCGTGACGCACCTGTCGTGCTGGAACGGCTCGACGTTTCAGTGGTCGCATCCGCTTGACAGCTCGGCGGTGTTCACCACGGCCGGGAAGCTGCGCGTTCCGGTGACGCTGCGGGTCCCGCAGGGCACGTAGCGTGGGCGCCTCGATCGCGCTGCGCCCGGCGCTGCCGGAGTCGACCGCCTCGGCGCCGGCCGCGAGCACGACGGTGGCCCCGCGCCCGGTCGTCGGCGTCACGATCGCGGCGCGCCCGCAGCTGGCCTCCTCGCAGTCCCCACGACCGCGGCTGCCGGAGACGACCGCGCCCGCCGGGCACATCCAGCCGGCCATCGTCGGTGTGGTCGTGCGCGCGCTGACCGTCGAGATCGACGCCGCGGTGCTGGTGGCGGCGTGGCCGATCCGCTACGCGGTGCTGACCGCGAACGTCGTGGTCGACGCGCAGATGCCGACGACGGTGGTGCCGATCCTCGAGCGCACCCTCATCGTCGAGGCTGCACCTGCCGCGCTGCTGCCGGCCTGGCCGATCCGGTACGCAGCATTGACCGCGCAGGTGCCGGTCGGTGCGCTGCTGCCCGTGCTCGGCGACGAACTCACCCGCCACCTCCTGGCCGAGGTCGCGGTCGAGGTGAGCATCCCCGCCGTGGTGGTCCACACCCGGTCGCTCGTCGTCGAGATCGACGTCGACGTCGACGCCGCGGGGACGGTGGTCCTGGCCCGGGAGCTGGTCGCCGCGGCGGCTGTGACCGCAGTGGCGCCACCTGCCGCAGTGCACACCCGCGCCCTGGTCGCCGAGGTCATACCCGCAGCGCTGGCCCCGGCCGTCCCGGTCCTCGCACGAGTCCTGGTTGCCGAGATTCCCGCCGCCGCACTCATGCCGCCGGTGCCGGTGCACACCCGCGCTGTGGTCGCCGAGGTCGCACCGACCGCGCTCGCACCCGCCACGGTGGTCACGTTCGCGGCGATGGGCGTCGACAAGGTCGGCACCCAGGACCCAGGCCGCAACACCTGGACGCGAGTCACCGGCTGGACCGTGCGCTCCGGCTACCCGGACACCGTCGAATCCGGCGGTGCCCTCATCGCCGAAGGCACCGGCGCGACCACGATCACAGCTCGCGTCACGTTCAACACCGGGGCGATCTTCGTCGAGCGACGAGCCCGTCTGATGGTCAACGGCAGCCAGGTTGCCATCAACACGCAATCGGGTCTCAGCACGGTGAAGGATGTGGGCCTGTCGTTCTCGACGACGCTGTACGACGGCGACCAGGTGTGGGTCGAGGCGTATCACGCGGCGACGACCGCGAACGAGCGGAACGTGCTCGCCGGCGCGACGAACACCTTCCTGTATTGGGACTAGGACGTCGACCCGGCGATTCCGTAACGCTCGGTCTGTTCTGTCCGATATGCCCGGTGGCCGTAGAGACCCACCCCCGATCGGTCTCTACGGCTGCTTAAGCGCCCCGCCTCCCCCCGACGCTGGAGGCGGGGCGCGCTTTCGGCGGTTAAGCAGCGGCTAGCCGACAACCTCAATCATCCGCAGGCCTACCTTCGGGACCACGGTGGAACCACCTATCTGGGTGTCATATGAGTAGGTGCCGGCGACCTCGACGTACATCTTGACGATGTCGCCCTCGACGACGTTGGCGAGAATGGCTGGATCGTAGGCGACTACCAGCGTGTTCTGGTCGTAGGAGTACTTGCTGTCCTGCCACGCGGGGGATGTGTTGGCGAGAAACTTGTCGGTTCCGGTGATGGAATCGAACTGGAAGATGTTGCCGTACAGGACAATCCTTCGGCCTGTCGCAGCGGAGGGGTTCTTCGCGATTAAGGCGAAGTCACGGTCGGTCAGCGTCTCGTAAGACGCGGGATTTCTGCGCGCTTCCTCTTCTGCACGAGCGGCGGCTGCCGCAGCCTCTTGCTCCTGCCGCCGAGCGGCAGCGGCAGCTTCAGCCGCCTGGCGTTCGGCTTCTGCCTCCTCCGGAGTCTGCGTTCTTGGCGCCGCACTGCTCGTGGTCGTGGTCCCACCAGAGGCGCTGCGAGTCGAGGATGAGCTGTCATTGCCGCCGCCAACGAGTCCAATGACAACGAACACCACGACGACTGCACCGACGATCCAGGGCCACTTCGGCTTCTTCTTGGGTGCTTGCGGATCCCCTGCCAGCGGAGCCACGTGCGGCGTGACTGCCACCGGGTTCGATGGCAGCGGATTCTCCGGAAGGGGTCGGGTGACGCCGGTCCATTGCTGTCCGTCCCAGAAGCGCAACTGGGTGGCGTCGGCGGGATCGGGATGCCAGCCGGGGGGAGGGTTCATGCGACTTTCCATTCTGCGAGGTTTGACCGAGTCGCATTTCGTACGTAATGGTTGGTTCGTTACAGTGTTACCGCAGGTCACGGCTATCTTGTGCGGTGCGGGTTCGGTGATGATTCGGCAGAATCCTGCAGCTGGCTGGAGCATCGAATTGCGAACGCCCGTAGGAGGCCGGAGCGTTCGCTCGCGACCTACGCGACTCTCATCGCCAGCCAGCGAAGCGCTCATCACTTGCGCAGCTGCGGCCCCGCTGGTGAGGGGAGGGCGCGTTATCCGCCCAGGGCCAGCAGGACTACCAGGATGATCGTGACCCTGAGCGCAACGGCGACTACCGGGTCGCCGCGCCGTGAGTTCGTGTCACCGAATAGGGGTTCGTCGCGGAGTCGCCGCTTCGGGGTCATTCGGCTCCTGCCGCAATGAAACCTCACTGGTCGGTTTGTCAGCGATGTGTTCCTCGACCACTCGGCGGTCGCTGGCGTGGCGGGGGGTGAGGGGAGGGTCCATGTGCCGCCCAGGCATGCCCCTGTCACTGCCCGGGAGGTACTGGACCCATGTCCAATCATGGCAGGGCAGCCCGCATCTGCGGTAGATCTTCGGGGAAGAAAGACCCCGTCGACGGATGCGGGGGGCGCCGACGGGGTCTGAATCGCCGCGCAGGGGATGGGCGGCGATAGTGTGGAGTCAATCACATCGCTGAGGGGGTCGGGAAATTGCTTTTGCCTAACGAAACTCCCGTTTTCACCCCATGCCGCCGCATGCCGTGAGGGCTCTATAGGGCATCCCGGGCCGTTCGGATAGAACCGCCTGGCCCGCGATCTCGTCCAATCCGGTATGGATGAGCGGCAGCAACGGGTGCGGTATTTGCTTCGCGCGATGGGAATACTCAAGCGCGCCGAGATGCTGGATGCGGGCCGGCGCTTCCCGAGCTCGGAGCTCCACCGGCCCGCGGATCAAACTCTACCGAGCGTCGAACATCTGTGCGAATGTATCGGCATGCAGTCCGTCGAGCGCAGCCCGCGCACCTGCCCGAACGGGCACCCGCTCGGTGCGCACCGGGTGCTTGTCGGATGGGTGCCATGCGACTGCACAACCGGTGCCGGCGGACACCGAACCTACGAGTGTCGGAGGTGCGGCGTCACGATCGTCCGGCCGCCGCACATCGGCCCGCCGCGGCCCGGCGTGAAGTGGTTGTAAGCAGGTGCACGACGCAACCGGTTAGACGCTTGCTTCTGCCGCTTTCGCGACCCGTTCGCCAAGTTCGATCCTTGCGCCGCGGAAATAGTCGATGGGCAGCGTTAGCACGGGGAGCTCCATCGTCCGTGCTTGTTGGTCGATCGCCGGCCGAATATAGGAGACCAGGTAAGGCAGACCGACTTCCTGAACAAACAGCGTGCCGACGTCGTTGATCTGATCCTCAATAAATGGTCCGAGTTCGGCGGGACGTTTGCCGTCTTTCCAGGTGAATTGCGCTGCGCAGTCGACCCTGATGATTGAGTCTTGTCGGACTACCTCGATCTTCAAGCGGACCGCGAACCGGCTTCCCGTGTCTTCGGCCTGCAGATCCGCTTTGACCTCGACGTGCACGGTCGTGTCGTCGTCATCCGTGCTGTCGGTGTCGGGATCGAGCTGGTCATCATCGGATTCGATTCTCTGAGCCGACAGCTCATAGAATCGCATAGCGACGGCGCCAACCCAGTCTTCCATGTCTGCAACGGCGAGCTGTGCTAGCTGGTCAGGCATGTTCGGTGTCCTCCACGATGTATCCCTCGATCACGATGTGCCGCGGGGGTGCTACGACGGTGATCCCGTTTAGATGCGGGGCCATAAATGTTGCGTCAATGTGCCGAACCCGCCGTTTTGCGCCGGATTCAACAAACGCACTCGAGCGCGGCACGACGGAGGGTTTAGTGGCCACCTCGATCCACTTACCATCATGAATGACTCGCTCGCCAGAGGCATCCTCGACGATGTGCCGCACACGCGCACCGACAGCCGCCGCGTATCGACGAATAGTCGACAGATGCGGGTCCGCACCCAGACGTTCGAAGTTCGAAACGGCTGACTTGTTTCGGCCGAGAGTCTTCGCAATGTCGTCCTGCGTGAGGTCCTTGGCGATTCGCAAGGATATGAGGATCTCGATCATGTCGCGATCGGCGCGCACCAGCTCCGCGGAGAGAACCGCGAACGTGCTGGACACATCGATGCCTAACTCAGCTTCCAGCTCCTCGAACATGCCCATGGGTTGAGGTTAACCGCAACTGGGGATCTGTGTCACATCTACGGCAACTCAGCACGTAGACTGTCGCGCCAGTCACCATATCGACGGTCTGCCTCGTCAATGTGATCGTTCTGCGCAGCTTTCCAGTCAGGGTCGTCGCGTCGCTTCGGTCCGTACAGCAAGGCGAGGAGAACGGTCGCTTTTTCCGCTGGCGCGCCGAAGTAGAGTCGGTGCTGTTCGTTTCCCTCGTCCATCTTCAGGTGGCCTAGCTGGTTGGCTGCGCGACGCATCGGCCACTTGAAGCCTCGACCGTCGGGGCCTTTGTCGTATGGCAAGCCTTCTCTGGCTGCCCGCTCCATCAGGTCCCTGAGTTCTGCCCACAATGCGGGATCTTCCCGGACAACGTCGCGAAGTTCGTCGAGGAAGTTCCTCACCCGTTGCCACTCGGTGCGGCCACGGAACAGCTGAAACCACTCATCGTCTTCGCACACACCAACTGTCGCAGTCGTCATCGCACCCCTTCAGACATGAGTCTGAATCATCGCATGATCGCGTGTGAAACTGCAGGATCGGAGGCAGTGTTGCGGTCAAGTCGTCGCGTTACGTGACGAACGCCCCCGTAGGAGCCGGGGGCGTTCGCTCGCGACCTTACGCGACACTCATCGCGAGCCAGCGACGCACTGTCGCCTCCGAGCGACCGATCTCATCGGCGATCGCATAGTTGCTCAACCCTGCCTCGTGGAGCTGGCGCGCGCGATGACGCAGTGCGTCACGCTCATCGACCGGTGCGTCATCGTGGCCGTTGATGGGCGCGGGTTCGGCCGCTGGCACGACTGTGAGCTGCGCTGATGCGGGCGACGCGGGTGCGTCATCACTGTCTATCGGCTCGGCAATAATATTTTCCGGCCGATTCTTGTCATCGGATATCGCAGCACCGGCGAGTGCCCTGGCGCGTACGATCGCCAGGTGCGTCAACGCGAGCGCCGCGACTGGCGGAACGACCGCGACGGCTGCGGCAACCCCGGGATGCACCGGCCCTGGCGGCAGCAGCAGGTGTGCGACGTTCCCGGCGATCGATACCCCGACTGCCGCCCACAGCAGGAACCAGGCGTACCGCCGCGCCGGTCCCGCGTCGAGCGTCACCGCTGCCCGCGTCGCCGCGATGATCAGCCCGTCGACGACGAGCGGCCACACCGCGGCCTGCCAGTCGCCGAGCCCGGACCGCGCCGCGATGTCCGCGAGCGCCGAGTAGGACAGGCACAGTGCCGCGGCGCCGAGCGCATAGATGAGTGCTGCGTCGTCGCGGGACACCCGAACCATCTTCACGTCATCCCCTCCAGTCGATCGAATCCAAGGCCCTCGCAGGGTAGGTCGGGAATCGGACAGATTCCGGACAGTCGGAGAGGGGGAAACCGATGGAACCGGATGGTTGCCGTCATATGAGGACATATCGAGTTCCCAGGCCACCCCGGGTGCGACTCACCTACCTGCGAGAACCGCTGGGGCACGAGTGGTTTCGAAACCCTCCGCGCCCACCATGTAATTGGCGGTGAAAGTCCTGGTCAGGGCTTTCTTGATTGCCGGCCGATGCACGCTGTGCCCACATTTTGCCCACACTCGCTTTCGCTCGGGCTTCCGACGGGACGCTCGCTACCGTCCGGTCGGCGGACCGAGACAGGCTATTCGTCACTGGTGGACGTCCTATTCTTGGACGTGGGGGTCCGGATTCTCGGATCGGTGGTGCTGGATGGCAGCGGAACTGTCGTGTGGATCGTGCGGCGCCGAACTGCCGACCAGTTCGAAATTCTGCAGCGAGTGCGGTGCGGCAGTTGTGACTGCCACGACACCTGCGGAGTACAAGCAGGTGACGGTGCTGTTCGCCGATGTGGTGCGGTCGATGGGCATCGCCGCCTCGTTGGATATGGAGCGGTTGCGCGAGATCATCACCGATCTGGTGGAGCGCTCGGCAGCGGTGGTGCGCCGCTACGGCGGGACCGTGGAGTTCACCGGAGACGGCGTGATGGCGACCTTCGGCGCTCCGGTTGCGTTGGAGGATCACGCCTTTCGGGCATGCCTTGCGGCGCTCGCCATCCAGGAGGAAGCGAACCGGTTGGCCTCGGAGGTGCTGCGTCGCGATGAGGTGGACCTGCAGCTGAGGGTCGGGCTGAACTCCGGTCGAGTGATTGCCGGCGAGATCGGCTCGGGCGCGTTGGGGTATGCGGCGATAGGTGAGCAGGTGGGGATGGCTCAACGCATGGAATCGGTGGCGCCGCCGGGCGGGGTGATGCTCTCGGAGGCGACCGCGCGGCTGGTCGAGCAGGCCGCGGTGCTGGGAGACATCGAGCTGATGTCGATCAAGGGGAAGACCGAACCTGTGCCGGTGCGCCGGCTGGTGGGGATCGGCCCGCGGCGGGCCCTGGTCGGACGCGCGGAGGCCGGCCTGGTCGGTCGGTGCCGGGAGATGGCGGCGGTCGAGGAGATCGTGGACCGCGCCATCGGTGGCCGGGGTGGTGTGGTGAATGTGGTGGGAGCGCCGGGCATCGGCAAGTCGCGGATGGCGCGGGAGGCGACCGCGATCGCGGCCGCTCGGGGGGTCGAGGTGATATGGACGTTCTGCGAATCCCACGCCCGTGACATTCCGTTCCATGCGGTGACCGCCATGCTGCGTGAAGGTCTCGGCGTTGCCGACCTGGACGCGCCCCTGGCCCGCGCGCGGGTGAGGGAACGAGTGCCCGACGGCGACCAGCAGGATCTGCTGCTGCTCGATGATCTACTCGGCATCGCCGACCCCGAGGTGTCGCTGCCCCGATTCGACCCGGAGGCGCGGCGTCGGCGGGTGATCACGCTGATCAACGCCGTGTCGCTGGCCCGTACCGAACCGGTGCTGTTCGTCGTCGAGGATGCCCAGTGGATCGACGAGGTGAGTGAATCCATGCTGGCCGACTTGCTCGAAATCATCCCGCAAACCCTGTCGGTGGTGCTGATCACCGCCCGCCCCGAATATCGGGGAGCGTTGACGCAGGTGCCCGGCGTTCGGACGATAGCGCTTGCCCCGCTGAGTGATTCGGAGACCATGGAGCTCCTGAACGAGCTTCTGGGAACCGACGGCTCAATCGCGCCGGTCGGGACCCTCATCGCCGAGCGAGCCGCCGGGAACCCGTTTTTCGCCGAGGAAATGGTGCGCGAGTTGGCCGAGCGCGGCGTGCTGGTCGGCCGGCGCGGCAGCTATGTGTGTGGCGCCGATGTCGCCGATGTCGCCGATGTCTCGGTGCCCGCCACGGTGCAGGCCGCCATCGAGGCACGTCTCGACCGGCTGAGCCCGCAGGCGAAGCAGACGATAAGCGCAGCGTCGGTGATCGGCGCCCGCTTCGACGCCGGGCTGCTGGCCGCGCTGGGCATCGATGCGCTGCCCGACGAGTTGCTGGGCGCGGAGCTGATCGACCAGGTGCGTTTCAGCCCCGATGCCGAATACGCCTTCCGCCACCCGCTGATCCGGTCGGTGGCCTACGAATCACAGCTCAAGTCCGACCGCGCCCGATGGCACCGGCTCCTGGCCACCGCGATCGAGTCGGGCAACCCGGACTCGGCCGACCAGAATGCCGGGTTGATCGCCGAACACCTCGACGCAGCAGGCGAACTGCACGCCGCGTATGGCTGGCACATGCGGGCCGCCGATTGGGCGACGACCCGCGATGTCTTCGCTGCACGGTTCAGTTGGGAACGTGCCCGAAAAGTCGCCGACGCTCTGCCCGGCGACGACCCCGGCCGATTGTCGATGCGCACCGCCCCCCGCACCATGCTGTGCGCCACCGACACTTACAGCCCCGCACTCCAGGAATCTCGCGACCGCTTCGCGGAGCTGCGGGAGCTGTGCGAGGCGTCCGGGGACAAGCTCTCGCTGGCCATCGGCATGAGCGCGCCGGCAGTCGAGCTTTTGTACGCCGGGCGGGTGCGAGAGGGCTCGCGGCTGGTATCCGAACAGACGGAGTTGCTCGAATCGATCGGCGATCCCACCGCGACTGTGGGATTGGCGACCGTCGCGTTCGCCAACTGGTTGGAGGCCGGCGAATTCGGCAAGATCTTGCGTTGGTCGCAAACCGTCATCGACCTGGCCGCCGGCGAGCCCGCCATGGGCGCCGGCTTCGGCTTCGGATCACCACTCGCGGTCGCGGTGGCATTCCGTGGCACTGCTCGGTGGTGGCTGGGTCTTCCCGGGTGGCGTCAAGACCTGGACGACGCCGTCGCGATGGCCCGACACAGCACTCCGACAGCTCATTGCGTTGTCGTCATGTGGACCTACGGCTTCGCGTTCCTCTTCGGGGTGTTGCGGGCCGACGACACCGTGATGCGCGTGATCGAAGAGGCGGTGCAGACCGGCGAAAGCGATGGCAACGACGTCGTGAGCCTGGCCGAGTTCGCGCTGGGTGTCGGGCTGCTGAGCCGGGACACCGCGAGCGACCGCCGCCGGGGGCTGGAGGCGATGATGCAGGCCCGTGACGTATGGCGGCGCAGGCAGGTTGCTCGTCAAATGGCCCCGCTCGTCGAGATCCTGGCGGCCGGTGAGAGTGCCGGGCGCGGTGACCGCGATGCTGCGATACCGGTGCTGCGCCGAACTGTGAACGAGATGTTCGAGGCAGGACGGCCCTTCGTCGGCCTCGTCGGCACCGGCGTTCTGGTGGAGACGTTGCTCGAGCGAGGCACCGAGGACGACCTGGCCGAAGCCCGAGCCGCGATCGCCCGGTTGTCGAAGGTGCCGGCAACAGAACGCTGGGCGATCCGCGAGATCACCCAATTGCGGCTGCGTGCACTGCTGGCCCGGGCCCAGGGCGACGACGCCTACCGAGACCTGGTCGGCCGGTATCGCGCGCTCGCGGAATCACTCGGCTTCGAAGGACACCTCGCGTGGGCCCGGGCGATGTAGGCCCGACTCTGCCGGCCCGCAGCACCTCGACCGTCTCCCCGACGGTCCCCTCACAGCACTGGCTGTGGCGGATACATGCTGCGGTCACAGCCGATACATCTCGCGTGCCATGGCGGAGTGCTCTTCTGCGTCGGTCAGCAGCGGTGGATAGTGACGCCGTGCGGGCCGTGCATCCGTGGACGAACTCACGAAGATTGCGCGCAGAGCGCCGATCATCCTGCCGATCGGATTCGTATGTGGGAACGCCAGAGCCGACGGATCGGCGGATGCGGCCACGAATTCAGACATTGTGCGCCTCCTGTCTCCCACGCTGTGATCGATCGTCACTCCCGAGCGCTGGACAGAGCGCAGTAGCGAGCCACTGCAATTTCACGTGGTCCGGGCGGGGCACTACTCGACCGGCGGCGCCGTACTCTCCACCCTCAGGGGGCGGTGTTCACTTGGTTCGCGCCCTTCGGCGCGGCAACAGGGCGGCGAGTTCGTCGCGGCTGGTGGTTCCGGTCTTCGTCATGGCCCGGTAGATGTGGCTCTCGACAGTGCGTACGGAGAGGGTCAGTCGACCGGCGATTGCTCGATTCGACAATCCCTCACCGATCAGCATCACGATCTCTCGTTCGCGATCGGTCAGCGGCAACGACGTGGTGGCCAGACGGAGGGCCGGGGTATCGGCGCCGCCACATTGTTCGGCGAGGGCATCTGCGCGCGCCGAGCATCCCAAGGCCGATCCACGTCGTTCTTGGATGCGGTACGCGAGGGCGGCATGGGCGGCCGCATCGACAGCGGCAACCATATCGCCCATGTGCTCGAAGTCCGTTGACACCGACTCCAATTCAGCACCGTCGCCGCGCCGGAGGGCGGACGCGAACCGGGCTGCCAGACCGACACGTGGACCCTCGACGATCGACTCCAGTCTGTGCAATCGGGGTGCCCCGGTGTGGTCCCCGAACTGGACGGCCGTCTGCAGACAGATCACTTCGGCCCCGAATTGTCCTTTGGCTGCCGCAGTTTCGGCCGCCGACAACAAGACGGTGATCGCCTCGCTGACGGCGCCCTGGCATGCGGTTGCCCACGCCCGGGCAAGGCTGCGCTCGTAGTCCAGAGTCCGAAAGGAACGTCGTAGTTTGTCGAGCGCGGTGAGCGCCTCGCTCGACGAACCGCGCATCGCGAGTGCAGTTGCGAGCGGGACCCGATAGCGGTACCCCCAGCCGATGGCATGGCCCGAGGCGGACAACGATACGGCTGTCGGGTCCAGCGTCGAACATGCGGTGTCGAGGTGACCCGCCCCGAGGGCTGCCCTCGCCGCGATCGCAGCGCCGAGTAGATGAGCCGCCCCCGGAAGATCGGCCGCTTGTCTGCGTACCCGCTCGGCCACCTCGACGGCTTCGCTCACTCGGCCGGATAGCAGCAAGGCGCTGACGTGTGCGTCGGCGATGTTGAATCGCATATGCGGAGCGTCGAAAGAGCGAGCCGCAACGTCGTAGCCGTCCTCTGCGACCGCCACGGCGTCGCCGGTGCGCCCGGCGTCGGCATATATGGAAGCAAGCACCCAGGCAACCTCGGCGCCGACGACCGGAGGCAGGTCGTCCGGCGCCAGCCTCTCCGCAGCTTGCATTGCCCTGTCCGGCTGGTCCATCGCAAACCGGTACACCGTGAGGAACGCGTCGATGAAGTGGCGGGCCTGCGGTGGTGTCGTGCACGACGCATCGTCGATGACTTGCTTCGCGCGCGCCGGGTCGCCGAGCGTCCACAGAAGGTTGCTCGCCCGCAGGAATGCGAATCTGGCCTTCTCGCTGTCCGTCAACCGGCCGGTGTGAATTGCGGTGAGTACGGAATCGGCTTCCTCGCCGCGACCCGACCAGGAAAGTGCATGCGCCCGGACGAAGGCGGGTTCCGGTCCGGCCCCGGCACGAATCGCTGCCTCCGCGAGTCGATCGGCGAGGGGCAGGTCTCCCAACCAGACAGCGCCCCGGGCGGCCCTGACGAGCAGTTCGGCGTCCGATGCGACGTCGGAGTCGAGGCTCAATGTGCCGCGGCGCACAACCACTCGCATGTCGTCCCGGTCATCGGATTCGGCGAGTTCTGCGGCGACCAGTCCGCGTAGCCGTCGAAGCCGAGTGGGTGCCGTGCGCCTGCGCCGTACCTCGGCGTAAAGCGGGTGCGCCACCCGTACCGCCATACCACCACCGACGGGTTCGAGTGTGATGAGACCGCGGGTGTCGGCCTCCTCGACCGCCGCTGGGTCGGCGATCCGGTTCAGGGCCGCCAGTTCGATCGGCTCCCCGACAGCCAGCGCGTCGATCACGTCGCCAACCTTCGCGGGAAGGGTGCCGATCCGGGTTTCGATCAGCTGGATCAGGCCCGACGGCATGGTCGGTTCGCCGATCCACCGCCAGCATCCGTGTTGCTGCACAATTCGGTGGTCGGCGACCTCCTGCTCGACGATGTTACGTAGATACAGAACGTTGCCACGAGTAAGGTTCCACAGCCGTCGGACCGCATCCGGATCCACCGATCCGTCGAGGGCAGCCGACAGCAGCGTGCCGGTCTCGTCGAGTGTCAGCGGCTGCAGGTCGAGGTGGTCGAACCGGCCGACCTTCCATATGTCCTGTGCCGCGGCAGGAATCGGTTCACCGTCGAGAACGGTGAGCAATACTTTCGCTGCACCGCGGTGCACGATCTGATGTATCACGAATGTCGACAGATCGTCGAGAAGTTGCACATCGTCGACGGCCACTACCACCGTGGCGCCGAACGATGTGGCGGTCAGCGCTTCGATGACCCCCCGGAGCAACTGAACGGTGTCGGTGACGCCCGACTGCGCCCACGCCGTGACTGCGCCCAGCGGAATTGCCCGCCCCGAAGACGTGCCGACCACCAGACGGCTGATGCAACCCTTCGACTCAGCAGCCGACAAGGCTTCGCGGGCGAGCCGACTCTTGCCCACACCGGCCCCACCGTGGACGACGATCCCGGAAACATCCGACGCCTCGATGACGGCCTCGATGGTTCGCATCTGCTCCGAGCGGCCGATCAACGGCCACGACGCACGCACCCGAGAAGCCTATCCCGACCTCTGGCTTTCACGTCCGGAAACCTCCTCGATGATCCAGGGTGGCGAGACGGTGGCGTGGTCGGCAGGTGCGGATGAGGTCCCGACGGGGTGGAGGGTCCGCGGCTCAGCTCAGGGTGACGGTGCACCCGGGCTGCAGGGTGACGACCGTATCGCGGCACATGATCTCGATCGATTCCTGATTCCCGGGCTCGGCAGCGACTTCGACCGTGCGTCCGCTGACCGTCAACCACAGCTTGCGGCCGCGGTAGTAGATCGGAAACTCGAGGGCGCCCAGGGTATCCGGCCATTGCGGACCGAGGACGAGACGGTCGCCGCGGACTTCGAGTCCGGTGAAGCACCGCTGCAGCAGGTCGATGCTGCCGGCCATGGCCGCGAGGTGGATGCCTTCCGACGTCGTCCCGCCCTGGATGTCGGTGATGTCGGAGGCGAGGACCTGCTCGAAGTACTCCAACGCCCGCTCGCGGTGGCTACGGGCGAGCACCCACGAATGCACCACGGCGCTCAGCGTCGAACCGTGGGAGGTCCGGGCCAGGTAGTAGTCGATCGTTCGGTGGATGGTTTCGGATTCGAGGCGATACCCGAGTTGTTCGAACAGTTCCCGTAGTTCGTCGGCGGAGAGGAGATAGAACAGCATCACGACGTCGGCCTGTTTCGACGCCTGGTAGCGGTTGACGTCGTCGCCTTCCGCTTCGAGGATCCGGTCGAGGCGCCGGATGTCCGGGTACTTCGCGCGGTACCGGTCCCAGTCGAGTTCGGCCAGTTCGCCGTAGCCTTCGAACTGGCTGATGACCTCGTCGTGGAACGGCACGAACATGCGGTGCCCGAGATCCGACCACAGCGTCATCTCCTGGGCGTCCAGGTGGAGACGATCGACGAGTTCGGCGCGATTGTGCTGGGGGATGGCGGCGAGCGCCTCGATGGCCCGCCGGATCACCCAGACGGCCATGACGTTGGTGTACGCGTTGTTGTCGATGCCCGAGTACGGCGCGTCGGGGTAGCCGGAATGGAACTCGTCCGGTCCCATCGCCCCGCGGATCACGTAGCGGGACTTCGCCCGGTCGTACGACGCCAGACTGGCGAAGAACCGCGCGATCTCCACCAGCATCTCCGCTCCGAAATCGCCGAGGAACTCCACGTCCCCGGTGACCTGGTAGTACTGCCACACGTTGTAGGCGATGGCGATGCCGATGTGGTACTGGCGCCAACTCGGATCGGGCAGCCATCTTCCGGAATCCGGGTTCAGGTGCAGTTGCTGGCTCTCCTCGCGGCCGTCGCTGCCGGACTGCCACGGGAACATCGCGCCCCGGTATCCGGCGGCGGTCGCGGCGCGGCGCGCCTCGGGGAGGCGACGGTATCGGTACTGCAGCAGCGACCGGGTCAGGGCCGGTTCGCGCAGGTTCAGCACCGGGAAGACGAACACCTCGTCCCAGAAGATGTGGCCGCGGTAGGCCTCTCCGTGGAGTCCGCGCGCCGGAACCCCTACGTCGAGGTCGGCGGTGTTGCGCGAGACGGTCTGCAGCAGGTGCAGCAGGTGGAAACGCACGATCCGGGACGCTTCCTCGTGACCGGCGAGGTCGATGCCGACCCGGTCCCACAGGTGTTCCCACGCCAGGACGTGGCCGTCCAGGATCTCGTCGAATCGCCCGAGCCCCTCGAGCAGCCGGGTTGCCGCCTCGGCGGGGCCGGAGACCGCGTGGTCTCGGCCGGTGAACACGGTCACCGCCTTCTCCGCCGTGACCGAGGAGCCTGCCTCCACATCGACGGTGAGATGATGGCCGACGCTGCCGTCCTCGTCGAAGAATCGGTAGCTGCAGGTGTTGCGGTTCCCGTCGGACCAGACGGTGGTCCGGGCCGCCACCGAGACCGGGATGCGCGACTGGTTCGTCTGCACCGTCAGAACCACCGAGTCGTGTGCCGCCTCCCGCGCCTCGACGAGTTCGAGGTGGTCACTGGCCAGATCGCGATACCGCTCGACGAGCGTGTTGCGGACCGCGCCGTCGATCGCCGTGCGGAACTCCACGCTGCCGCTCCAGTCGTGGGCCACGATCGTGGTCTGCAGCGCCCCCACGTGGGGCAGGTGCATCGCGACGAACCGGCGCTGGATCACGGTCGTCGTCCGGCCCTGCGGGTCGCGGTACCGCACCCGACGGGTGAGAACGGCGCGGCGCAGATTCAGGTACTGGCGGTAGTCCATCAGTTCGACGGAGTCGATGTCGAACCAGGGCCCGCCGTCGATGCGGAAGGTCATCGGCAGCCAGTTCGGGGCGTTCACCAGGCTTTCGTTCGTGATCGCCGTACCCGCGCAGTCGTCGTGCAGCCGGTTGTACAGACCCGCGATGTAGGTGCCGGGGTAGTGCCACCGTCCGGCCACGGATTCCGGTGAGCACCCACGGGTGGCGAAGAATCCGTTGCCCACCGTGCACAGTGCCTCGCGCAGCTTTTCGCTCGGCGGATCGTAATCGTCGTAGTACAGCATCCATCCACCCGCGCGGGACGGGCTCGCGGGGTCGCGGTCGACCAGATCGGCCAGGCGCTGGAGCAATTCGCGAACCTGCACCGGATCGTTCACGGCGAACCGCGCGGCCGACCGGCGATTACCGGGCTCCTCGCTGCGGACCACGATCCCGATCCCCTCGGGAGACAACGCGTCGAACGCGTCCTCGTCCGAGGGATCGTCGCCGATGTACAGCGGCAGCAGCCCTTCCGCGCCGGTGACACGCCCGAGCACCCATCGCAGAGCCTCACCCTTGCCCCAGTCCGCGATGGGAAGAACCTCGAGCACCTTCCGGCCGCCGATGATCCGGAGAGAATCCTCGGCACCCGCGATCTCGTGCACGACGGCCGCGACCTCGTCGACGCGGTCGGCAGGCACGGCGCGATGGTGCACGGCGACCGAGAATCGTTTCCGTTCGATCACCACGCCCGGCACGGTGCGCAGACGCTCTTCGAGCAGCCCGGACACCCGGTCGAGGGCCGATCCGGCGGCCGGAGGCTCCGAATGCTCGTAGTGTCCGCCCGCCGGTCCGGCGACTTCGAATCCGTGGCTGCCCACATACCAGATACCCGGTATCCCGACCCGCGCCTGCAGGTCCGGCAGGTCGCGCCCGCTGACCACGACGACCGGGCATGCGTACGCGAGCCGGCGGAGAACCTCGGCGGTGCCGTCGGTGAGCACCGCCGCTGCGGGGTCCGGCTCGAGGTCCGCCAGCGTGCCGTCGAAGTCGAGGAACAGCACCGGTGTGCGCACCCGCAGCAGCGTCGCCAGTTCGTGCCGGGAGGTCAGTGCATCGGGTATCTCCGAGAGCCGGTGGTCGCCCGCCCGGATGTCGATCTCGCCCGGATTCCGGATCACCAGGGCGAACCCGGCGCGCTGCGCCGCGGCCGCGATGTCCTCGTCGGCGGTGATCACCACGGTCGCCGTGAGCGGTGACCGGAGCCGGGCGGCGACCTCCGAGGGGGTGGTGTCGGTGGCCACGATCGGAAGCGAATTGTCGTCTCCTGCTGTGTCGCCGGCCGCTGTGTCGACTCCTGCTGTGTCGAGCACCGACCGGGCGTCCCCGGTGGACGAGAACACCGCGACGTCGACGCCGAGATCGCGCAACCGGTGCAGCAGCGCAACCGTCGAGTCGACGGACCGGCCGTCTTTCAACACGCCCACGTCGACGACGACGGCGGCGTGATGGCGCAGGTCGATCAGGGGCAGGGGGCCGGTCTCCTGTTCCGACTGCACAGCGCCTCCCGGACGAACGAGCTCTACCCCTGGTGTTCTGATCATGGCACCGGAGAAGCCCGAAGAGTGGATACTTCGCGCAACACCGGCCTTCTGAGCAGCAGATCTCCGATCCGGGCCCTGTGGCGCGCCAATTCGGTTTACCGTGCACAGGGGGTGAGCCGTTCGCGGGGAACACCGTTCGCGGGGAGCACAGGGAGCCACCGATGGGTGAACACAAGGTCTGGGTACGACCGATCGAATCGGTGAGCGCGGACGACGCGCCCACCGTCGGCGGAAAATCCGCCAACCTGGGCGAGCTCACGCGGGCGGGTTTTCCGGTTCCCGCCGCGTTCGCCGTCACCACCGACGCCTACCTCGACGCGATGCAGGCGGCCGGTGTGCGCGAAAGGCTGGCGGCCGAGGCGGTCCCGCCCCCCGACATCGACGACGCCACGCTCATCCGCACCTCCGCCGAACTCGCCGCGCTGGTGACCGAGTCGACGATCCCGGACGAGATGCGCGCGGATATCGTCTCGTCGTACGAGGCCCTCGGAACGAACATGCCGGTGGCCGTGCGATCGTCGGCGCCTGCCGAGGACGCGGCAGACACCTCGTTCGCCGGCATCCACGAGTCCTACACCAACATCATCGGCGCCGACGCGCTGGTGCGCGCAGTGCAGGCGTGCTGGGCGTCGTTGTGGTCCGAGCGGGCTCGCACCTACCGCGGGCTGCGCGGGGTGGCCGACGAGCCGTCCATCGCCGTCGTCGTGCAGGTGATGGTCAAATCCGAGTCGTCCGGGGTGGCATTCACCGCCGACCCCCGCACCGGCGAACGCGATCGCATCGTGATCGAGGCGGCGCTCGGCCTCGGCGAGGTCGTCGTCGGCGGGCAGGTCGAGCCGGACACCTACGTCGTCGCCAAGGACAGCTTCGAGGTGCTCGACGTCCACCTCGGGCATCAGGAGTTCCGGATCGCCTCGACCGACACCGGCGACAGCCGGGTCGCGGTCGATCCGGCCCGCGGCACCCGCGTGCTCGACGAGGACCAACTCGAGCGGGTCGCGCGTCTCGCCGCCGGTGTTGAGCAGCACTACGGTTCCCCGCAGGATCTCGAGTTCGCGTTCGCGGACAACGAATTGTGGATCGTGCAGACTCGCCCGATCACCACGCTCGACACGTCCTCGTCCGGTGGGCCGTCCGGAAACGGTGACGCGACACCGTTGTTGACCGGCCTCGGTGCCGGCCCCGGCGTGGCCACCGGGCGGGTGCGGGTGCTCCACGAACTGGTCGACGGCAAACGCCTGACCGACGGCGAGATCATCGTCGCACCCATGACCCGGCCGGACTGGCTGCCCATCCTGCGCCGCGCGGGCGGCATCGTCACCGACGGTGGCGGCATCACCTGCCATGCCGCGATCGTCGGGCGGGAACTCGGCAAACCGGTGGTGGTCGGGGCCCGCACCGCGACCACGGACCTGCGCGACGGGCAGCTGATCACCGTCGACGGCGATGCGGGCGCAGTGTTCGACGGGAAGGTCCAACCCGAGACCCGTCCGGCCGCGGCGGCGCCGGCGGTCCCGACGGCCATGGGTGCCGCGCCGACCGTCACCGCGACCTCGGTGTACGTCAATCTCGCGACGCCGGATGCCGCGGAGGCGGTCGCTGCCACCGACGTCGACGGGGTCGGATTGCTGCGGGCCGAGTTCATGATCACCGAGGCCCTCGCGGGGGAGCATCCGGCGCGCTTGATCGGGCAGGGGCGGCGCGACGAGTACGTGGCGAAGATGTCCGAGGGGGTCGCTCGGATCGCGGCGGCGTTCGCGCCGCGGCCGGTCGTGTACCGGGCGATCGACTTGCGCAGCAACGAATTCGCGGATCTCGAGGGCGGCGAGATCGAGCCGGACGAGGAAAACCCGATGATCGGCTATCGCGGCTGCTTCCGCTACGTCCGCGATCCGGAGCTGTTCTCATTGGATCTCGATGTGCTGCACCGGGTTCGGGAACAGCATCCCAACGTGCACCTGATGATTCCGTTCGTGCGCACCCGGTGGGAGCTGAAGGAGTGCCTGGCGCAGCTCGATGCGCATCCGCTCGGCTCGGATCGCCGGATGCTGCGCTGGATCATGGCCGAGGTGCCGTCGGTGGTGTACTGGCTGCCCGAATACGCGAAGCTCGGCATCGACGGGGTGTCGATCGGCACCAACGACCTGACCCAGCTGATGCTCGGCGTGGATCGCGACTCGGAGGTGTGCCGCGACCTGTTCGACACCATGGATCCGGCCGTCCTCGACGCGATCGACCACATCATCGAGCGGGCTTCGGCGGCGGGGCTGACCACCTCGCTGTGCGGCCAGGCCGTGTCGACGAGCACCGCACTCGCCGAGCACCTGGTCCGGCGCGGCATCACCTCGGTGTCGGTGACGCCCGACGCGGCGCCGCAGACCAGGCGGACGGTGGCGCAGGCCGAACAGCGGATCCTGCTCGACCGCGCCCGCGGAGCCGGAGCGTGACGTCGTGACCGGCACCGCCCCGGCGGATCTGCTCGATACTCACCTGCCGGTGTACGACGTCGCCCTCACCGAACAACTGGTGGTGGATGCGGAGGTTCCCGCCGTCTTCCGCGCTGCGCACGATCTCGACTTCCTCACCGTGCGAACACCTTTGCTGACCGCGGCGTTCTTCGTGCGTGGCCTGCCGGCACGCCTGTCCGGCAAACCGTCTCCGGAACTGCCCGCACTGCGACTGTTCGCCGATCCGGCGTCGAGTGGTCTGCCGGGCTGGCTGGTACTCGGGGAGGTACCCGATCGAGAGATCGCCTTCGGTGCGGTCGGCAAGTTCTGGAAGCCCGACATCGAATGGCGTGATGTTCCGCTCGACCGTTTCCGCGGGTTCGACGAGCCCGGCTGGGGGAAGATCGGATGTCACTTCTCGGTTCGAGCGAACGGGCCGGGGCGCAGCGTCGTCTGCTACGAATGCCGGACGCAGACCACCGATCCGGATTCGCGGAAGAAGATGATGCGCTACTGGTGGATCATCCGGCCGTTCGTCGGGCACATCATGCGCGCGACGTTGCGCACCATCGCAGCCGACGCGTATTGACGTGAGTGACTGCACTTCACGGAGCCGACGAGAGAACCCGAGAACGCAATGGGGACACCAGCAGAGGGGACACCGGCGGAGTCGATGCCGGACCGTCGCACCCTCGAGTCCGCGGTCGCGCTGGCCTGCCGCGCACCGTCGCTCCACAACAGTCAGCCCTGGCGGTGGGTTCTCGGCGCGCACGCGCTGACGCTCTACAGCGACAACGACCGCATCCTGCCGGCCACGGACCCCTCCGGTCGTCAGATGGTGCTTTCGTGTGGGACTGCGTTGGACCACCTGCGGACCGCGCTCGCCGCGCAGCGGTGGTCCTCGGCGATCGAGCGGATGCCGCGCTCGCCGGACCGGCAGTGCCTCGCGGCACTGCGGTTCCGTCGGCTGGACGAATCGTCCGACGCAGAATCGTCCGACACCGGGGCCCGCCTGGCGGCGGCGATCGCCCTTCGACGCACCGAGCGGTTGCCGATGGCCGCACCGCCGGAGTGGCCCTCCGCCGTCACGCTCCTGCAGGAACTCGCCGAGGACGCCGGTGTGCACCTCGACGTGATCGGCGAGGACGAAAGAGCCGCCCTCGACGACGTGTCCCGCCGAATCAGCGGGGAGAAGCGCGCCGACCCCGCCTACCTGTCGGAACTGAACTGGTGGACCGGGCACGCGATGTTCCCCGAGGGCGTTCCCGCCGACACCCTGCCGGCCGCCGGGAGCGCGGTGGCGGTCGAGCGGGAGTTCCCGCCCGGTCGCGCGACGAGCGAGACCTCCGGCGAACAGGACCACGCGGCGATCCTGCTGCTCTCCACCGCCACGGACCGGCGGCTCGACTGGCTGCGGTGCGGCGAGGCCCTGTCGGCTGTGCTCCTCGCCTGCACCGACCGCGGACTGGCGACCTGCACGGTCACCCACCTGACCGAGTCCGAGGATTCGCGGGCGTTCCTCCGGGGGCTGACCGGGGACGGCGTCCCCCAGGTGCTGATCAGGGCCGGCGTCCGCACGCCACCCGGTCCGGAGACCCCGACGCCGCGCCGACCGCTCTCCGAGGTTCTGTTCCGGGAACACCCGAAAGCGGACTCGCGATAGCGGCGGCAGGGGTGGGCTACCGGCGATCGAAGCTCGCGTGCATCTCCCAGATCAGGATCTCGGCGTCGGTGACCGCAGTGACCCGCGGGCCGCCGGATCCGGTCAGCCGCAGCGCATCTCCGTGCTCGCGTGGTCCCGAGCCTTCGACGTCGACGGTGCCGCGTGCGACGAACAGGTGTCCGAACGGCGCGTCGGGGATCGTCACCGTCTGCCCCGGCTGCAATCGGGCGGCGTGCCGTCCGGCGTACCTGTTGTGCAATCCGATGGCGGCGTCGTTGCGGTGGCGGGGCAGGCCGGACGCGACGACGACGAGTGCGCCCGCGTCGAGTTCGGCATCGATGGGCAGTTCCTGGTAGCTCGGCTCGATGCCGGGTTCGTCCGGCGGAATCCACATCTGGATCACGTGGACGGGTTCGGTGACCGACGATCCGTCCGCGCGGCTGTGGTCGTTGCGTTCGGAGTGCAGGATGCCGCGGCCCGCGCTCATCCGCGAGTCCCGTCAGCGACGGTGCGCCCGCTTCTTCTTCCTCTTGTTCTTCTTCCGGGTGCGGGATTTCGGCTCGGGCGGTGGTGTCGACACCGCCGCTTCCGCGGACGCCGCGGGCTCGGAGTCCGCGGAGTCGTCACCCGGCGCCGGCGGGGACAGCGACCGGGCGGCCTCCCGGCGCAGGCTGTCCATGAGTTCGGGGGAGCGCAGCAGGAACGTCGCCTCCCGCAACGCGGTGTACCGGGCCAGCGAGATCAGCACCGCATTGCCCTGGTCACCCACGATCTCGACTGCGACCGTGTCACGGTTGACCTCGCGGACCAGGCTTTTCAGATTCTTGCGTGCGGATTTCACCGTGGTAGCCGGCACCGGCATCGACTCCCTTCGCTTCGTGTCCGAATTCGCATCCTCGCATCGACGGGTCCGTTTCGGGCGGGGACACGACAATCGGATCAGGAGTCGGTGGTCCAGTTGACCCCGGTGCGCTCGATGTAGGCGGCGACAGCCTCCTCGACCGTGCCGAAGAAGTGCGCCGGTTCGATGGCCTCGGCCAGGCCGTAGCGGTCGATCTTCATCCGGACCGGGTGCTTGAGCTCGGCGAACACCAGTGACGTGCCCTGGGCGTCGAGCTCCCGATCGAGTTCGAACAGCACGTCCGCCGCGGTGGTGTCGACGTCCGTGATCGGTTCGGCGGCGATGAGGATCCACCGCGGTTTCGGGTCGCTGCGGGCCAGGCGTCGCACGTTGTCGCGGAACGTCTTGACGTTGGCGAAGAACAGGGGCGCGTCGAACCGGTAGATCTCGAGGCCGGAGAGGTGCCGGGCGCCGGGATGCACGGTGACGTCGTGGAATCCCTCGAGGCCGGGCACGCGGCCTAGGACCGTCTGATACGGCCACCATGCCCGCCGGAAGATGTTGAAGACCGACAGCAGCACCGCGACCGCGATGCCCGGCAGCACGCCCAGAATCGCGACACCCAGAAACGCGACGATCGACAAGGTGAACTCGGTCCGGCGCTGATGCCACAACCGGACGGTCCCGGGAATGTCGGCGAGCGACAACGAGGCGGTGATGACGATCGCGGCCAACGCCGGCTGGGGGAGATTGCGGAACAGGCCGGGCAGCAACACGATCATCACGAGGATCAGCACCGCACCGGTGACGCCGGTGAGCTGCGTCTTCGACCCCGAACGTTCGGCGACCGCGGTCCGGGAACCGCTCGTACTCACCGGGAAGCCCTGGAACAGCCCGGCGGCCACGTTCGCGGCACCGATCCCGATCATCTCCTGGTTGCCGCGGATCTCCTGTCCGGTGCGCGCCGCGAACGACGACGCGGTGGAGATCGTGTCGGTCAGCGACACCAGCGCGATCCCCACCGCACCGGCGAACAGCAACGCCAGGTCGTCCACTTCCACGTGCGGAATCGTCAGCGGCGGGAAACCCTGCGGCAGTTCCCCGACGAGCGACACGCCGCGGTCGGCCAGCCCGAATGCCGAGGCCGCCGCGATCGCCAACACCACCATCACCAGCACCGCCGGGATCTTCGGAACCCACCGCTGCATCGCGAGGATCAGGGCGATCCCGCCGATCCCCACCGCGACCGCCGCTCCGTTGGTCTCCCCGTTCGCCACACCCCGCACGAATCCGGTGACGTCCCCGAAGAAGTTCTCCGAGTCCACCGAGAACCCGAACAGCTTCGGCAACTGGCCGACCAGAATGGTCAGGGCCAGGCCGTTCATGTAGCCGATCATGGTGGGCTTCGAGATCAGGTCGGCGATGAAACCGAGCTTGGCGATCGACGCGAGGATCATGACGACACCCACCATGATCGCGAGCATCGACGCGAGCGCGACCGCCCGCGCCGGGTCGCCTCCGGCCGCGACGAGCGGCAGGATGGTCGCCGCGATCATCGGGCCCAGCGACGAATCCGGGCCGAGCACGAGAATGCGGGACGGGCCGAACACCGCGTACCCGAGCAGGCACAGGATGCTCGTGTAGAGGCCGGTGATCGGGGGCAGCCCGGCCAGTTCGGCGTACGCCATGCCCTGCGGGACGAGCAGAGTCGACAGCACGATGCCGGCGACGATGTCCTTCGCGAGCCAGTTCCTGCGGTAGGTTGCAACGGCCTCGAGTCCGGGCATCACACCGAACAGGGACGTCGCCGTACGCCGGTGCGTCATCGCTACATTGTGCGGTCGGCTGGGCGACAACTCATGCCGAATTGCCCGTACCGCCTTCGAACTGCTCGACCACCCACGAAGACGCTGCGCGCCCGTCGGATTCGAAAACGATTTGACGGCCGTCTCCGAACGGCAGGAGACTGGCACCTTCCGAATCGGCGGCGACAGTGGCGGTCGACCAACCATCCAGAAAGTTCCTCGACATGCAGACATCACAGGCGCAAGAGCACCTGGACGCCGACGCCGAGGAAAGGATGGCACCCGGAAGCGGACTGCTGATCGGTGTGCTGGTCGTCGCGACGTTCGTGATGATCCTCAACGAGACGATCATGAGCGTCGCCCTGCCGCGGCTCATGGTGGACCTCGACATCTCCGCGAGCACCGCCCAGTGGCTCACCACCGGGTTCCTGCTGACGATGGCCGTCGTCATCCCGACCACCGGCTATCTGTTCCAGCGCTTCCCGCTGCGGCCGATGTTCATGGCCTCGATGGGTGTGTTCAGCCTGGGCACGCTGTTCGCGGCGTCCGCGCCCGGATTCGGGCTGCTGCTGGCGGGCCGGATCACCCAGGCGGTGGGCACGGCCATCATGCTGCCGCTGCTGATGACCACCGTGCTGCGTGTCGTGCCGGCCGCCCGGCGCGGACGCATGATGGGCATCATCTCCATCGTCATCGCGGTCGCACCCGCGATCGGCCCCACCATTTCCGGCATCGTCCTCGACGCGTTCGACTGGCGCTGGATGTTCTGGATCGTCCTGCCGATCTCGCTCGTCGCGTTCGTCGTCGGATCGGTCCTGGTCAAGAATGTCACCACCACCGGCAAGGCGCCGCTCGACGTGATCTCGGTCGTGTTGTCGGCACTCGCGTTCGGCGGCATCGTGTACGGGCTGAGCAGCATCGGCCACTCCGCGGAGGACTCGCAGGTCCCGGCGTGGGTGCCGCTCGCCGTCGGCGTCGTCGCGCTGGCCGTGTTCGTGCTGCGGCAGATCTCCCGGCAATCCGACGGCCGCGCCCTGCTCGACCTGCGCCCGTTCTCGACGCCGGCGTTCAGCCTCGGTCTCGGCATGCTCGTGATCAGCATGATGGCGCTGTTCGGCGCCCTGATCCTGCTGCCGCTCTACCTGCAGAACGTCCGCGGCATCGACATCCTCACCACGGGTCTGCTGTTGCTGCCCGGTGGCCTCGTCATGGGCGTGCTGTCGCCGTTCGTCGGCCGGATCTACGACCGCACCGGCCCGCGCGTGCTCGTCATCTCGGGCGCAGCCGTCGTCGCCGCGGCGCTGTGGCTGATGGCGATGCTCGACACCGAGTCACCACTGCCGATGGTCGTGCTGATCCACTCGCTGCTGATGGGTGGACTCGCGTCGGTCATGACACCGCTGATGACCTCGTCGCTGGGGGCGCTTCCGGACGAGCTGTACTCGCACGGAAGTGCGATCTTCAGCACGATCCAGCAGCTGGCCGGCGCCGCCGGCACGGCACTGTTCGTCACGGTCATGACCTACACGGCGACGTCCCGCCTCGCCGAGGGGGCCACCGGGATCGACGCCGCCCAGGCCGGTATCCACACCGCGTTCCTGTACGGCGGGGTCGTCTCGCTCCTCGCGCTGGCCGTGTCGTTCTTCATCGGGCGGCCGGATCGCAGCCGGCCGGAGCGCAGCTAAGGGGACCGCACGCACGAGCGAACCCGGCGCCGCCGCGTCAGCGGATAGCACGCGAAACCGATCAGGACGGCGCTGAAATGCCCGACATCGGTGAATGTCAGAGCCCCGAACAACGGGATCGCGTACACGATCACGACAACACCGGCATAGGCAAACCGCCACGGTGCCGGGATCCGGTACACCAGCACCGCGACGACCCCCGCCAACGCATAACTGACGCCCACATCGAGGGTGTTCACGGCGGAGGCGGGAGCGTCGCCGTGCCGGATCGCCAGATAGAGAAGGCCCTCGCTCAGATACGTCGCTCCGACGTGGGCGAGTACGCACACGCCCAGCCAGCGCGCGGTGCCGAGCCACCGTTCGGCCGCCACGTGGAAGAGGTTGTAGAGCGCGAAATACCAGATCCAGCTGCCTCCGGCGAGCCACAAGGCGCTGACGATCAGCACCCGGATCGGGTCCTCGGCCAGGTGATGCAGGTTCGTGGACCGGTCGCCGAGCACCTCCGTCAGCGCGGCCGGCGACAGCTGCCGCGCGATCGTGGAGGTGACGAGCAGGATCCCGAGCCACACGAACGTTCCCGGCGCGCGGCGAACGTATCGCCAGGCGCGGACACCGAACCCGGACAGGGCCCGGGAACCGATCTCGGGCACCTGATCATTGTGCCGGACGCGGTGGTGCGGCCGTGCCGACCGCGGGTGGGACGGAGCCGGCGGCGATCAGTCGCCGTCGGTGCCGGCGGTCTTGTACGCCTCGGCCAGCAGCGTCGCGACGTGGTCGTCGAGTTGGTCCGGCGAGGTGATGCTCAGCCGGTGGGTGGTCACCGTGTCCGTCGTCGGGAATGCCTCCCGCAGTTGCGGGTGATGGATGCGCCGCTGCAGATCGATCGCGACCTCGAGTCGCGTCGAGTACACGAACGCCGCCGCGAACACCCGGTCGCGGGCCCACGCGACATCCGACCGGCGCACGCGCTCGTCGACATCGGCGCCGAGTGCCAGCACCATGTCCCGGAACCGGAGGAACCCCTCGACGCCGGCGGGGTCCTTGTCGGCCAGATAGTCGTCGACGGACGCGTACATCGGATGCTCCTCGGGCGTTTCGCGGTTGTCGTGCGGTGCGCTCACCGCGACCGGCCGTAGCGGTCGGCCAGTTTCTCTTCTGTGGTGCGCGGCGCCGGCGGGGTCTCCGGGTCCGGTACCTCGGCGGTCTGCGCCTTCTCCTTGCGTCGTTCGCGCAGCTCCGCCCACACGACGTAGCCGAGCCCCAGCGGCGCCATGATGCCGAACGCCAGCCACTGCAGGCCGTACGACAGGTACGGTCCGGCGTCGAGCTGCGGCAGCGGGATGGTGCCGAGACCCCCGGGCTGCCCCTCGGCGAGCTGCAGGTAGCCGCCGGCCAGGTCGATGCCCGTGGCCGCCGCGACCTGCGGGGTGTCGATGTAGTACACCTGCAGGAACCCGGCGTCCCGGAACGGTTCCTTGCCGGGCACGGTGCCTTCCGACATGCGGATGCGCGCCTCGAGGGTCACCTGCCCGGTCGGGGCCGGCTCGATCGCCGGAACCTCGGTGCCGAGTGCGGGACGGACGTAGCCGCGGTTGACCAGCACCGCGCGCCCGTCGTCCAGGGTGAACGGGGTGAGCACCTCGTACGCGGGCTGGGACTCGACGCTGCGCAACCGGACCAGCACGTCGGAGTCCGGAAGGTAGCTGCCGGTCGCGGTGACCCGTCGCCACTCGTCGTCCTGCGCGGGTTCCCCGTCGCCGACCAGCTCACCGACGGGAACCGGATCCTGCGAGAGCGATTCGGCGATCCGGTCGTTGCGTTCACTCGTGCTGGTGTTCTTGCCGAGCTGCCACGGCGCGAGGACCGTGAAGCATGCGTAGGCGAAGCCGACGACCACCACGGCCAGCAAGAACCAGCTCGGGCGCAGCAGAAACTTCAGACGTCGCACGTGTCCACGGTAGCCCGTGAGCTGTGCCTCACCGTTCCCGCACCCATGCGAGCAGCCCCGGAATCGCCGCCTCGATCTGCTCGCGCACCAGCTCGAACTCCGGCAGACCGCCGTAGTAGGGGTCCGGTACCGAATCGGTGTCGGCGTCCGGATCGAAGCTGCGGAGCAGGGCACGGCGCTCGGTGGGCACCCCCAGATGCGCGAGTGCGCGGTCGTGCCCGGTGGCCAGGGCCACCACGAGGTCGGCTTCGAGATGCTCGGCGCCGAGCTGCGCAGCCTGGTGACCCGTCGGGTAGCCGTGGCGTTGCAGCACCGCGTTGGTGCGCGGATCGGCCTCGGCGCCGATGTGCCAGCCGTGCGTGCCGGCGCTGCTCACCCGCACCCGTCCGTCGAGCCCCTCCTTCTGCAGATGGTGGGCGAAGATCTTCTCGGCCATCGGGGACCGGCAGATGTTGCCGGTGCACACGAACGTCACATGCAGAGCGTCAGCACTCACCGGTGAGGATCCTCCCCAGTTCGGCGACGCTGCCGACGGCCGTGTGCGCTTGTTCGGATTCGTCGGCGGCGCCGTAGCCGTACTCGACGAACACCGTCGGGATCCCGAACCGGCCGGCGCCGTGCACGTCGTGTTCGCGGTCGCCGACCATCACGACCCCGGCGGTGCCGCCGGCGTGGGCCTCGACCGGTTCGATGCCCAGTGCGGCGAGACTGTGCGCGACCACGTCGTCCTTTGCGCGGCGGCTGCCGTCGGGGCTGGCCCCGCCGATGAACTCGAACGCGTCCGCCACCCTGAAGTGCCGCAGGATCCGCTCGGCGAACACCTCGTTCTTCGACGTCGCGATCGCGAGCCGGCTCCCGGCGCCGCGCACCGCGTTCAGCATCGTCTCGACCCCGTCGAACAGGGCGTTCTCCGCCCAGCCGGTTGCCGCGTAGTACTCGCGGTAGGCGGCGGTGCCCCGATCCACCTGGTCGTCGTCGAGACCGAGCGCGCGCAGCGAATCGGTCATCGGCGGACCCAGCAGCCGCACGAGATTGCCGGTCGGTACCTCGACGCCGAGGGTCGCCAGCGCGTGCCGGAACCCGTTGATCACACCGGTCGCGGAATCGGTGAGGGTGCCGTCGAGATCGAACAGCACCACCGGCGACGGCAGCACCGGAGGGCGGGTGTCGACGAGGAGAGTCACCGGCCCATTGTCGCTGCTGCCCGCCGCGGGCGCCGCGTAGGGTCGTCTCGGAACGACGGACGACGGGCGAGGAGGGCACGTGTCGGCGGCGACTTTGCGTGAGGTGCGGCTGCGTGAGGTGATCGGGGTGCTGGAGGCGGCCTACCCGCCGTCGCTGGCCGAGTCGTGGGATTCGGTCGGCCTCGTCGCCGGTGACCCCGACGAACCGGCGAGCAAGGTGCTGCTGGCCGTCGACGCGACCGCCGCGGTCGTCGACGAAGCCCTCGCGTGGGGAGCGCAGCTGCTGCTTGTGCACCATCCGCTGCTGCTGCGCGGTGTCGACACCGTCGGTGCCCACACCCCGAAGGGCGCACTGATCCACAAGCTGATCCGCGGCGGCTGCGCCCTGTTCACCGCCCACACCAACGCGGACCGTGCCGACCCCGGCGTGTCCGACGCGCTCGCGCAGGCGCTCGGCCTGACCGGGCTGCGACCCCTGGAACCGAAGCCGGAACCGGCCACCGACAAGTGGGTGGTGATGGTTCCGTCCGAGGCCGCCGACACCGTGCGCGACGCCCTGTTCGCCGCGGGGGCGGGAGCGATCGGCAACTACCGGGAATGCTGCTGGACCGCCTCGGGCACCGGACAGTTCCGGCCGCTCACCGGCGCGGACCCGGCGATCGGCAGCGTCGGCGAACTCGAACGGGTCGCCGAGGATCGCATCGAGGTGATCGCGCCGCGCCGCGCCCGCTCGGCGGTCCTCGCCGCCCTGCGCTCGGCGCACCCCTACGAGGAACCCGCCTTCGACGTGTTCGAACTGGCCGAACTGCCCAGCTCCCGGGGCCTCGGCCGCGTCGGCGAACTATCCGAACCGCAGACCTTCCGCGCATTCACCGAGACGGTCGCGGCCGCGCTGCCCACCACCGAATGGGGTGTGCGCGGCGCCGGCGACCCGGACCGGCAGATCCGCACCGTGGCCGTGTGCGGCGGATCCGGCGACTCGTTCCTCGGGACCGTCGCGAAACTCGGCGTCGACGCCTACGTCACCGCCGATCTGCGGCACCACCCCGCCGACGAGCACCTGCGCGCCGGCGGCCCGGCGCTGGTCGACGTCGCGCACTGGGCCAGCGAATACCCGTGGTGCGAGCAGGCCCGCGGTGTACTCGATGCCGCGTTCGGGGATCGCCCGGGGTGGGCCGCGCGGGTCAGTGAGCTGCGCACCGACCCGTGGACGACCGCCGCCCGGTGACGCACCCGCGCGCGGTACCGTAATCAGCTACGACCGTCCCCTCCGAAGCCCCTACTCCGAGTTCTCGAAAGCAGGAACCACCCGCGTGAACGTCGAACCCGCCGTGCAGTCCAAGCTTCTGTCCCTCGCCGCCGTGGACGCCGAGCTGAACCGTCTCGCACACCGGCGTCGCACCCTGCCCGAGCAGCAGGAGGTCGAACGTCTCGAAGCCGAGCGCACCAGCCGCAAGGACGCGGCCGTCGCCGTCGAGATCGTCCTCGACGACCTCGACCGGGACATCCGTAAACTCGAGACCGAGGTCGATGCGGTCCGCCAGCGTGGTGATCGCGACCGCAAGCTCCTCGAGAGCGGAACGGTCGGCGCGAAGCAGCTCACCGAACTGCAGCACGAGCTGAGCAGCCTCGAACGTCGTCAGGCGGCACTCGAGGACGAACTCCTCGAGGTCATGGAACGGCGCGAGGCCACCAAGGCCGATCACGATCACGCGGGCGCGCAGGTCTCGAAGATCGACGAGGAGATCGCCGCGGCCGAGAGGCTGCGCGACGAAGCGCTCGCCGACATCGAGGTCGCCGAGCAGCGCTGCCGCACCGACCGTGCCACCCTCGTCGACTCGTTCCCCGCCGACCTCGTCGCCGCCTACGACAAGCAGCGCGAACGCGCCGGCATCGGCGCAGCGCTGCTGCAGGGCCGCCGCTGCGGCGCGTGCCGCCTCGAACTGGACCGCGGCGAGATCGCCCGGATCACCGCCGCGGCACCCGACGTGCTGGTGCGCTGCCCAGAATGCAACGCGATCCTGGTCCGCAAGGAAGCCGGGCAGTGACGACCGTCGTCGTCGAAGCCGACGGCGGCTCGCGCGGTAATCCGGGTCCGGCCGGCTACGGCGCGGTCGTGTTCGACGCCGACCGCCGCACGGTGCTGGCCGAACGCAGCGAGAGCATCGGCATCGCCACCAACAACGTCGCCGAGTACCGGGGACTGATCGCCGGTCTGACCGCGGCCCGTGAACTCGGCGCCGACGCCGTCGACGTGCGCATGGATTCGAAGCTCGTCGTCGAACAGATGTCGGGACGCTGGAAGATCAAGCACCCGGACATGATTCCGCTCGCTGCGCGGGCCCGGGAGCTCGCGGCCGGCTTCGACCGCGTCGACTTCACGTGGATCCCGCGCATGCAGAACGCGTACGCGGACCGGCTCGCCAACGAGGCGATGGACGCCGCGGCCGCCGGGGTGGTCGGAGCGGTCGACCCGGTGACGGTGGAGGCTCCCACGGCCGCACCGGCCGCGAACACCGCACCGGCCGAGAACACCGCACCCGGCTGGACCGGAGCGGTCGGCTCACCCACCCGGTTCCTGCTGCTGCGGCACGGCCAGACCCCGCTGTCGGTCGAACGGCGCTATTCCGGGCGGGGCAACCCGCAGCTCACCGATCTCGGTCGTGCGCAGGCCGAGGCTGCGGCGACCCGGATCGGGAAGCGGGGCGGCGTCGCGGCGATCGTCTCGTCGCCGCTGGACCGGGCACGCGCCACCGCCGCGGCGGCAGGCCGGGCCCTGGACCTGCCCGTGGCAGTGCACGACGGTCTCACCGAAACCGATTTCGGCGCCTGGGAGGGCCTGACGTTCCGCGAAGCCGCCGACCGGGACCCGGACCTGCACCGCGCGTGGCTCGGCGACACCTCCGTGCGGCCACCGCAGGGGGAGAGCTTCGACGAGGTCAACGCGCGCATCGCGAAGGTCCGCGACGAGCTGATCCGGGAATATCCGGGACAGACCGTGCTGCTGGTCTCGCACGTCACGCCGATCAAGACGATGCTGCAGTTCGCGCTCGACGCCGGGCCCTCGCTGCTCTACCGGCTGCACCTGGATCTGGCGTCGCTGTCGATCGCAGAGTTCTTCGCCGACGGCGGATCCTCGGTGCGGCTGGTCAACGACACCTCGCACCTGTGACGGTGCGGAGGTGACGTCGAACCGGTGGTGACGGGCGACTGAGACTCAGGCGCCGCAGTTGTTGCCGGTCGGTCCGCCGGCGAACTGCGCGTCGAGCCACTCCAGGCCTTGCGCGGCCGCGGGCAGCAACCCGACCCCGTGCCCGACGACGGTCTTCTCCAGGACCGGGGGTATGGGATACCGCTGATAGTCGACGGATACCCCTGCGGCGCACCATTTCCCGACCATCGTGTCGACGCCTGTCACGAGCACGAGATCGTCGGCGGCGTTCTGCCCGACGAACATCGGGACCGACGGAGGGGTGTTGCCCAGTTCCTGCCGTTTCACCGCGCTCGCCCACGGCTCCGCCGACAGATAGTCGGCGATGGGCCGCCCGTCGAGCGTGTACCGGGTGGTGGGCGCCAACGGATTCATCAGCGGGAAGTCGTACACGCAGGAGTCCGCGGCCCGGTCCAGGACCGCGCGACCCTCGGGATTGAACACCGCGAGCATCTCCTCGGCGTCGTCCGGGTAGGCCGCGACGAAGCCGTTGACGACCCAGCCGATCCCACCGGACAGGATGGAGCCGTCGCCGGCGACGGCGAGATCGGCCAGGGACGCGGGCGGGGATCCGGCGACCGCCCCGACCACCGGCAACTCGGGTGCGTAGCTGTCCTTCAATTCCGCGGCGGCCGCCGAGCTCATTCCGCCCTGCGAATATCCCCAGAACGCGAACCGGGTGTCCTCGGCGATGCCCAGCTCGGTCAGCGACCGTGCGGCCCGCGCCAGATCGAGCATCGCGTGACCCTGCGATTCCCGATTCAGGTACGGATGGATCCCCGGCGTGCCCAGACCCTCGTAGTCGGTGACGGCCACGGCGTAGCCGCGCGCGAGCAGCGGCGCGATCTGCAGGTACTCGTACTCCTGGCCGAAGACCATGAGCTTCGACGGCGCGCACTGGTCGCCCATGCCCTGCGTGCCCGGGCCGACGATCACCGTCGGGCGCGGTCCGGTCCCGGCCCACGGCAGGGTGGGGACCAGCACGGTGCCGGTGACCGCCACGGGGTCCCCGGCCGCGCCCACGCTCCGGTACATCACCCGGGTGACGGTGGCATCGATCGCGAGTGGGGTGCCGGGCACGATCGCCGCCACCGACGGCTCGACGCGCAGCACGTCCCCCGGGGAGCCCGCAGGCAGCGGATCGGGCGGCAGGTAGAAGTCGGTGTACTCGCCGGAGCGACCGGCCGGGTCGGCGGCGGCCACCGGCGCGGCGAGCGGCGCCGCGACGGTGATTCCCGCGACCGCGATCATCGCGAGATTCCTGAGCTTGCGGGGCATTCGGGTTCCTGTCTGTCTTCAGCGGTGCTGCCTCAGCGGCCGGAGACCGCGGGATGTGCCTGGTGCACGGACACGTCGACACGGTCCTGGTAGAACGCGACGTGCCCGCGCAGACGAGCGACCTGCTCGTACGGATCGTCGTAACTCCAGCACAGCGGTTCCCCGCCGTCGCCCTCGACGCTCCAGTAGGTGGCTTCCCCCTTGTACGGGCAGCGGGTCGACGGGGCGTCGGACGTTGCGAGATCGACGAGGACGTCGGCGCGGGGGAAGTAGAAGACCAGCCCGTGGTCCTGTTCGTCGACGAGCAGCGACCCGCTCGTCTCCGCGAGGCGCACGCCGTTCAGGGTTGCGCGCACCACGTTGCGGCGCGCGTGGATGTCGACGCGGTAGTCGGGCCGGGCCGCGAAGCCGGGGGAACGGGTGCTGTCGGTTCCTGTGCTCATGGGTGTCCTCGTTCGGATCGGTCGGGCACGGTTCGGGGTGTGCTCACAGCCGTGACGCGGCCGGAATCACCGCGTCCTCGGGCCGGATCGGCCGGATCATCGCCTCCTGCGTGAACGACGCGAGCAGGTCACCGGACTCGGTGTGCACCTGACCGCGCACGTACGACATGCCGGAGCCGACCTGCGTGCTCTCGTGCGAGTACAGCAGCCATCCGTCCCAGCGGACCGGTTCGTGGAAGGCGACCGTGACCGTCACGACCCCGGTCGAGATCGTCCGGTGCGCCTGGCTCGTGCCCACCCCCGCGTGCGCGCGCAGCGTCGCCGACACCGACAGGTGGTTCGTGAAGTGCGCGAGCAGCGCCTTGGCGAGGTCGGCGCGCTCGGGGACGGGGTCGTAGCGCAACCACGCGTGCAGTTCCGGGGGCCCGACCTCCTCCGGGCTGCGGACGTCCACCACGTCGACGACCCGCAGATCGCGGCCGGTCATGGGCATGTGTACCGGATGAGCGGTTTCGGGACCGGCGACCTGCGGCCGGGGAGCGTGGTGTCGGACGACGTCGCCGGTGGGCACGTCGGCGAGCACCGAGACCATCGCGTGCCGGCGGCCGTTCTGGCAGACGGCGACCTCCGCGTCGGCCATCGTGCGGCCCTCGTGCAGCACCTCGACCTCGAAGTCGACCGGAATCTCCGAGTCGACGGCGCGCACGAACACTGCCCGCGCGGACCGGATCTCCTTGTCGGGGAAACGCTTCGCGGTTGCGACGATCGCCTGGGCGAGCAACTGGGTTGCATCGGCGACGCGCCGGCCGCCGCCGTCGCTCTCACCGGTGAACCGATTCTCGCCGCTGGGTGTGACGTCGAAGATGCGGAGCATGCGCTCCACCGACGATCCCTCGACGGTCCTCACCGAATCCGGAGGTGTCGTCACGCCCGCCCCTTCGCCGAACCTCGTGAGAGCAGAGTTCTCCGAGGGCAGGAGCCGGATTACCCCTGCAACTTGCGGATCGTACGCATGTTCCGGGTCGTAGTCACGGACTTGTACCGGGCACGGCCCGCGACCTTCCCGAACGCACTGCTGAGTGTCGACCCCTTGACGACATGCCAGTAGACGACGCCCTCACCCGGCGCGACCTGCTCGATCTGCGGGTCCACGGCAATACCGAGCAATTCCTCGCGCACGACCGGGTCGGCCACGAAGACGACGTAGGTGTGCCAGCCGTCCCGGTTCTCCTCGAACGGGCAGGCATCGGCGAGACCGGCGAATCGGGCCTGCTCGAGCACGAACACGAACGCCTCGTAACCGAAGCGGGCACCCAGAGTCGCCTCGATCTCCGCCTTCAACGAGGCCGGGTCGGTCTTCTCCGAGCCGAACACGACGTTGCCGGAGGCGAGCACCGTACGCACGTCGCCGTAGCCGAGTCGGGTGAACACATCCTTCAGGTCGGCCATCTTGATGGTGATGCCGCCGACATTGATCCCTCGCAGCAGAGCCACGTAACGCGTCATGGACGGCACCGTAGTTCGCGTCACCGACAGGCGGGGCAGTATGGTGGTCGACGCGGACGAGTTGGCCGGGCGGCCGCGGATCGAGGAACCGGCACCGAATGGTGTCAGGCCCCGAGCCGAGGAAAGTCCGGACTCCACAGAGCAGGGCGGTTGCTAACGGCAACCCGAGGTGACTCGCGGGACAGTGCCACAGAAAACAGACCGCCTGCCCTTCGGGGCAGGTGAGGGTGAAACGGTGCGGTAAGAGCGCACCAGCACCCCGGGTGACCGGGGTGGCTCGGTAAACCCCGCCCGGAGCAAGGTCGAAGGCCGCACCACCACCCCCTCGGGGCGGCGGTGCGGCTGCGCAGGTGTTCGAGGGCTGCTCGCCCGAGCCTGCGGGTGGACCGCTCGAGGTACCCGGTGACGGTGTGCCCAGATGGATGGTCGCCACCCCGCCTCGGCGGGGGACAGGATCCGGCTTACAGGCCGACTCGTCCGCCCTTCACGGGCACCGCCGGGTGACCGGAGCGGGTCCGGTCAGAGCGGGCCGACCACCAGCAGCTGCGCCCAGTAGGTAGCCGCGTCGGCACCCAGGTAGGGCAGCAGGTTGTCGAAGATCAGGTAGGACATGTGGTTCTCCTCGGCTCTCGTATCGGGTTCGGGGGACCGGACGCGACGGTACCAGCCACGCCCGACCGGCGGGTTCGGCCCGTTCTCGCCCACCGTTGCGGCAGACTGTCGATATGAGTGACGACGGTTGGTACTACGACGTGAGCACCGGCAAGGTCTCCCAGGGCAAGGATCCCAACGCACTGAATCGGATGGGTCCCTATCCGGACCGAGCCACCGCCGAGCGCGCGCTCGAGATCGCGGCCGAACGCAACAAGGCCGCGGACGCCGCCGACGAAGAGTGGAACAACTGAGGAGCCTCACGCGCCCGTGGTGAACACACGCATTGTCGTCGCGCCCGCGATCGACTTCGGTGCCGTCCGCGCCGAATTCGCGCTCGACGACCGCTACCCCGCGTCCGCGATCGCGGAAGCGGAGAAGACCGTCGACCGTTTCGCGGCCGAGCGCGAGGACCGCACGGACCTGCCGCTCGTGACGATCGATCCGCCCGGGTCGATGGACCTCGATCAGGCGCTGCATCTCGAACGCACCGCCGACGGCGGGTTCGTCCTGCACTACGCGATCGCCGATGTGCACGCCGTCGTCGAACCGGGTGGTGCGATCGACAAGGAGAGCCACAAACGCGGCCAGACCTACTACCTGCCGGACGGTTCGGTCCCGCTGCATCCGCGGGAGCTGGCGGAGGGCTCGGCGAGTCTGCTGCCCGGTGAGATCCGGCCCGCGGCGCTGTGGCGGATGGAACTCGACGCGGCCGCCGAACCCGTCTCCGTGACGGTGAGGCGGGCGCTGGTGCGTTCGGCGGCGCGGTTGGACTACGCCGGGGTGCAGGCCGACGCGGTGGCCGGGACGCTGCATCCGTCGATCGCGGCGCTGCCCGAGTTCGGTCGCCTGCGTCAGGCCGCGGCGCGGGCGCGCGGCGCGATCGAGTTGCGGTTGCCGGAGCAGGACGTCGTCGCCGACGGTAAGGGCTGGACGCTGCAGATCGAACCGCGCACCGCGGCCGACGACTGGAACTCTCAGGTGTCGCTGCTGACCGGCATGTGCGCGGCGTCGATGATGATCGAGGCGAAGGTCGGGCTGCTGCGCACGCTGCCGCCCGCCGACCCGGAAGCGGTTGCCGCGTTGCGGCACACCGCCGCCGCGCTGAACGTTCCGTGGCCGGCGGAGGTGTCCGTCGGCAACTTCCTGGCGGGCCTGGACGCGAACCTGCCCACCACGCTGGTGCTCATGAGCGAGGCACCGGCACTGCTGCGCGGCGCATCGTATCGACCGCTCGACGGGTCGCTGCCGGATCTTCTCGTGCACGGCGCGATCGGCGCACCCTACGCGCACGTCACCGCGCCGCTGCGCCGGTTGTCGGACCGCTACGCCACCGAGGTGTGCCTGGCCGTCAGCGCGGGCGAGCCGGTGCCGCAGCAAATCCGGGACGAGCTGGCCGCGATGCCCGACATCATGTCGGCGTCGGATTCGATCGCCGGGAAGATCGCCCGCACCTGCATCGACCTGACCGAGGCGACGGTGCTGGCGCCGCGGGTGGGCGAACAGTTCGACGCGACCGTCATCCGGGGCGCGAACGGCCGGCGCGACGCGCAGGTGTTCGTCCCGTCCGAGACCGTCATCGCCCCGTGCAGCGGCGAGCCGGACGACGGCACCCACGTGCGGGTCACGCTCGACGTGGCCGACCCGGTGACGCGGAAGGTGCAGTTCGCGTACTCGAGGTGACGGTACCGTCGACGGCGTGACCGACACCCGATCCGACACCCCGACCGGTTCCGGCCGATCCCGGAACCGCCGTCTCGCCGCCGTTTTCGTCGCCGTCGTCGCGGTGCTCGCGGCCGCGGCCGGGTTCGTGCTGTGGCTCGCGCCGAGCCGCTATCTGCCGTGGGACACCGAACCGTTCCCGAAGATCGACACGACCGCGTTGTCGCCGCAGCAGGCCCGCGTCGTCGAGCTGCTCGAGCAGGAACACGACGCGCAGCGGCCCGGCACCTTCTATTCCGAGGGCGTGAAGGAACCGTGGTGCGCCGACTTCGTCAGCTGGATCATGCGCGAAGCCGGAATGCCGCTGTCCAACCCGAATTCGGGGCACTGGCGGATCCCCGGCGTGTACACGCTGCAGGAGTACTACGAGCAGGAGGGCCGATTCGTGCCCGCCGGCTCCGGCCGTGGTCCCGAGGTCGGTGACGTGGTGCTCTACGACAACACCAGCTGGGTCGGTCAGCACACCAACATCGTCGTCGCGGTCGACGGCACCACCGCGATCACGGTCGGCGGCAACGAGATGGGCCGGATCCGGGTGCACAGCCTGGACTGGGCATCGGACCCGGCCGTCGTCGGATTCGGTCTCCTCGCCGGCTGAGGAGACCGAACGGGGCTCACCGGAACCGGTCGGTGGCCTCGACGAGGTGGTGGGTGATGCCGGGCTCGTTCGCGGCGTGTCCGGCGTCGTCGACGATCTGCAGCGTCGACTCCGGCCACGCCCGGTGCAGTGCCCACGCGCTCGTCGCCGGGCACACCACGTCGTAGCGTCCCTGCACGATGACCCCGGGAATGCCGTTCAGCAGGTGCGCATCCCGCAGCAACTGACCCTCGTCGAGGAATCCGCGATGGCGGAAGTAGTGGTTCTCGATGCGGGCGAACGCCAACGCGAAACGCGGCTCCCCGGTTTCGGCGACGTGTTCCGGCCGCGGCAGCAGCGAACTCGTCGCGCCCTCCCAGGTCGACCACGCGACCGCCGCCTCGAGCGCGACCTCGGGATCGGGGGAGTGCAGCAGCCGATGGTAGGTGTCGACCGGATGCTCGCCGGGCTCCGCACCCGCCAGCGGGGCGCAGAACTTCTCCCACAGGTCCGGGAAGATCTGCCCGGCCCCGCCGTTGTAGTACCAGTCGATCTCGCTGCGCCGCAGCAGGAACACCCCGCGCAGGACGAGTTCGGTGACCCGGTCGGGATGTTTCTGCGCGTACGCCAGCGCGAGCGTCGATCCCCACGATCCGCCGAAGACCTGCCAGCGATCGATCCCGAGCCGGGTGCGCAGCAGTTCGATGTCCCCCAACAGATGGCCGGTGGTGTTCGTCGAGAGGTCCGCGCCGTCCGCCACGTGCGGAAGGGACCGGCCGCAGCCCCGCTGGTCGAACAGCACGATGCGGTATGCGCCGGGATCGAAGAACTGCCGATGCAGCGGGGACGTGCCGCCACCCGGGCCGCCGTGCAGGAACACCACGGGCTTGCCGTCCGGGTTTCCGCTGATCTCCCAGTACACCTGCTGGCCGTCGCCGACGTCGAGCATGCCCTGCTCGTACGGCTCGATCGGCGGATAGGGCTTGCGCAACTCGGTCATCAGTAACCCACGAGCGCCGACGCGAAGTCGGGGATCTCGAGCGCCCTCAGCGCCTCGTCGCGAACGTCCGGGCACTGCGCGGTGGTGATCTCGTCGATGCGGGCGCGGTCCCCGGCCAGGGCGATCAGATCGATGCCGTTGTTGGCGGCCCACTCGCCGACGAGCAGGTTCAGGCCGGGCTTGCTCATCGACGGGGTGTAGGTGCGCCAGCTCTGCAGCTCCCCCTCCATCCGGGTGCACAGATCCGCCGCCTGCGTCTCGGTGACCCCACCCGGCAGCGCCGCCGGGGCAGTGGTCTCGGCGGTCGGCGGCGCGGGGTTGGTCGAACCACTCGGCGCGGGTTCGGATCCCGGGGCGCAGGCACCGAGCACGGTGATCGTGGCAGCAGCGACGACGGCCGCGGTCAGCGTGCGTCGGAGTCCGGTCATGGAGTCACCTCGGAGGTCGAGCGGTCGATGTCGACACCGAGTCTGCCACCCGCGGACCGCACGACGGCGGTGCCGTTCGTCACCACTGCGATGGTGCCGTCCGTCACCCGTCAGCCGCGCTCGGCGATGATCCGCGCGATGTTGCGTTCGGCGAGCGCGGCGATCGTCAGCGACGGATTCACCGTGCCGGTGCTGCCCGGGATCAGAGCGCCGTCGACGACGTACAGGCCCGGATGACCGTGCACGCGACCGTAGCCGTCGGTGACCTCGCCGAGGACGGCACCGCCCAGCGGATGGGCGGTGAAGGACGCATTGACATCCGGAGCCATCGGCCGCGCGCCCGGCACGGTGCCGCCGGCCTCGGCCATCGCGTCGTGGACGGCGCGCAGGGCTTCCACGCTCTCCCGTTCCCCGCCCGCCGGCCAGTTCACGACGGCGCGGCCGGCGCCGGCGTCGTAGGTGACCTCGGCGCGGCGCGGGTCGAGGGTCATGCCGAGCGAGGCCAGCATGCCCACGTCCTTCGCGGTGCCCGCGACGAACCAGTTCTCGAGGCTCAGCGGCATGCCCGACTCGTCGACGATCCGGGAGGCGGACGGGGCGCCCTGGTCGCCGGCGAATCCGTCGGTGAGCGCGAAGGAGCGGACCAGCACGGCGTCGCCGTTGGTGCCCCAGCCACGACCGACGCGGTCGTCGAGGTTCGCCAGTGCGCCGGTGTGGCGGGCGCGCAGCAGCAGTTCGGTGGTGCCGATCGAGCCGGCGCCGAGCACCAGCCTGTCGCAGGTCAGCGTCCGCGTCCGCAGCACGGTGCCGAAGGGGTCGACGATCTCGACGTCGACGCGGTAGCGGCCGTCGGGTTCCTGACCGACGGCGAGCACGCGATGCGCGTGGCACACGAGTGCGCGCCCGGTGGCCTCGGCGGCCGGAATGTAGTTCTGTGTGAGGTCGAACTTGGCGCCGTTGGAATTGCCGAGGTTGCTCTCGCCGGCGATCGCCGAGCGCCGCACCCGCCCGGCGAGTTCGTCGCGCACGACGTCCCAGTTCCAGATCCCGTCGATGCGATGCGGGGTGTAGCCGGCCGCGCGGGCGTCCGCGTCCCACCGGCGCGAGTGCGTGAACTCGGGGGCGCCGTAGATGTCGTCGGGCATCGCATCGAGGCGCAGCATGGAGCGCACCTTCGGATACCAGGTGGAGGTCATCTCCCGGTAGTCGAGCCGCGAGCCGAACACGTGCTCGAAGAAGCGCTGCTCGGGCGCGATCATCACGCCGGTGAACACGACGGAGCCGCCGCCGACCGCGGCGCCGCGCCACACCGACAGGTTGGGGTAGTCGACCACGTCGAGGACCCCGGCGAAGTCGTCGCAGGTCACCGGGACACCGGTGGGGCCGATGAACGCCACACGGTGATACAGGCCGCGGCCGTCGGCGAGCAGGTCGGTGGTGAAGATCTCCCGCTGCGGATCGCGCGGCCAGCGCAGGCCGCGCTCGAGGACGGTGACGCGGCTGCCGGACTCGGCCAGGCGCAGCGCCGCGGCGCTGGCCCCGAAACCGGATCCGACGACGATGACCTCGGAGTGGTCGGGTGCGGTCGGGGGAGCGGCGAACAGTTCGGGCACCAGGCGCAGGTAGGTGTCGGTCCCCACGGGCAGCGCGGACGCGGACCGCGATCCTGCGAGCCCCGGCCCGAACGCGACGGCAGCAGCCGCCAGGGTCGATGCCTGCAGGAAACGACGCCGCTTCATCCCAGAGCCCCCAAGGATGTCCGTGATACCCCCCGGACGTGACCGACCGGCCCGCCCGCTACCGGCGGTTACTGTAACCGGAGGACGCGTCCGGAGGCCATCCCGGGTGAATTGCCGGCCCCGAATGCCGACGACGGGTGCCACGGCATGGCCGTGACACCCGTCGGGACCGGGATCAGGGAAGTGGGATCAGAAGGAGTGCTCGGGGCCCGGGAAGGTACCCGCGGCAACCTCGGCGGCGTAGTCGGCCGCGGCGCGGCGCAGTTCGTCGCCGACGTTGCCGAACTTCTTGACGAACTTGGCGGTCTTGCCGCTGGTGTAGCCGGCCATGTCCTGCCACACGAGCACCTGCGCGTCGCACTCGTTGCCCGCGCCGATGCCGACGGTGGGGATGGTCAGCTTGCGGGTGACCTGACCGGCCAGCTCGGCCGGAACCATCTCCATCACGACGGAGAACGCACCGGCTTCCTGGACCGCGATCGCGTCGAGGATCAGCTGCTCGGCGCCGTCGCCACGGCCCTGCACCCGGAACCCGCCGAGGGTGTTGACGGACTGCGGGGTGAAGCCGATGTGGGCCTGCACCGGGATGCCGGCCGCAGTGATCGCCGCGATCTGCGGGGCGACCCGTTCGCCACCCTCGAGCTTCACCGCGTGGGCGCCGCCCTCCTTCATGAACCGGATCGCGGTCGCGAGCGCCTGCTCGGGGGACGCCTCGTACGTGCCGAACGGCAGGTCGGCGATCACCAGCGCGTGCGGTGCGCCACGGACGACGCCGCGTACCAGCGGCAGCATCTCGTCGACGGTGACCGGGACGGTGGTGTCGTAGCCGTAGACGACGTTCGCGGCGGAATCGCCGACGAGCAGCACCGGAATGCCCGCATCCTCGAAGATGCGTGCGGACGAGTAGTCGTAGGCGGTCAGCTCGGCCCAGCGTCGGCCCTCGGCCTTCATCGCCTGCAGGTGATGCACGCGAGTCTTGCGCTTGGGGGCATCGGACGCGGCAGCGCCGCCGTACACGGAAGTCATGTTGTCGGACATCGCTGTCCCTTTCTGCCTCGAGGCCCGTGCGGGGTCCCCGGGTTGGTGATGACGATCTCGAGTCTGCCACCGCACGCTCCGCGCGTGTACCGGGCGCGTCGTGCGATTGGTCACATTCCCGCTCGTCGCAGCCGCCCGGCCGCGGTCGCTCGCGGCGGCGCCGGACCGCGCGTCGCTAGCATCGCTGGAGTGCCGATCCTCACCCCCGGACTGCGATCCCGTGTCCTCACCGGCCTGGCAGTCGCCGGTCTCGCGCTGGCCACCGCCTGCGGCTCCCCGTCGGACACCACGAGGGCGGTCCCGGCCGAACCGGTCGGAGTTCCGGACGGATTGGAGCAGTTCTACACCCAGCCCGTGACCTGGGAGTCCTGCGCGGGCTACGGCACGGACGGTCCCCGCCTCGGGCGCGAGGGCGCGGAATGTGCCCGCATCACCGTTCCCCTCGACTACGACGACCCGGACGGTGCGACCGCGAAGATCGCGATCTCGCGTGTGCGCGCGGGCGGGGACAGGATCGGATCCCTGCTGGTCAACCCGGGCGGACCGGGGGCATCCGGTCTGGGCATGGCCACCGTCGCCGCGTCCACCGAACTCGCGGAACGATTCGACGTCGTCGGTTTCGATCCGCGCGGGGTCGGTGCGTCCGAGCCCGCGGTGCGCTGCCTGACCGACGCGGAGGCCGACGCGGAACGGGCCCGCGACGACGGCGACATGTCCCCCGAGGGCATCGCCGCGAGCGAGAAACACAGCCAGGAGTACGCGGACGCGTGCGTCGAGCGGTCCGGACTCGATCTGCTCGCCCACGTCGGTACCCGCGAGGTGGTCCGCGACATGGACGTCATCCGCGGCGTGCTCCGCGACGAGAAGCTCAACTACCTGGGTTTCTCGTACGGAACCCGGCTCGGCACGGTCTACGCCGAGACGTTCCCCGACCGGGTCCGCGCCCTCGTCCTCGACGGCGCGCTCGACCCCGAGCAGGAACCCGTCGAGGAGGTGGTGCTACAGGCCGCCGGTTTCCAGCGGGCGTTCGATGCGTTCGCCGCGGACTGTGCCCGCTACGACACCTGCGCGCTCGGCACCGATCCGACGCAGGCCGTCGCGCGGTTCCGGGCGCTGGTCGACCCGCTGATCACCGCCCCGGCCCGGACCACCGACCCGCGCGGACTCAGCCACCGCGACGCGATCACCGGTGTGCAGCAGGCCCTGTACTCGCCGAGTCTGTGGGGGTCGCTGCGCGGCGGCCTGCGGTCGCTGGCCGACGGCAACGGCGACACGCTGCTGTTGCTGGCGGATATGTACGAGGGGCGGGGCGAGGACGGCACCTACAACAACGTCAACGACGCGTTCAACGCGATCCGGTGCGTCGACGACCCGCGGATCACCGACCGGGCCCTGGCCGGCGAGGCCGACACCCGGTTCCGGGAGGCGGCGCCGTTCCTCGACGACGGCCGCGGAACCGGGCAGGCCCCGCTGGATCTGTGTGCGTTCTGGCCGGTGCCGAACACCGGCGAGCCGCACACTCCGGAGGTTCCGGGATTGCCTCCGGTGCTGGTGGTCTCGACCACCGAGGATCCCGCGACCCCCTATCAGGCCGGCGTGGATCTGGCCCGTCAGCTCGGCGGCGCGCTCATCAGTTTCACCGGGACCCAGCACACCGTGGTGCTCGACGGGCAGCGGTGCGTCGACGACCCGGTGATCCGGTATCTGGTGTCCCTCGAGGTGCCGGAATCCGACCCGCACTGCTGACCCGTAGCGGTTGTGAGCGACACGCCGCATCGATAACTCACCGATGTAACACGGAGTTAACTCCCAGTGCCTAGTCTCGCCACTATGGATCGCCAGAAGGAGTTCGTGCTCCGCACCCTCGAAGAGCGCGACATTCGGTTCGTGCGCCTGTGGTTCACCGATGTCGTCGGGACGCTCAAATCCGTGGCGATCGCCCCGGCCGAACTCGAAGGAGCCTTCGAGGAGGGCATCGGTTTCGACGGCTCGGCCATCGAGGGTTTCTCCCGCATCTCCGAGGCCGACATGGTCGCGCGGCCGGACGCCACGACCTTCCAGGTGCTGCCGTGGATGGACGATCGCGGACACCAGTACTCGGCGCGGATGTTCTGCGACATCACCATGCCGGACGGCACCCCCAGCTGGGCGGACCCGCGGCACGTGCTGCGCCGCCAGCTGAACAAGGCGTCGGATCTGGGTTTCAGCTGCTACGTGCACCCCGAGATCGAGTTCTTCCTCGTCGAGAACGGTGAGCCCGGCCAGCCCCCGGTCCCGGCCGACGACGGTGGCTACTTCGACCAGTCCGTGCACCGCTCGGCCCCGAACTTCCGCCGGCACGCGATCGACGCGCTCGAGTCGATGGGTATCTCGGTCGAGTTCAGCCATCACGAGACCGCCCCCGGCCAGCAGGAGATCGATCTGCGCTACGCCGACGCGCTGTCGATGGCCGACAACGTGATGACCTTCCGCTACGTGGTCAAGGAGATCGCGATGGCGGAGGGTGTGCGCGCGACCTTCATGCCCAAGCCGTTCCGTGAGCACGCCGGTTCGGCGATGCACACGCACATGAGCCTGTTCGAGGGCGAGAACAACGCCTTCCACGATCCGGACGATCCGCTGCAGCTCTCCGCGACCGGCAAGGCGTTCATCGCCGGCATCCTCGAGCACGCCAACGAGATCAGCGCCGTCACCAACCAGTGGGTGAACTCCTACAAGCGCATCGTGCACGGCGGAGAAGCCCCCACGGCCGCGTGCTGGGGTCCGTCGAACCGTTCGGCGCTCGTGCGCGTGCCGATGTACACGCCGAACAAGGCGTCGTCGCGCCGCGTGGAGATCCGCACCCCGGACTCGGCGTGCAACCCCTACCTGACGTTCGCGGTGCTGCTGGCCGCCGGTCTGCGCGGCATCGAGAAGGGCTACGAGCTCGCCCCCGAGGCCGAGGACGACGTGTGGTCGCTGACCTCCGCCGAGCGGCGCGCGATGGGCTACCGCGAGCTGCCCACCGATCTCGACATCGCGCTGCGCGAGATGGAGAAGTCCGAGCTGGTCGCCGAGGCGCTCGGCGAGCACGTGTTCGACTACTTCCTGCGCAACAAGTGGCGTGAATGGGAGAACTACCGCAGCCAGGTCACCCCGTACGAGCTGGAGCAGTACCTGGGTCTGTAGTCGGCGATAGGGTGAATGGCGTGCGGACGCGGACAGAGGAGATCGCGGCAGATCCGACCGGCGTGGGACCGGGGGTGGGTGCGTGGTGAAACCGCCACCCGCCCGGTCCGCGATTCCCGGACCGGGCCGGCTCGGGCTCGTCGAGCCCACGGCCGCAGCCCACCTCGAACAGCTCGCCTGGAACGACACCGACAGCATCGAACTGCTGTGGTCGTTGTCGCGCGCCCCGAACGCCGATCTGGCGTTGCGGAACCTGGTTCGGCTGCAGGAGGCACTCGACGAGGCCGGGTGGGCCGAACTCGACGGCGCGCTGCGTTTCGACAAGGGACTGCGGGGACGGCTGTTCGGGTTGTTCGGGGCCTCCGCGGCGTTCGGCGACCATGTCGTCGCCCACCCGGACCGCTGGCGCATGCTCGCCGGGAAACTCGAGCTGCCGGACCGGCACACGTTCACCGCGCGCATGCTCGACTGCGTCGGAGCGGTCGCCGAGCCGGGGGGCCGCACCGACACGCTCGTCTACCGGGCGCAGCTCACCGGCCCCGCGGCGATACCGGCGCTGCGCACCTCCTATCGCGATCAGCTGATGCTCATCGCCGCCGTGGATCTCGCGGCGACCGTCGAGAACGAGCCGGTGCTGCCGTACATCGAGGTGGGACACAAGCTCGCGGATCTCGCCGACGCGGCCTTGACCGCCGCGCTGGCCGTCGCGGTCGCGACGATCGTCCCCGAGGGACCGTGCCCCGTCGATCTCGCGGTCATCGCGATGGGCAAATGCGGTGCGCGCGAACTGAACTACGTCAGCGACGTCGACGTCGTGTTCGTGGCGGAGCCCGCCGACGCGCGCGCGAGCCGCATCGCCGGGGAGATGATGCGAATCGGCACGTCGGCGTTCTTCGACGTCGATGCCGCGCTGCGTCCGGAAGGTAAACGCGGCGAACTGGTCCGAACCCTCGACTCGCACATCGCCTACTACACCCGGTGGGCCAAGACGTGGGAGTTCCAGGCGCTGCTCAAGGCCCGGCCGATGGCCGGCGATCTCGAACTGGGCCGCCGCTACATCGAGGCGTTGAGCCCGATGGTGTGGACCGCGTCCGAGCGTGAGGCGTTCGTTCCGGAAGTGCAGGCGATGCGCCGGCGCGTCGAGGAACTCGTCCCCGCGGAATTGCGCGAACGCGAACTGAAACTCGGACGCGGGAGCCTGCGCGACGTCGAATTCGCGGTCCAGCTGCTGCAACTCGTGCACGGCCGCGCCGACGAATCGCTGCGGGTACCCAACACGGTGGAAGCGTTGTCGGCGCTCGCGGAAGGCGGGTATGTCGGCCGCGACGACGCCGCGAACCTGCGGGCGTCGTACGAGTTCCTGCGATTGCTCGAACACCGGCTGCAACTGCAGAAGCTCAAACGCACCCATACCCTGCCGCCCGCCGAGGACCGGGAGGCACTGCGCTGGCTGGCCCGTGCCGCGCACATGCGGCCGGACGGCCGCAACGACGCGCTCGGGGTGCTCGAGGCCGAGATCAAGCGGAACTCGGCCCGGGTCCGCAAGCTGCACGCCAAGCTGTTCTACCGTCCGCTGCTCGAATCGGTGGCCCGCCTCGACGCGGAGGCGGTGCGGCTGTCCCCGGAAGGTGCGGTGCGTCAGCTCGCGGCGCTCGGCTACAGCGCACCGGAACACGCGCTCGGACACCTGACCGCGCTGTCCGGTGGTGCCTCGCGCAAGGCGCGGATCCAGGCACTGATTCTTCCGCAGCTGCTCGAATCGCTGAGCGACACAGTCGATCCCGACGCGGGCCTGCTGGCGTACCGGCGGCTGTCCGACGCGATGTACAACGCGGTGTGGTTCCTGCGGACACTGCGCGACGAACCCTCGGTCGCCGAACGGCTGATGACGGTGCTCGGATCGTCGGCGTTCGTGCCGGACCTGCTCATCAACGCCCCCGACGTGGTGCGCCTGTTCGCGGACGGCCCCAACGGTCCGCGCCTGCTCGAACCGCAACCCGAGGAGGTCGCGAAGGCGATCGTCACGTCGTCGGCGCGGTACGACGATCCGGTGCGCGCGATCGGGGCGGCCCGATCGCTGCGGCGCGCCGAACTCGCCCGTGTCGCCAGCGCCGACATCCTCGGCATGCTCGACGTGCCCCAGGTGTGCCGGGCCCTGTCGAGCGTGTGGTCCGCGGTGCTCGAGGCGGCGCTGGGCGCCGTGATCCGCGCATCCGAACAGAAGCAGGGCCCTGCGCCGGCGCGCATCGCGGTGATCGGCATGGGCAGGCTCGGCGGCGCCGAACTGGGCTACGGGTCCGATGCCGACGTGCTGTTCGTGTGCGAGCCGCTACCGGACGCCGACGAAACGGTGGCCGTCAAGTGGGCCAACCAGATCGCCGAACAGGTCCGCAAGCTGCTCGGCGCGCCGAGCACCGATCCGCCGCTGGAGGTGGACGCGGGTCTGCGGCCCGAGGGTCGCAGTGGGCCGTTGGTGCGCACACTCGCCTCGTACCAGGCGTACTACGCGCAGTGGGCGCAGGCGTGGGAGGTGCAGGCGCTGCTGCGTGCGCACCCCGCCGCCGGCGACCCCGATCTCGCTGAACGGTTCCTGCGCATGATCGACGCGGTCCGTTACCCGGAGGGTGGGGTGTCGCAGGAGGCGGTGCGCGAGATCCGGCGGATCAAGGCGCGCGTCGACTCGGAGCGGCTGCCGCGCGGTGCGGATCCGGCGACCCACACCAAGCTCGGCCGCGGTGGCCTGGCAGACATCGAATGGACCGTGCAGTTGCTGCAATTGCAGCACGCCCACCGGATTCCGGCGCTGCACAACACCTCGACGCTCGAGGCGCTCGATGCGATCGGTGCCGCGGAACTGGTCAGCCAGGAGGATGTCGCGCTGCTGCGGGAGTCCTGGCTCCTGGCGACGCGGGCCCGCAACGCGCTCGTGCTGGTGCGGGGCAAACCGACCGATCAGCTGCCCGGGCCGGGTAAGACGCTGACCGCCGTCGCGCGGGTCGCGGGATGGGAGGGGGACGCCTCCGAGTTCCTGGACCACTACCTGCGGGTCACGCGGCGAGCCCGGGCCGTCGTCGAGCGGGTCTTCGGGGGAACCGACAACGGTTACGGAAGCGCGCACGGATACGACGGGCACGGGTAGTGGCCACGGGGTAAGGCGACCCCGGTAGGGGAGCGGTCAGCTCTGCGCGAAGAGGCGGATGCGTTGTTCGCGGCTGCGCTCGAGATGTGTGCGCATGTGCTCGCGGGCGGCGCTTTCGTCGCGGGCCCGCAGGGCGGCCAGGATCTGCTCGTGCTCGGCGTTGAGGAGGTCGGGTTCGCCGTAGTTGGACGGCGGCCCCGAGTCGTAGATGCGCAGCTGGGTGGTAAGGCGCACCAGCAGCGCGGTGATGGTCGAGTTGTGCGCGGCCTGCCACAGGGCCTCGTGGAACCGGAAGTTTCCGCTGCGTACCTCGGCGTCATCGGTTGCGGCGCAACAGAATCCGTGGAGCTGTTCGAGGCGTGCCATGTCGAGTTCGGTGTGCCGGACGGCGGCGGCCCCGGCGGCTTCGGATTCGAGCGCGACACGTGCCGCGTAGATCTCGATGACGTCCTCGGCGGTGCCCGAGCGCACCCGGAAGCCGCGGGTGGCGCGTTCGAGCAGCCCGTCGTGGGCGAGCCAGTTGAGCGCTTCGCGGATCGGGGTGCGGGAGGCCCCGTAGGTCTCGCTGAGCTGAGTCTCGTGCAGGGCGGCGCCGCGGGGGAACTTGCCGGCGAGGATGTCCGCGCGCAGACGCAGGTACTGCTTCGACGTCTGGTCGTCGCGTCCGGTCGGGGGCTCGGAGAGCAGGGAACCGGTCAGGTCCGCGGTGGTGTCGCCGTGGGTCATGGGTCAGATTATGCCATCGACGACATCCGGATACTTGCGTATACGTTATTCGTCGTTTAGCGTCGCTGCGGTGAGCGACGACAGGCGAGACGTACTGATCAGGGCCGAGGACCTGGCCCGGAATCCGGGTACCTACACGATCCTCGACGCGACCGTCTCGTTCCCCAAGCCCCGCTTCGACGGCGACTACCGGCCCGAATCCGGTCTCGCCGATTGGGAGCGCGCCCACATTCCCGGCTCGCTGCACGCGAACCTGCTCGGCGATTTCAGTGCCGTCGACGCGAACCTGCACTTCACCCGTCCGGCACCCGCCCGGCTCGCGCACGCTCTCGGGAACCTCGGTATCGCACCCGACGCCGAGATCGTGGTGTACGACCAGGGCACGAACACCTGGTCCGCGAGACTGTGGTGGATGCTGCGCAACATCGGGATCGCCGCGCGGGTCCTCGACGGCGGACTCGCCCGCTGGACTGCACTCGGACTGCCCGTCGAGACCGGTGCGGCGGAGCCGCGCCCGGCGACCGAACGGTGGGCACAGCCGACCGATCACGGCCTGTGGCGCGACCGCGACGCCGTACTGTCCATCAGCGCGGGCGATGCCCCCGGCACGCTGGTCTGCGCGCTCGACCCGGAACAGTTCGCGGGCACCGCGACGACTCGCTACTCGCGGCGCGGCCACATCCCGCGCAGTCTCAACCTGCCGGCGAAGGGTCTGCTCGACGACGGGCTGCTGCGGCCGGACGAGGAGGTGTCCGCGGAGGCCGAGGCGGTGCTCGCCGATTCCGAGCGCCCGGTGGTCCTCTACTGCGGCGGCGGTGTCTCGGCCTGCCTGGTCGCCCTCGCGCTGGTGCGCGTGGGGTTCGACGACCTGGCCGTGTACGACGGATCGCTCGAGGAATGGACGGCGGATCCCGCACTGCCCATGGTCACGGCCGCGCCTTCCGAGGACCGGGAGGGTGACACATGACGCGATGTCGCCGCTCCTGATCGTCCCGAAACCGACTTCCCCTCTCCGACAGGAACTTCTGTGACTACCACGACGAACGCCCCCACCGTCGACGATGTGGCCGCCGCGCTCGAGGCGCTGCGTGCCCAGGTGCCGCTGGTGCAGTCGCTGACGAACATCGTCTCCGCCAACTTCCTGACCAACGTGCTGCTCGCGGCCGGTGCCAGCAACGCCCACATCGACAATGCCCACGAGGCCGGTGGATTCGCCCGGATCGCCGGCGGTGTGCTGGTCAATCTCGGCACCCCGGACGACGGCACCGCCGCCGCGTTCACCGAGGCCGCCGGTGCCGCCCGCGAGGCCGGAACCCCGTGGGTCCTCGACCCGGTCGGCGTCGGCGGGTTGCCGTGGCGCACCGGTCTGGCCGCCGATCTGCTTGCCCTGCACCCGACTGCGATCCGGGGCAACGCCTCGGAGATCATCGCGCTCGCCGGGTTGGGCGGCGACACCCGCGGCGTCGACAGCGCCGACGAGGCTGCCGCCGCGGTCCCAGCGGCGCTGGCGCTGCTCGAGCACGCCGACGCCGTCTCGGCCTCCGGACCCGTCGACTACCTGGTCGGACGTGACCGCGAGGGTGGGATCACCGGGGTGCGCATCGCCGGAGGCAGCGCGATGCTTCCGCGCGTGACCTCCACCGGCTGCTCGCTCGGCGGCCTGGTCGCGGCCTACCTGGCGGTGGCGCCGACCCCGTTGATCGGTCTGGCCGCCGCGCACGCCCATGTCGCGGTCGCCGCCGAGATCGCCGAGGAGAACTCCACGGGCCCGGGATCGTTCGCCGTTGCCTATCTCGACGCGCTGTACGCGGTCGATGCCGACACGCTGCGGGCCCGCGCCCGCATCGAGGCGCTCGAACTTTCGAACTGAGGACGAAAACCGATGGGCATCAAGACTTTCTGGTATCTCACCCAGGCCGACGGGGACTACCCGTGGAGCCCGGGCGGGCTGTATCCGGTCGACGGGCAGCGGCAGATCGAACTGGCGAAGACGATCGACAACGGCGGGTTCGACGGCGCGCTCGTCGCGACGTGGCCGAACGATCCGTTCATCTCGGCGACCTGGGCGGCCGCGCACACCACGCGCATGAAGTTCCTCGTCGCGATCTACGCGAACATGACGCCGGCGCGTCTGCTCGCGGAGAAGGCGCTGACGTTCGACGCGTTCAGCGGTGGCCGCCTGATGATCAACTCCGTCAACGGCCGCGAGAACATCCTCACCAAGTACGACATGAACGTCGAGCACGACCGGCGGTACGAACTGGGGGAGAAGTACTGGGCGGACTTCCGGCGGATCTACGCCGAGGGCACCGAGTCGAACTTCCCGAACACGCCGCTGCGGATCGACGCGCCGAGCGAGGACCACAGCGTTCCGCTGTGGGGGACCGGGGATTCGCCTGCGGGACTGCAGAATTCCGGCAAGGTGCTCGACGCGTACCTGGTCATGCTGCGTGAGACGGCGTTCGTCGAGTCCAAGTTCACCGCGGCACGAGAGTCCGCGGCCGCCGAGGGGAGGGAGTTCACCGACTTCGGTGCCCTCTCCGGCGTCATCGTCCGGCCGACGCAGGCCGAGGCCCTGGACCGGTTCCGGTCCCTGTTCGAGAAGGCCGGGATCGATCGGATCACCGACGTCCTGGACAAGGCGGTACGCCGTCGCACGGGCGGCAAGCAGGACCTCAAGACGTTCACCGCGCGCGACGCGCAGCGGCAGGGCTGGGTCGACACCATCAACGCCGGCCGCCTGCCCGAGCCGAAGGACCTGTATCTCGGTGACGGCCTGTACGCCGGCATCACGGCGTGGTCGCCGCTCGACATCTTCGCGACCGGGTCGTCGGCGGTGTACTACGCCGGAACGCCGGACGAGATCACGGGGCACGTGCGGGCGCTGCACGACCGAACGGGTCTGACGACGCTGATCCTCGCCGGCTGGCCTCTGATCGACGAGGCGAAGAACGTTGCCGAGCATCTGATTCCGCGCTTCCGCGAACTCTGAGTCGCGCTGCGACGAGGCCACCACGGCTGGGACCCCGGTCCCGGTAGTGGTGGCCTTTTGGGTTGCGGAAATTCGGACTGGTCAGTAATTGATTGTTAATGTAGGTTGCCCAAAGTAAGGTAAGCCAGACCTCAGTCCGAATCAGAGAAGAGTGACATTCAGTTGACGCGCACCGTTCGGCGCTCTCACGCCTTACCCCTCGTTCTTGCGCCCGCGCTCCTCGTGGCCGCCTGCGGCTCCGGCGACACCACGGACGCCGCGTCCGGTCCGGCAACCGCGGACTCGCTCACCGTCGCCGTCGCCAAGGACAGCGGTCCGCTGAACATCTTCGTCGGCCAGACCGACCAGATGACCGAGCTGGTCTACGACAAGCTCCTCTCGCCGTCGCCGTACGTCGCGGAACCGCAGCCGTGGCTCGCCACCGACGTGCGCCAAGTGAACCCCACGACTTGGGACGTCGACCTGCGCGACGACGTGACCTGGCACGACGGTGAGGCGTTCACACCCGACGACGTCGTGTTCAGCTTCCACTTCATGCACGCCGCGCCCACCGGGCGGTTCACCCACCACGTCAACGATGTTCCGTCGATCTCGACGATCGACGTCACCGGAGAGCACTCGGTGCGGTTCGTCTGCGACTACTCGTGCCCGGAACTCGGCACCGTGACGCTCGCCGACCTGCCGATCCTGCCCGAACATGTGTGGGCGAACGTCGACCCGGCCAAGGTCAAGGAAGTCACCGATCTGCCGGTCGGCACGGGCCCCTTCAAGCTCGTCGACTACAACCCCACGACCGGATACCGCTTCGAGGCGAACGCCGACTACTTCGCGGGCGCACCGACCGTCGACGAACTGATCATGCCGGTGATCGCCGACTCCTCCGCCGCATTCACCGCGCTTCGCTCCGGGCAGGTCGACGCCGTCGACCGGGCGCTGCCTCCCGAGCTGGTCGATCAGTTCAGCGCGTCGAACGACATCGGCACCATCGACGTGGATCCGCTGGGTTTCACCGAGTTGCGAATCAACTTCACCCGTGAACCCTTCGCCCAGGCCGATTTCCGCACGGCTCTGAGCTTCGCGTTCGACCGCGACAAGATGCTCGACATCGTCGCGCTGGGGAAGGGGCGACCCAGCACCCAGGGCTACGTGCACCCGGATGCACCGTTCGCCGATCCCGACGCCGACACCCCGTACGACCCTGCGCAGGCCGCCGCCTTGTTCGACTCCCTCGGATGGAAGGACGTCGACGGAGACGGCCTCCGCGAGAACCCGGCCGGTGAGAAGCCTGCTCCGTTCAAGTTGGTCGTCAACGGCGGCAATCCGCAGCATGTCCGTGCCGCCGAACTGTTCGTCGAGGACTTCGGCGAGGCCGGATTCGCCGTCGTCGTCGAGCCCCTCGAGGCGGGTTCGCTGTCGAGTGCGTCGTCCAACAAGGAATACGACTTCCTGATCAACGACATCGTCCCGCACGGGACCGCCGACCCGACGCAGCTGATCATGTCGCACCGCTCCGGCTACCTGTGGGATTCCCCGAAGATCGCCTACCCGGAATACGACGCTCTGTACGAGAAGTGGCGTGCCACCGACAACTACGACGACCGTGTTGTGGTCCTGAAGGAGATCCAGAAGCTGATCAACAGTCAGCCCACGACCCTTCCCCTGTACTACGCAGAGGAGACCTGGGCCTACGACGCCGAAAGCTTCTCGGGCTGGGTCGAGACCCCCGGTTACGGCATCGTCCACAAGTGGTCGTTCCTGCCGGCGGACGTCGTCGCCGCCGCGAACGCGGAAGCGCCGCAGGACTGATCGATGGTTATTCTGCGCCGAGCAGGGCAGTACGCCCTCGTGCTGTGGGCGGCGGTGACGCTGAACTTCGCACTGCCGCACCTCGCACCGGGTGATCCGGTCGGCTACCTCTACGTCGGCGAACTGCAGGGCCTCGGCGAGAAGTACCTCGCGGAACTCCGCGCCGGCTACGGCCTGGACAGGCCGATCCTCGAGCAGTACCTCTCGTTCTGGTCGGGGCTGCTGCGGGGAGATCTCGGGATGTCCGTGCAGTACAACAGGCCTGTTCTCGACGTGTTGGGGGAGAAGCTGTCCTGGACGGTCGCGTTGGTCGGCATCTCGATGGTGCTGGCCTTCGTGATCGGCACCCTGCTCGGCGCGTGGGCCGCGTGGCGACGCGGCACCGCGAAGGAGACCGGCACGGTTGTCGGTGTCCTCGTGGTGGATTCGATGCCCGCATTCTGGGTGGGCATGATCCTCATCGCCGTGTTCTCGGTGACGCTCGGCTGGTTCCCGTCCTACGGGGCCGCGACGATCACCGCGACCGGCGGGCAATGGCTCGCAGAAGTCGCCTCGCGGATGGTCCTTCCCGTCGCGACGCTGACCATCGCGAACATCGGCGGATTCTTCCTCATGACCCGGGCCTCGATGATCGGCGTGCTCGACGAACCGTTCATCCGGCTCGCCCGGGCCAAGGGACTCAGGGAGTTCCGGGTGGCGATCCGGCACGCGCTGCGCAACGCGGTGCTGCCCGTCTACACGACCCTGACCCTGACGGTCGGTGTGCTGCTGTCCGGCGCGGTCGTCGTCGAGTCGGTGTTCGCGTATCCGGGGCTGGGCAAACTCACCTACGACGCGGTGACCGCCCGCGATTATCCGTTGCTGCAGGGTGCGTTCCTGCTCGCGACCGTCGGCATCGTCGCGGCGAACCTGCTGGCCGATCTGACCTATCCGCTGCTCGATCCGCGGGTGCGCCGCGACCGGACCGCGGCCGAAGGACGCACCGAGGTAGCCGTATGAACGTCAACCGCTTGACCATCGTCGGAACCCGAACCCGGTCCCAGCGCCTCGCGCTCGTCGGCGCGGTACTGCTCGGTGCGCTGCTGCTGTGCGCGATTTCCGCACCGTGGCTCGCGCCGTTCGACCCCACCGAACGGGTGACGCGCCCGTTCGCGGCGCCGTCCGCCGAGCACTGGCTCGGCGCCGACGACGTCGGCCACGACCTGCTGTCGATGCTGATCCACGGCGCCCGCATCTCGCTGTTCGTCGGGATCGTCGCGGCCGTGATCGCCACCGCCGTCGGCACGATCGTCGGGGTCGTCGCAGGATATGCGCGCGGCGTCGTCGACACCGTGCTGATGCGCATCGTCGACGTCGTGCTGGCGCTGCCGGTGCTGCCGCTGACCATCGTCATCGGCGTCTTCGCCGGACCCGGTCTGCGCACTCAGATCATGGTCATCTCGGCGGTGTTGTGGGCGGGTTTGGCCCGCGAATTGCGCGCACAGGTCCTCACACTGCGCGAACGCGATCACATCCAGGCCGAACGCGCCATGGGCGCCGGTCCCGGGTACGTGCTGTGGCGTCATATCGCCCCGTCGGTCGTGCCGCTGGTGGTCCCGCAGTTCGTGCTCACCATCAAGACTGCGGTGCTGCTCGAAGCATCGCTCGCGTTCCTGGGACTCGGCGACATCTCCGCCGCGAGCTGGGGATCGATGCTGTCGATGGCGCACGCGCGCAGTGCCTTCCTGACCGACGCCTGGATCTGGTGGGTGATCCCGCCGGGTGTGGCCATCGCCGTCACCGTGCTCGCATTCGCGTTGCTCGGCAATGCCATCGAGGAGCGATCCCACCCGATCCTCCTGCCGGCGAAGCGATCCCGGAAGAAGGCCGCCACCGCACCGGCTCCGGTCGATCCGGATGTCGATGCGGGAGCACCGCTGGTGATCGACGACCTCACCGTCGTCTACGGCGAGGACGGGCGCGGCGCCACGGGAGTCGGATTCACCGTCGGCGCAGGAGAACTCGTCGCCCTCGTCGGGGAATCCGGCAGCGGCAAGTCGACGGTCGCGGCGGCCACGATGGGGTTGCTGCCCCCGGCCGCGCAGATCGTTTCCGGGGCGGTGCGGGTCGACGGCCGCGACGTGGCCGGGATGAGCCCCGCGGAACTCCGGGGCCTGCGCGGCAACCGCATCGCCCTGATTCCGCAGGAGGCGCTGAGCGCCCTCGACCCCGTCTACACGATCGGCTCCCAGATCGACGAAGCCGTCCTCGCCCACCGCTCGTGCACGAGAGCCCAGGCGCGGGAACGCACCCTCGAGCTCCTGGCCGACGTGGGTCTCGAGGCCGACAGGGTCGACGCCTACCCGCACCAGCTCTCAGGCGGTATGCGTCAGCGCGTCGTGATCGCGATGGCGCTCGCCAACGAACCGGACGTGCTCGTGGCCGACGAACCGACCAGCGGACTGGACGTGCTGCGCGAGGCCGAGGTTCTTGCGCTGCTCGACGAGCTGCGGGTGCGCCGATCCCTCGCGTTGCTGATCGTCACCCACAATCTGCCGGTTGTCGAGCGAATCGCCGACCGTATCGCGGTGATGAAGGACGGCGAACTCGTCGAGATCGGTACCGCCGAGCAGGTCGTCGGGTCGCCCACGCACCCGTACACCCGCAAACTCGTCGAATCGGCGCCCCGGCTGCGTCCGTCACTTCAGGAGGTCTTCTCGTGAGTGGACTGCTCGACATCGCATCGCTTTCGGTCGCATTCGACGGCAAGCCCGCGATCACGGACGTGACCCTGCAGGTCGCCGCCGGTGATTCCGTCGCGCTGGTGGGTGGCTCCGGAGCCGGGAAATCCACCGTCGCACGGGCGGTCGCCGGCCTGGTGACCCCGACCGCGGGACGGATCGTCTTCGACGGAGTCGACCTGACCGCGGTGCCGCAGCGCCGGCGCCGCGCGGCGCGCAAGGGGATGCACCTGGTTTTCCAGGACCCGTACGCGTCGCTGCCGCCGACCCTGCGGGTGGGGGACATCGTCGCCGAGCCGATGGTGATCCACCGTATCGGTGACCGGGACAGCCGCCGGCAGGCCGCGGTCGCGGCGCTCGAATCCGTGCACCTGCGTCCCGCCGAGAGCTTCCTGCAGCGCTACCCGCACGAGCTGTCCGGTGGGCAGCGTCAGCGGGTGGCGTTCGCACGGGCGCTGGTGACCAGGCCGAAACTGCTGCTCGCCGACGAACCGACCAGTGGTCTCGACGCGTCGCTGCGACTCGAGATCGTCGACCTCATGGGCGAACTCGCCGTCTCCGAGAACATGGCCGTCGTCCACATCACCCACGATCTGGCGCTGGCCGCCCGTAGTTGCCGCGACATCGTCGTGATGCAGGGCGGGCGCATCGTCGAAGCCGGCCGCGCCGACACCGTTCTCGCCGACCCGGCACACGAATACACCGCCGCCCTCGTCGGTGCCGTGTCCGGTGTCTGAACCCGATTCCGCTGCAACCCGACTCACACCAGGAGATGTCCCGATGTCCGAAACCATCGCCGTCGCCGAGAACGGCACCGTCATCGATTTCACCGTCGACGACGTCATGAAGTACCACGGCCCGGGATTCCCGGGCGGAGTTGCACACGCGGTGAAAGTCCTCGAACGCGCGCTGCCGGTGCTGAGTCCCGACGCGCCCGCGGAGCGCCGCGAGATCAGCGTCGCCACCGCGCACCGCGGTCCCGGCGTGCGCGACACGTTCGAGGCGGTGACCCGGGCTGTGACCGCCGGGCGGTTCACCGTCGACGCGGAACTCGAGCGCCGCGATCGCGGGCAGACGCTGGAGCGGTACGTGTTCGTGCTGACCTACCGCGACCGGACCGTGCGGCTCGAGATCCGCGACGGCTTCGTCACCGACGAGTTCATCACCCTCGGGCGCAAGGCCGACCGCACCGACGACGAGGAAGCACGCCTGACGGTGCTCAAGCAGGAGATGGCCGATCGGCTGCTCGCTGCACCCGCGGACGAGGTCTACGACATCGTGAACTGACGTGCACCGCGGTGGATTTCACCGATCGGGCCGACGATGTCCGACGGTCCCGTTAATCTTCGCCCATGACCGAGAAGGCGAAAGGCCCGGAGTCGTACTTTCCGTCGATCGAGAAGAAATACGGTCGCCCGATCGAGGAGTGGAAGACGATGATCCGCGAGTCGGATCTGACCAAGCACATGGAATTGGTGAACTGGCTCAAGGTCGACCACGGCATGGGCCACGGACACGCCAACGCCCTCGTCGCCCACACCCTGAAAGAGAACGCGGGCTGAACCGACCGGGCCCGCCACCGCAGTGCGGTGGCGGGCCCGATCGTGCGCGGAGCGTCAGGTGTTGTCGACCCAGCGCAACAGCGAGTACAGGAACCGCGTCGCGCCCGGCATGAAGTTGCTGCCGTGGTGGTACGTCGGATCGAGGGTCGTGACGATGAGACGGCCCGCAGTCGAAGTGGTGTCCTCGTAGAGCATCATGCCCGCGTCGTGCGGATTGCCCTCGGCATCGGGTTCCTCGGAGACCACGAGCGGGACCACGTCCGCTTCGGTGCGGAGCAACCCGTGGTGATGCCAGATGACGGATTTGGTGCTCAGGTACGCCCATGCCCCGTGGTCGTGGCTGCGGGTGCGGATCAGCGGGTCCTCACCGTGGAGCCACCACCAGAAGTTCGTCGGCCGCGGTTCCCATTCCACGCCGGGAAGCCAGGTGTGGACGCCGTTCTCGCCGAGGACGACGAGCGTGTCGCCGCGCTCGGCGACCGCGCGGAACCGATCGGCGTGGCGGGCGACGAGTCCGGGATGCAACCGGTCGGCGACGATCACCGTCGAGTAGCCGTCGAGATCGCCGTCGGCGAGGTCGGCCAGGTAGTGGAAGTCCGGCTGGTAGGCAAGCACCGCCGGGTCCTTCATCGTCTGCAGATGGGGGTAGGACCCGCCGTGGACGATGGCCAGGCGCCGGCTCCGCAGGGGTGCGATGTCGGTGCGGGAGAAGGGTTCGGCGGTGGTCATCGCTGCGTCAGCCAATCGATCAGTTGCGGTGTCATCCGCGCGGACGTGTTCGGGTCGTTCTTCCAGCCGGTCAGGTCGTTCCCGCCGTGGACGAGCACCTGGCCGTCGCCGAGCGGGTAGACGAAGTCGAGGGGCAGCGCGTGTCGGCCGATGCGGGTCGTGACGATCGCATCGTCGGGGATCTTGTCGACGTAGCCGCGCGCGTAGAAGCCGGTGACGCCCTTGCGAAAACTCAGGTCGGCAGGGTCGACACCGTCCCACACCGGGTGCGGATCGCCGAGCGTGATCGCGAGGTCCTTCGGGCCGGTGTAGGCGAGCTTGCGCCACACCCCGAGGCCGGGAAGGAAATCCGTCAACGCGTGACCCATGACGGCGACGCGGCCGCCGCGGGTGACGAATCCGGTGAGCAGATCTCGGTTGCGCTCGAGGAAGATCTGGTCGACACCGCCGCCGATGATCAGGCCCCGCACTGTCGTGAGGTCGACGTAGGGGAGGTTGTAGACGTCGACCTGACCGACGCGGGGTCCGGTTCCGGGTTCGCCGGCGAGGTTTTCGGTGCCCATCGTCACGTGCAGGACAGCGGCGATCGCGGTGGGCTCGTCGGTGGTGGAGGGCGGCCGGTTCGATTGGGGCACTGTTGCTTCCTGGTGTTGGCTTCCGGGGCACGGGTCCGGTCTCCGCGACGGTGTCGCGGGCCGGGCTCGCCGGGTTCGTCCGAATAAGGTGAACCTTAAGTAGTAAAGGTAAACCTAACCCGCTCACCCAGGCAAGCTGCCCACGCCGAAAGGCGCCGGCAGCCGTGTGCTGCCGACGCTGCAAACGTGGCGTGCGCCCGTCAGTTACAGACGACGGTGAGACCGAGACCCCGCCAGATCTTGTACTCGACGTAGTCCCATTCCTGGTCCGTCGAATCCCATTCGGGACGGATCTCGGTGTAAAACCCCTTGTCCCGCTGCTCGGTGACGTTGCACACGGTCAGCGCGCTGCCGGACTTGTTGGTGATGGTGTACGGGATGTCCTGTGATTCGAGGGTGGCGACGGCGTCCTGCTCGCTCATGCCTACGACGTTGGGGATTCCGACGACGAGGATGTCCTCGTACAACCACTCGGCGGATGCAACTCCGGTGCCGAGGGTGAGTGCGGCGGTGGCCGCGAGAACCGCGGCGGTCAGGGTTCTGCGCATGACAACGTCCTTCCGGAGACGATGCCGGTTCGAAATGCGGACCCGGCAAGGAAAGCCGGGCGACGGGGCGGGTCGCCGCAGTGCCCCGCGCTGTGCGGCGAACCGGATGCGCACCGAAGGATCGGGTCACGCCTGTCGACGTGGCCGCCGAGGTGTGGACGCGATCCGGTGCTCATCGGGGTGTATTCGTCGCGGGCCGTTGCGACGAATGTGCGTTACGTCACAAATCGTACCTCCGGGTCTGTGGAGGTGGCGGGGACTTCGGCAACTTGTTATTGACAGCACCCTGTCTAATTGACAGGATGCTGACATATCGATGAACGACATCGGAGGTTGCCATGACACCCACGCTCGGCACAGTGTTCCTCGCCGTCTACGACACCCTGGCCGACTGGGAACCCGGCCATGCCGTCGCTCACCTGGCCCGGGCCGGCTACACGATCCGGGCCGTCGGGCCGAGTCGTGAGCCGGTCACGACCATGGCCGGCATCCGCATCGTCCCGGATCTGGCCCTCGACGAGGTCACCCCCGACGACGCCGCCCTGCTCGTGCTTCCCGGCGCCGACCTGTGGGACACCGGCGACGAACTGGCCCCGTACGCACGCCTCGCCCGCGAATTCCTCGACACCGGCGTGCCCGTCGCCGCGATCTGCGGCGCCACCGCCGGACTCGCCAGCGAAGGCCTGCTCGACGACCGCGATCACACCAGCAACGTGTCCTTCTACCTCGCCGCCACCGGCTACGGGGGCGCGGGTCGCTATGTCGAGGCCGATGCCGTCACCGACGGCATCCTCGTCACCGCCGGTGGGACCGAACCGGTGGCGTTCGCCCGCGAGATCCTCGGCCTTCTCGGCGTGTACGAGGGTGAGGTGCTCGACGCGTGGTACCGCCTGTTCCACGACTCCGACGCGTCCGCCTTCCCGATCCTCGAGGCGGCCGAAGAGGCGGCGGGCGGCGACCGGTGAGCCGTGCCGAACAGGATCTGCTCAGCCGGGCCGCGCTGAGCGCCTTCCGTCTCAACGGCCAGTTCCTCTCGGCCGCCGAGGAACTCGCGAAACCGGCCGGTTTGACCGCGGCCCGCTGGCAGGTGCTCGGCGCCGTCCTGCACGAGCCGCTTCCGGTCGCCGGAATCGCCCGCGCGATGGGCATCACGCGGCAGTCGGTACAGCGCATCGCGGATCTGCTCGTCGATCAGGGGCTCGCGGAGTACACCCCGAACCCGGCGCACCGCCGGGCCAAGCTGGTCGCACCCACGGCGACGGGCCGCGCGGCGATCGAACGTATCGGTCCGGCACACGCCGAACTCGCGGCGCGGCTGGCCGGCGCGCTCGGTGCCGAGGGCTTCGCCGAGACGGTGCGAGTCCTCGAACGGCTCTCCTCGACACTCGACGCGATCGGCGTCGCCCGGTAGCGCTCTGAGCACCGTGACCACCACGGAGGTGTGGTACGCGTCACAATCGATCAAAATGCTCAGTTGTTCTCGATGCTGTTGACGGATTGAATCAGGAATGGAGATTATTGCTGCACCAATTGATGTGACTCGAGCGACACTGCACAACGGATGTCGCAAAGGAACGGTGGTGTGCGATGACCGAGATCGCGGTCCGTGAAAGCGACAGCCTTCCCTACGATCTGAACGACCGATACCGCTCCGGCTCCGGAACGGTCCTGCTCACGGGTGTGCAGGCCATTGCCCGGCAGCTCGTCGAACAGCACGTGCGGGACATCCGCGAGGGCCGTCGCGTGGCGACCTTCGTCTCCGGGTATCCCGGAAGCCCGCTCGGCGGCCTGGACAAGTTGCTGCACGGCATGCCGAAGGTGCTCGCCGAACACGACATCACGTTCACCCCGGGGTTCAACGAGGAACTCGCCGCGACGGCGGTGTGGGGCAGCCAGGCGGACCTCGGAGCGGGCACGCCGACGCACGACGGCGTCGTCGGCGTCTGGTACGGCAAGGGCCCCGGCCTCGACCGCGCCACCGACGCGCTGCGGCACGCCAACATGTACGGCGTCTCACCGACCGGCGGTGTGCTGCTGATGGTCGGTGACGACCCCGCGTCCAAGTCCTCGACCGTGCCCGCCGTCAGCGAGCGGTCCCTGGCCGCCCTCGGCATCCCGGTGCTCTTCCCGCGCAACGCCGCCGAGATCGTCACGATGGGCCTGCACGGCGTCGCCCTCTCGCGGGCCTCGGGGTGCGTCGTCGCACTCAAGATCGTCGCGGATGTCGCCGACGGCGCCTGGAGCGTCGACGGGTCGGTCGCGGACACCGAGATCACCGTTCCCGAGATCTCCTGGGAAGGGAAGCCGTTCGTCTACAAGCAGCGCCCGATGGCCGCGCCGGTCGACAGTGTGATCGCCGAAGCCGACCTGTACGGGCCGCGCTGGGCGATGATCCAGGCCTACGGCAAGGCCAACGCGCTCGACGTCGTCGAGGTCGATCCCGCCCACGCCCGCATCGGCCTCGTCGCGACCGGCACCACCTTCGACGCGCTGCGGCAGGCCCTGCTCGACCTGTCCGTCACCGACGCCGACCTGCACAAGGCCGGCATCCGGCTGATGCGCATCGGCATGCCGTACCCGATCGGACCCGACATGGTCCGTGAGTTCGCCGACGGGCTCGAGCGCATCGTCGTCGTCGAGGACAAGACCGCCTTCGTCGAAACCCAGATCCGCGAGATCCTCTACGGAACCGAATCGGCGCCGGTCATCGTCGGCAAGAAGGACGCCGACGGACGGCGACTCGTCCCGGTGGACGGCGAACTCACCGCCGGCCGGATCCGCGGGCCGCTGCGCCGCGTCCTGAAGGGGCATGTGGACCTCGGCCCCGCGCCGCTGCCGCAGCTCCCGCTCGAGGTGCTCTCGGCCACCCGCACTCCCTACTTCTGCAGCGGCTGCCCGCACAACCGTTCCACCGCGCTGCCGGAAGGATCGATCGGCGGCGGCGGCATCGGCTGCCACGCGCTCGTCACGATGTCCGGCCGCGCCGACAGTGCGGTCACCGGGCTGACCCAGATGGGCGGTGAGGGCACCCAGTGGATCGGTCAGGCCCCGTTCACCGACGTCGGTCACATGTTCCAGAACCTCGGTGACGGAACGTATTTCCACTCCGGTCAGCTCGCCGTCCAGGCGTGCGTCGCGGCCGGCGTGAACATCACCTTCAAGCTGCTCTACAACGACGTCGTCGCCATGACCGGCGCGCAGGACGCCGAGGGTGCGCTGACCATTCCCGCGCTCACCCACAAGCTCACCACCGAAGGCGTCAAGCAGATCATCATCTGCTCCGACGAACCGAAGCGGCATCGCAAGCGCAAGCTCGCCCGCGGCGTCACGGTCTGGCACCGCGACCGCCTCGACGAAGCACAGCGCGTGCTGCGCGAGGTTCCCGGCGTCACCGTGCTCATCTACGACCAGCACTGCGCCGCCGACGCACGACGTCAGCGCAAGCGCGGCACCCTGCCGACCCGCACGACCCGCGTCGTGATCAACGAGGCGGTGTGCGAGGGCTGCGGCGACTGCGGCGTCAAGAGCAACTGCCTGTCGGTGCAGCCCGTCGACACCGAGTTCGGTTCGAAGACCCGCATCGACCAGACCTCCTGCAACACCGACTACTCGTGCCTCGACGGCGACTGCCCGTCGTTCGTCACCGTCGAGATCGACCCCACCCGCAAGACCGAGAAGCGCACCGCACCGACACCGCCCGCCGTGCCCGACGTCGAGACGGCGGTCGCCGGCACCCGCAACGTGTTCCTCGCCGGAATCGGCGGAACCGGCATCGTCACCGTCAACCAGGTTCTCGCGACCGCGGCGATGCGCGCAGGATTCGAGGTCGAATCCCTCGACCAGATCGGTATGAGCCAGAAGGCCGGACCGGTGGTCTCGCACCTGCGGTTCGCCCCCGACGAGCTCGAACCGGGCAACCGCGTCGGCACCGGCGGTGCGTCCTGCCTGCTGGCCCTCGACCTGCTCACCGCGGCCGACGCGAAGAACCTGGCCTACGCCGATGCGGCCACCACCGTCGCGGTCGCGTCGACGAGCCGCACCCCCACCGGGGACATGGTGTACGACCGGTCGATCCGCCACCCGGACGAGGAACAACTGCTGTCGCGGCTCGAGGCCGCCACCGCCCGGCTCGCGTCCTTCGACGCCCTCGCCGCCGCACAGGCCCTGTTCGGGAACACCGCCGCGGCGAACTTCCTCGTCGTCGGTGCCGCGCATCAGCTCGGCGGCCTGCCGATCCCCGCGGAGGCCATCGAGGAGGCCATCGAGCTCAACGGTGTCGCGGTCGCGGCGAACATCGCGGCGTTCCGCTGGGGACGCGCGGCGGTTGCCGACCCCGACGCGTTCGCCGCGGCGACCGAGCCGGTCCGCGCGCAGCGCTCCGGGACCGTCGTCCCGGAGGAGCTGCTGGCCGGCACCACGTTCGACGGTGAGGTGCTGCCCCTGGTCCGGATCCGTGCCGCCGCGCTGATCGACTACCAGGGCCGCCGCCTGGCCGCCCGGTACATCGAGCAGGTGCAGTCCGTCTGGGAAGCCGAGCGTCGCGTCACCGACCGCACCGAGTTCTCCGAGGCCGTCGCCCGCGGGCTGTTCAAGTTCACCGCCTACAAGGACGAATACGAGGTCGCGCGGATGCTCGTCGATCCGGCCTTCCTCGACGAGGTGAACGCGCAGGTGCCCGACGGAGCGGACCTGACCTACCGCCTGCACCCGCCGGTCCTCCGGGCACTCGGCCGCAAGAAGAAGGTCGGCTTCGGACCCAGAACCCATGTGGCACTGCGGCTTCTGGCGAAGGGCAAGCGACTGCGCGGAACCCGGCTCGATCCCTTCGGCTACGCCCACGTGCGCAAGGTCGAACGCGAGCTGCTCGCGCACTACACCGACACCGTCCTGGGTCTCGCCACAGACCTGAACGAGGACACCTACGACCGCGCGGTCCGCATCGCGGACCTGGCCGACACCGTCCGCGGCTACGAGGACGTCAAGCTGCGCTCGATCGAGCGCTACCGCGCCCAGCTCGCCGAACTCGGCATCGACATCCCGTCGGCGCAGACCCCCGAAACCTCCCAGATCTCCACCGCCCGAAAGGAATCCGTCGCGTGAGCACCCCCACCGTCATCCGCCCCCTCGAGGACACCGCAGCAGGAGTCTTCGGCCGGTCCCGCAACCTGTCGGATCGCCCGCACGAACAGGTCGTGTTCTGTGAGGACGCCGCGACCGGGCTCCGCGCGATCATCGCGATCCATTCCACCGCACTCGGACCCGCGCTCGGTGGCACCCGCTTCTACCCGTACGCCGACGAGCGGCAGGCGCTCGACGACGTGCTGCGCCTCTCGCGGGGAATGACCTACAAGGCGGCGGTCTCCGGCGTCAACCTCGGTGGCGGCAAGGCCGTGATCATCGGCGATCCGACCACCGACAAGACCGAGGCGCTGCTCGCCGCATACGGCCGGTTCGTCGACTCCCTCGGCGGCCGTTACATCACCGCCGCCGACGTGGGAACATTCGCCTCCGACCTCGACGTCGTCGGCCGCAGCACCGCCCACGCGGTCGGCCGGACCGTTGCGGCCGGTGGATCCGGGGACAGCTCCCCGCTCACCGCGCTCGGCGTGTTCCAGGCGATGCGTGCCGGCGCCGAGAATGTCTGGGGCGCACCGAATCTCGACGGACGAGTCGTCGGCGTCGAGGGTCTCGGTAAGGTCGGCTACTCGCTTGTCGGCCTGCTCGCCGCGGACGGCGCCCACGTGGTGGTCTCCGACGTGAATCCGGCCGCGATCGAACGCGTCGTCGCGGACTTCCCGAACGTGCGGGTCGCCGACAGCGTCGTCGAGGCGCCGCTGGACGTCTACGCGCCGTGTGCGCTGGGCGGCACGCTCTCGCCGGTCACCGCCCGGTCCCTGGACGCGCGGCTCGTGTGCGGCGCGGCGAACAACCAGCTCGCGTCCCCCGAGATCGAAAACCTGCTGGGGGAGCGGGGGATCACGTGGGTGCCCGACTACGTGGCCAACGCCGGCGGCCTGATCCAGGTGGCGGGCGAGGTCGACGGTTTCGACGCGGCGGCCGTGCGTTCCGACGTCGAGGCGATCTTCGACCGCACCTCCGAGATCTTCGAGATGGCACGGGTTCTGGGCACCGGGCTCGGCGCCGCCGCGAACCGGATCGCGGAGCAGCGCATCGACGCAGCGTGACATCGATGCAGTAGTACGAAAGATGCAGTAGTACGAAACAGAGGCAGGGGAGTCGCTACGGCGGCTCCCCTGCCTCGTTGTGTCCGTCCGTGTCGCCGTCAGGGAAGGTCCGCGACGGGCGTCGAACGGCCGTGCCCGGCACCGCGGGTGAGCTGATCGAGCAGAGGCTGCGTCCGGTACGCCACAGGCGTCGTCAGGGCCAGCGTCGTGGTGGTGTGTGCGACGCCTTCGATCGAGTGGATGCGTTCGAGCACCTGCAGCAGGTTCTCCTGCGACTGGGCGGCCATGCGGATCAGCAGGTCCTCCCGGCCCGTGGTCGCGTGCACCTCGAGCACCTCGGGGAACCGTTCCAGTTCGGCGATCACGTGGCCCATGCGGGCCTGGACGAGCTCGGCGCCGATGAACGCCTGCAGTGGCAGGCCCAGCTTCGGTAGGTCGACGACCGGCCGGTATCCCGTCACGGCTCCCGACTCCTCGAGCTTCCGGATGCGCGACTGGACGGTGTTGCGTGCGACGCCGAGCTTCGCCGACAGGTCGACGATCCCGGCGCGAGGGTTGTCGGTGAGCTCGGCGAGCAGGGCCGCGTCGAGACGGTCGAGACTGAGCACGGTGACATCCTTTCCACTGTGATGCGTGTCACTAGTTGAGCATAGTGCATAGCTGTTGAAGAAGATATTGACACCATTCTCGCTAGTGCCATGATTGCTGCATAGAAATGCTCACAGAATCTCTCATCGACGCAGCATGAAGCGCCATCTGTGAGCGAACGCCCCCGGCTACCCACGAGGTCCGGTGGGGCAATACAACCCACACCGAGGAGCACAACATGCCCGGAGTCGGCATCTGGCGCACCAAATCTGTAGAGCAATCGATCGCGGACACCGATGAACCCGGTTCGAGGCTCAAGCGTGAACTCACCGCGAAAGATCTGACCGTATTCGGTGTCGCCGTCGTGGTCGGCGCCGGCATCTTCACCCTCACCGCCCGCACCGCCGGGAACGTGGCCGGCCCCTCGATCTCGCTGGCCTTCGTTCTCGCCGCCATCACCTGTGGCCTCGCCGCCCTCTGCTACGCGGAGTTCGCCTCGACGGTTCCCGTCGCCGGCAGCGCCTACACCTTCTCGTACGCGACGTTCGGCGAGTTCGTCGCCTGGATCATCGGCTGGGACCTGATCCTCGAATTCGCCCTGGCATCCGCCGTGGTCGCGAAGGGGTGGTCCATGTATCTCGGCGGATTGTTCGGCGGCAGTGAACACACGACGATGCATCTCGGGCCCGTCGCATTCGACTGGGGTGCGCTGCTCATCGTCGGTGCGATCACCGTCATCCTCGCCGTCGGTACCAAGGTGTCCTCGCGGGTGTCCGCGGTCGTCACCGCCATCAAGGTCGCGGTCGTGCTGCTCGTGATCGCCGTCGGCGTCTTCTACATCAAGGCGAGCAACTACGCGCCGTACATTCCGCAGGCCGAGGAAACACAGACCACCGCGACCGGCGTCCACCAGTCCCTGTTCTCGGCGCTGACCGGCGCCGGTGGCAGCACCTACGGCTGGTACGGGCTCCTCGCCGCGGCGAGCCTGGTGTTCTTCGCCTTCATCGGATTCGACGTCGTCGCCACCACCGCCGAGGAAACGAAGAACCCGCAGAAGTCGCTTCCGCGCGGCATCCTCGGCTCGCTGGCCATCGTCACCGTCCTCTACGTCGGCGTCACCCTGGTGCTCACCGGCATGGTCAAGTACACCGATCTGCGGACCGGCAGCGCCCTCGTGGGTGACGGCAGCGCCACCCTCGCCACCGCGTTCGAGGCACACGGCATCACGTGGGCGCAGATGGCCATCAACATCGGCGGCCTCGCCGGCCTCACCACGGTCGTGATGGTGATGATGCTGGGCCAGACCCGCGTGCTGTTCGCGATGTCCCGTGACGGCCTCATGCCGAAGAAGCTCGCCACCACGAACCACAAGGGCGTCCCGGTGCGCATCACCCTGGTCGTCGGCGCCGTCGTCGCCGTCCTCGCCGCGGTGTTCCCGATGGGTGTGCTCGAGGAAATGGTCAACATCGGCACGCTGTTCGCGTTCGTGCTCGTGTGCATCGGTGTCATGGTTCTCCGCCGGATCCGTCCGGACCTGCCGCGCGGTTTCCGCGTCCCGATGGTGCCGCTGGTGCCGATCCTCGCGGTGCTCGCCTGCGGCTGGCTGATGCTGAACCTGTCCGTCGAGACCTGGATCCGGTTCGTCGCCTGGATGGCCATCGGTGTGGTGGTGTACTTCGCCTACGGTCGCCGCAAGTCGGTCCTCGGACAGCGACTGCGAGCAGAGCAGCAGCGGGTCGACGAGGTCGAGCAGGTCTCCGAACCGCGCGAGGTCCCGCAACCCGAACCGGTGTAACCGCCCGTACCCGTGCGCGTTTCCGGTAGCACCAGCTACCGGAAACGCGCACGAGCCTTGTTCGGGTAGCTGCGCAAAAACGAGATCGGTAGATCACAACTCATAACACCACTCAAAAATCTTTTAATATCGTTT